>CAUWMY010000005.1:0-66855 GCA_963560155.1 uncultured Collinsella sp.
TGCTCATGGCCTAATTCTAGAGCCTTTCCGGTCCCTAAACTAGGCAAGCCCCAAATCTGAATATCCTGTCGGGGGGGTACTCGGGGAGGGTACCCAGATTCCGACCGTTTGCCGACTCAATGCAGTCGTTTACGGAATATAGAAGCCGCTCAATAAATCCATTAATAAACTTAACATTATCTGTAGGTGGTGTGCTGGTTCATACCAGTGCATCAAAGCGCGCAGCTTCCATGATGGAAGCGTGGTGCGCAGACAAAAGGGATAAGGAGAGCACATGCGCGATACCAAGCCGTTGCTCAAGCGCTCATGGGTCAAAGGCAGCGCCGTTGTTGCCGCCACGGCGCTTTCGCTCGCAATCGCCGCTCCGGCATCCGCCGCGCCGCTGACGGGCGTAAAGTCCGCCGAGGCAAAGAACAACGTGGTCACCGTCACGTTCACCGATGGCACAAAGGACATCCAGGGCAAAATCACCCTGCTCGAGGACGATGTGTTCCGCTACAACGTCGATCCGTCTGGTGATTTTAGTGCCTATGCGAAGCCGAGGGGCCCGAAGCACGTTGCTAAGATTCAGGCCCAGCCCGACACTTCGTCAAAGTACTCCAAGCCAAAGGCGAGCGTGAAAGATCAGGGAGGGGCATTTGTAATCTCCCCCGCAGGCGGTAAGACCACCATCGAGTTCGACAAGGCCACGGCGAAAATGACCATCAAGCGTGACGGCAAGGTGGTCATGGAGGAGGCAGCGCCTCTCGATCTCGAGAAGGGCTCCACCGTCCAAACGCTCGTCAAGCATGAGGGTGAGGACTTCTTTGGCGGCGGCACCCAGAACGGGCGCTTCATTCATACGGGCAACTCCATCCACATTGCCAACGAGTCCAATTGGGTCGATGGCGGCGTTGCTTCGCCCAACCCGTTCTACTGGTCCAGCGAGGGATACGGCGTTTTGCGCAACACCTTTGCCGACGGCACGTATGACTTTGGCAAGTCCAACGGTGATGCAACCGTGGCGACGCATAAAGAGAACGAGCTCGACGCCTATTATTTTGTGGCAGATGCCGCCAAGGGTAAATCCACCGCGCCGATCGCTCAGGATCTGCTCCAGGGTTACTATAAGGTCACCGGTAACCCCGTGCTGCTTCCCGAGTACGCGTTCTACGTTGGCCATCTCAACGCATGGAACCGCGATATGTGGTCGGCCGATGCGCAAAATGGGTATAACAAGAAGCAGATAAAGGGTTCTGCTCCTGCGACCGATGCGAACGCCGGCGAGATTCAGTACGAGAATGGCGGTACGGGTACCGCCATGGCCCCCAACACGCATGTTGAGAGCCTGAACGGGCACGGCCCGTCGGTCCACACGGAGAACATCCCTGCGGGTACTGACTTCCCCGAGGAGTTCTCCGCCCGCCATCGCCTTGATAACTACCTTGAGAACGATATGCCCCTGGGCTATTTCCTGCCCAATGACGGCTACGGCGCCGGTTATGGCCAGAACGGCTTTGGCAAGACCGGCGGCGTCAATGAGGACGGAACCTCCAGCCAGGAGCGTCTCGAGGCGGTTGCGGCCAACGTGGACAACCTCAAGGAGTTCACCGACTACGCCAACGAGAGGGGTGTTGCCACGGGCCTGTGGACGCAGTCTTACCTGGAGCCCGATTCCAACCCGAATACTCAATGGCAGCTTTTGCGCGACTTTAAGAACGAGGTCAAAAAGGGCGGCGTAACGACTCTTAAGACCGACGTTGCTTGGGTCGGTCCTGGCTACTCCATGGCACTTGACGGCACCAAGACCGCGTATGACATCGTGACTACTGAGGCGGGCTTCCGCCCCAACATCATCACCCTCGATGGTTGGGCGGGCACGCAGCGCTTTGGTGGCATTTGGACGGGCGATCAGACCGGTGGTAACTGGGAGTACATCCGCTTCCACGTTCCCACGTTCATCGGTCAGGGCCTTGCAGGCAACCCCAACATCGGATCCGACATGGACGGCATCTTTGGTGGTGCTCCCATCATCGCAACGCGTGACTATCAGTGGAAATCCTTTGCGCCGCTCATGCTCGACATGGACGGCTGGGGTTCCTATGTCAAGGCTCCGCAAACCCATGGCGACCCGTACACCGGCATCAGCCGCATGTACCTCAAGCTCAAGTCGCAGCTCATGCCCTACATCTACACTACGGCCGCATCTGCTGCGAACATCAATACCGGTAACGGCGACGAGGGTATGCCCATCGTCCGCGCCATTCTGCTCTCCGATGATTCCGATTACGCCAAGAGCACCAAGACTCAGTACGAGTACACGCTTGGTGAGGATTTCCTCGTGGCGCCGATCTATCAGAACACCGCCGATGCGGAGAACGACGGCAGCGATGTTCGCAATGGCATTTACCTGCCTGGCAACCCGGAGAAGGACATCTGGATCGATTACTTCACCGGTGAGCAGTATCGTGCAGGCCAGGTGCTCAATAACTTCGACGCCCCGCTGTGGAAGCTCCCGGTGTTTGTAAAGGCCAACGCCATCGTCCCGATGTACGAGCCCAACAACAGCCCTGACAAGGTTGATCGCACCAAGCGCAATGTCGAGTTCTTCGCGGTTGCGGGTAACGGTGAGTACAACCTGTTCGAGGATGCGGGCACCTTCATCGAGAACAAGATCGATGAGTCCGACAAGGAGTACGGCAAGCAGGGCAACATCAGCTACGGCGATCACGTTTCCACCAAGTTCACCTCGAACGTGGACGGCGAGAAGGCTACGTTCGTGGCTGAGCATTCCAAGGGCAGCTACGAGGGCTATAAGAAGGACCGCACCACCACGTTCATCGTGAACGTCTCCGGCGAGCCCAAGTCCGTGAAGGCCAAGAACGGCAATGCCGATCTCAAGCAGGTCAAGGTCGACTCCCAGGAGGCGTTCGACAAGGCGGAGCCCAAGGACGGGGAGTTCATTTACTTCTACAACGAGCAACCCAACCTCAACTACGGTGCCTCTTCTGCTGCTCCCGAGCAGGTCAAGAAGGAGGGTTTCTCCCAGCAGGAGATCATCACCACGCCCAAGCTCTATGTGAAGTTCGCCAAGACCGACGTCCAGGCGAACAAGCAGACCCTTGAGGTCACGGGCTTTAAGAACGAGGGTCACATTGGTTCCAGCCAGGTGATTGATTCCCTCCAGGCCCCGACCCTCAAGGCTCCCGAGGACGGCCTTACCCCCACGAGTGTCAAGCTCACGTGGAACAAGATCAACGGCGCCACCGGCTATGACATCATGATCGACGGCATGGTGAACTCCATCCCGTCCGGCGAGACGGTTGAGTTCAATGTGACCGATCTCCCGTACAACTCCGATCACACGTTCCAGATTCGTACCCGTACCGATAAGGGTGTATCTAAGTGGAGCGACGAGATCTCTGTCAAGACTCTCGAGGACCCCTGGCGCAACTGCCCCCAGCCGGTCAACGTCGATTGGAAGGGCGGCGAACAATGGGGTGCTCTCAAGCTCGCGTTCGACCATGATGACAAGAGCGGTAGTAACTTCCATTCCAGCAATGGCAACGAGGCAATCGGCATGCCCATGACCATCGACTATGGCAAGACGATGAAGCTGGATAAGTTCGTCTACACCCCTCGTCAGGACAATGGCGGCAACGGCAATGTTGCTCAGATGAAGGTCGAGACCAGCCTGGATGGTGTCCACTGGCAGGATCACGGCGTTCAGAACTGGGATAACACCGGCGCTGACAAGATGAAGCCCAAGACCGTCAATCTGTCCGGCACCAGCGCGCGCTACCTGCGACTGACTGTCCAGAAGTCTACCGGCGGTTTCTTCTCTGCAACCGAGCTTGCGCTCTACAAGCAGGATGGAACCGAGCCCCAGGAGACTGGTTCGCTCAAGGCTCCGGCAACTGTTGGTGATGAGGATTACCAGCATCTTGGAAACTGCGTGGGTCGCGAGAACCACGGCACCGGTGTTACCGACTGGGAGTCCCATGTCGCCCAGTCTGCCGCCGACTTCAACATGAACGGCGCATACGATGTGTACGACATGTCTTTCACCATGTCCAAGCTTGATGGTGGAACCAAGAAGGGCGGCAAGGTTGCCGGTTCGATCGCTGTTGTGCCCGAGAAGACCTCGGTAAAGCAGGCCGAGACGATCACCGTTGAGGTGAAGGTCAAGGACGCCAAGAACGTCAACGCCATGGGCGCTCTTGTTCACTACCCCGTTTCCGATTTTGAGTTTGTGGGCAAGGCTCCCAGCGTTGCCGATAGCACCAAGGGTATGGAGAACCGCTCCGGCAACTATACCTATGGCGATGAAAATGACTCGGTGAATATCGCCCTGGCAAACAAGGGCGACAAGGACCTCTACTCCGGCACTGAGACGATTGCCACCTTCCAGCTCAAGGCTAAGAAGGATTGCGAGGTCAATCTTGATGCTCAGGCATGGCTGATCGGTCCCAAGCAGGACTTCGTCAGCTCCAACGGCTCCGACCTCGGCCCGGAGGTTAAGGAGCTCGGCCAGGCCGACTTCAAGATCACGATGACCAATGAGAAGCTGCCCACCGACGATGGCACCAACGTCAAGAAGCTCATCCAGAGCAACAACTACGACGGCCTGTTCGACAACAACGAGTCCGACAACGGTTTCGAGTTCAAGTATGATATCGCTGGCAACCAGCAGGACGGCAAACTCCCCGAGTACGTGATGCTGCCCACCACGATGCGCTTCGAGCTCAATGAGCCCCGCGCGCTGCGTGACGTCCAGATCGTCAACCGTGACACCTACAACGGCACCGTGACCTCCATGAAGGCCGTCATCACCTACACCGACGGTACCAAGTCCGAGTTCAAGGACGGCGAGTTCGCCAAGAAGCAGGCCGTCTATACCCTCACTGCCGAGAAGGGCAAGAAGGTCCAGAGTGTCGAGATCACGCCGCTCACATCCGAGGGCACCGTTACTGGCTACCAGGGCAATGCCGCGAAGAATCGCATGCTGACGCTGCGCGAGATCAACTTCAACTATGTTGAGGGCGAGCAGCCGGAGGCCCCGCAGACGCAGGAGCTTGGTCAGGATGCCTTTAACATCTCGATCACCAACAAGGGGTACCCGACCGACGACGGCTCCAATGTGAAGAAGTTCGTCCAGCAGAATAGCTATGACGGCCTGTTCAACAACAACGACACCGATCGCGCATTCGAGTTCAAGTGGTATTACAATAACCAGCCCTACGACGAGAAAGTCGGCCTGCCTGCGAACATCGCCTTCGAACTCAAGCAGCCTAGGACCCTTTCGAACATTGAGCTCTTCAATGGTGCAAAGATCTTCAATGGCTCCATCAACAGCATCGAGGCGGTGGTCACGTTCGAGGATGGCTCCAAGCAGGAGTTCAAGGGCGGCGACTATGCTCAGAACCAGGAGAAGTATGTCTTCGCAATCTCCGATGCAAATAAGGCTAAGAAGGTCGCCAAGGTGGAGATCAAGCCTCTGACTTCTACCGGTACCGCTCCCACCCTCAAGGATCCCAACAACCACATGCTCACTATTGGCGAGATCAACTTCAACTACGTCGACGGTGAACAGCCCGAAGTCCCGCAGGTTGACAAGTCCAAGCTTCAGGCACTGTACGATTCGCTTAAGGACAAGGCAAACGCCGGTTATACCGAGGAGAGCTGGAATGCGTTCCATGCCGCACTCGACGAGGCATCCAAGGTGCTTGCCAACGACAAGGCAACCCAGGAGCAGGTCGATGCCGCTCATGATGCCCTGTCGAAGGCCGACGCCGGTCTGGCCAAGCCCGAGGTTCCGGCTGTTGACAAGTCAAAGCTTCAGGCCAAGTACGACGAGGTAAAGGGCCTCAACGCCGATTCCTACACCGCCGATTCTTGGAAGCCGTTTGCCGATGCCCTTGCTGAGGCTGAGAAGGTCCTGGCAAATGACAAGGCAACGCAGGATGAGGTGAACGCTGCTCTTGATGGCCTTACCAAGGCTGCTGACGGCCTTGTGGCCAATGAGGCTCCGCAGGCGGACAAGTCCAAGCTCCAGGCTCTGTACGACTCTTTGAAGGACAAGGCAAACGAGGGGTATACCGAGGAAAGCTGGAATGCGTTCCAGTCTGCCTTGAACGCGGCGAAGCAGACCATCGACAACCCTGCGGCCACGCAGCAGCAGATTGACGAGGCTCTTGCCGGTCTGAATGCTGCCAATAAGGGCCTCGCTAAGTCCGAGGTCCCGGGCGGCGGCTCTTCCAACAATGGGACTGGCAACAATGACGGCTCCGGCAATGGGAATACGCAGCAGAAGCCCAACGGCTCCAAGCCCGGCGATTCGCTCGTGCAGACCGGCGATCCGGCGCTGGTGGCGGTTGGCGCCACGGGCCTGATCGGCTCTATTGCAGCGGCGGTTGGTGCTGCTCTCAAGCGTCGCCGCAAATAGCGGAAGCTTCGTGTTGCCCACGTAAGAGCATCACGAGAGAAGGGGGATCGGCTGCGGTCGGTCCCCTTTGCTATTCGCCCAACCTCTCGTAGGTCTGCCCGCTTGCTTGTGGGGATATCGGCTTACACGCAGCAGGCTCGCGGGTATACTGAATCGAAGATAAAAGCTAAGCGCCATGGGAGGAAGTATGACTGAAAACACCCCCGCACAAACGCCGCTGGTCGGCATCATCATGGGGTCTAAGTCCGATTTGTCCGTAATGGAGGGTTGCGCGGCAGAGCTGGAGCGCCTCGGGGTTCCGTATGAGTTGGTCGTTGCCAGTGCGCATCGCAACCCCGCGAAGGTTCATGAGTGGGCCGAGTCCGCGGCCGATCGCGGTATCAGGGTGATCGTTGCCGCTGCTGGCAAGGCTGCGCACCTCGGTGGTGTTGTGGCGGCCTTCACCCCGCTGCCGGTCATTGGCGTTCCCATTAAGACCAGCGATCTGGGCGGCTTGGACTCCCTGCTCTCCATGGTGCAGATGCCCTCTGGCGTGCCCGTGGCCTGCGTTGCCATCAACGGCGCCAAGAACGCTGCCATCTACGCCACGCAGATCCTCGGCGCCACCATGCCCAAGTACCGAGAGGCGATCTCCCAGCTCAAACGCGAGATGGCGGAGGCGTAGCGCATGGTGGCGGGCGGCAGGCACTTCAAGCCGAAAGACAGCGCGCGGGCGCCTCAGGGCGGTCGGCCGGCGGTATCGCCGGGAAGGGATGCCCGTCTCGAGTCGACGGCTGGCGGTCGGGCACCCGGCACCCGTTTTACGCCGGCGAGCAGTGCCCGGGCCCCGCGGACCGCAGGCGCCTCGGTACAGCCTCCGCGCCCGGCCCCGCGCGGAGCCCAAGCGCCGCTACCGGTCGCGTCTGCCACCGGGTCCCGACGCGTCTCGGGTCCTGGCGACGGGTCGCGCGTCGGCGGGACCCGCTTCTCAAGCGGCGGATCCTCGGCGGACGCCTCACCGTATGGCGGCGGGCCTTCCGCTCATCGCGCCGCCGACAACCCGCCGTCGCACGGTGGCGACAAACCCCGCCGCACTGCCGGCGACATCTTCTCCTACATCCTGATCGGGGTCGGCGTCGTGTTGCTGCTCGTCTCGGCGGGCCTGTTCGTCAAGGCGCAGATGGGGTACAAGGCCTCGGCCGAGTACAACTCCAAGCTCGAGCAGGCGGCCCTCAAGGACACAGAGGGCAAGGGCATCCCCAAGGTCGACTTCGCCGCGCTGAAGGAGGTCAACGACGATGTCGTCGGCTGGATCTACATCCCCGACACCAAGGTGAACTACGTCGTTGCCCAGGGCAAGACGAACGACACTTATCTGCGCCACCTGCTCAACGGTGAGTGGAACGCCGGCGGAACGGTCTTCATGGACATGGACGGCACCGCCCCGGGCGCCGTCGATCAGCAGACGACGATCTACGGTCACCACATGAACGACGGCTCGATGTTCAAGTTCATCGACGAGACGACCGACCAGGCGACGTTCAACTCCGTCAAGGAGGCCTATTACATCACCGACGGGACCACCTACGTGCTCAAACCCCTGTACACCATGGTCGTGCAGGACGACTACGTCGACGCGCGCAAGCCCAACTTCGACACGCCGGAGGCGTTCCACGAGTATCTCAAGGCGGGGCTCAAGGACGCGAAAGCCCGTGCGGTCGATGCCGATGAGCGTATCGAGAAGACCGATCGAGTCGTGACGCTCGTCACCTGCGCGGGCGAGGTCATCCCCCGCACCACGCGCGCCGGTATGGTGTGCGAGGTCGTGGATAGCTTCGAGAATTAGCCTTCAACGTGTCTTGTCGGAGGGCGTTCGGTTTCTTCGTTCGCCCTCCGGCTTGCGTGGGATGGGCGGCGCGCGCGGGCGTAGGCGTACCGCTGCGTGGACATTGGTCGAGCTCGGAATCGGCTCGCAAGCGGATGCGCTTCTTTTCCATTCGAGACGAGAGGATTCATCATGGCGGATATGCCCTCGATTGACGCATGGTTGCGCGAAGCCAAGGCCGACCCGAGTTTCCGCGCATGCGGGATGTACCTGATCCACAACGGGACCGTCCGCGAGACCCCCAAGGCCCAGGTGCGTGGCGTTGAGACCGATGGCGTTCAGCCCGGTGACAAGGTCGCCGGCATGGAGTTCTCCTACGACGAGGCAAGAGTGTCTGCCGCAGTGGAGGAGGTTCGCCGCCTGCCGGGCATCGGCTATGTGCGCGTGTGGCTCAACTCCGGCACGCTCTCGGTGGGGGACGACATCATGCTTGCCCTTGTCGGCGGCGACATTCGTCCGCGCGTGATCGATGCGCTGCAGCACCTGGTTTCGACCATCAAGAATACGTGCGTCGTGGAACGCGAGCTTTCCGAGTAGCGGGCCGCGGGGTTTGCGAGGGCTGCCTGCCGGTTTGCGAGGGCTGCCTGCCGGCTTGCGCCGTTTGTCTTCTCACGTCGACCGCAGCCTATTTGCGCCACCCGCTCGCGTGGCCGGCCCGAACCACCTGCCCGCGCCGCTCGCCGCGCCGCCGCCTACTTCGTCGGCTTGGGTGAATCCACGCGGCTCGAGGTGTCCGGATGGATCGTCATCGTCTGGAAGCGGTTCGCCATGTAGTCGTTGTCGAAGTGCTTTGCGTAGAACTCCTCGACCGGGGAACTCGGCTGGATGCCGCTCTCACGGCAGAACCAGCAGTCGAGCGCCTGCAGCGTCATGACACCGTTGACCAGCATGAGCGCGGCGACGGCGGTGGTGAGCGAGTAGCGCATCTTCCAGGGGATCAGATTGATGAAGTTGAGCAGGTGCGGCAGGCAGAGCTTGATCCAGAACAAGCCGAGCATGCCCCACATGATCATGAACGGGGTGGACGTGCGCCCGTGGAAGAGCATCGCCATGGGGTCCATGATGCCGGGAAGCGGCTCGTAGGTGTAGCTCCACGCGATGGCGCCGAAGGACACCTGCATCCACCAGCTCACCGCCGCCTCGAATACGCCGCCGATGGTGGCGCTCACGAGGAAGATGATGGGCCACGGCTTTTTGTAGAAGCGGTTGAGCGCCACGGTGAGCAGCACGGCGCCAAAGCCGTAGATGGGGCTGAACGGGCCGAACAGCAGGCCGGCACGGTCCTGGTACACGCCCGGGTCGACCCACGCCATGTGGAAGATGACCTCGATGATGAGTCCCAGTACGCAGCAGACCATGAAGACCCAGAACAGGTTGAAGAAGTTGAGCTTGATGTAGCCCTCGCCCGTGAGATCGCGTCCCAGCATGCCCTCGGCCGCCGCCATGCGGTCCTCCAGGTCACGCAGGTGGCGCTGAAGGTCGCGCTCTTGGCGGAGCGTGGGGTCGATCGTGGCGGACAGGGCGGTCAGGATGCCCAGTTGGATCATGGGGCGGATCAGATGCACGCCGATGCCCTGAAGCATGACTTCGATCAGGATCTGCGCGATCGTCATGACGATGAGCGCGTACGCCCAGCGGCCCGCATCACGGCGGTAACTCTTCATGAGCGTCCAACCGAAGATGATGAGTGCCACCGAGGCGACGAACGCCAGGACGGAGCCAATCGCCGTCATGGTGACGGTGAGGGTGAGGTTTGAGCCGATCAGGACGGATTCCTGGCCCAGCACCAGGCGATAGACCATGATGCCAAAATAGGCGCCCATGAGCGGCAGGGCGACGATGCCGTCGAGCGCGCAGAGGGCGCCGTAGATACGCACGATGAGGGGGATGGCCTTGCGCTGGTCGGCAGTGGTGTTCTGGGGGTCGAGGTCGTTGCCCGGCAGGTCGTAATCGGGGTTGGGCGCTGAGTTCGCGGTCTCGCTCGAGGTGGCGCTCACGGGTCGCTCCTTGCTTGCTTGGAAAAACGGATATTGGCATATGATACCCGTTTCGGCCTGAATGCGAACCAAGGCGACCAGAGGGCTTCTGCGGCTGTGGGGTTTTCGGTCGTGTTTTACGGCTGCTGGGTTATCGCCCGTGTTTTACCGCTGCTTGGTTTTCAGTTGGCTCTACTTGCAGCTGATTGCCTATGGTCGAATCGAATTTGCCTATGGTTTTCTTCCGTTTCGGACGCTCAAATGGAGGAAAAACATAGGCAAAGTTGTTGAGGGGGCCTTGAGCGATGGCCGGTCGCACCTCAATTTAGGGACTGTCCCTAAATTGAGGTGAGGCGGCGCACGCAAAGGACCCGCCGACCATGCGGGTCGACGGGTCCCGGGGTTCGCGCGTGGTGCGCGGGGCGCTTCGCGGCGACTTACTCGCCCAGCAGCTCCTTCTTGATGGAGGCGGCGGCCTTCTTGCCGGCGCCCATGGCCAGGATGACGGTGGCGGCACCGGTCACGATGTCACCGCCGGCCCACACCTTGGGGTTGCTCGTACGGCCGTCCTCGTCGGTCTCGATGAGGCCCCAGCGATTGAGCTTGACGTCGGCGCAGAGCTCGGCGAACGGGTTCGCGCGCGTGCCGATGGCGGTGATGGCCACGTCGCAGGGGATGGCGAACTCGGAGTTGGGAACGGCGATGGGGCGACGGCGCCCGGAGGCGTCGGCCTCGCCGAGCTCCATGCGCTCGAGCTCGATGGTGGACACGAAGCCGTCGGGGCCGGGCAGGAAGCGCAGCGGGCTTGCCAGCTCGAGGATCTTGACGCCCTCCTCCTTGGCATGGTGCACCTCGGCCAGGCGAGCGGGCATCTCGGCCTCGGTGCGGCGATAGGCGAGCGTGACGCTCTCGGCTCCGAGGCGCAGCGCGGTGCGGGCGGCGTCCATGGCCACGTTGCCGCCGCCGAACACGACGACGTTCTTGCCCTTGCGGATGGGCGTGTCGTAGACGGGGAAGTCGTAGGCCTTCATGAGGTTGGTGCGCGTGAGGTACTCGTTGGCGCAGTACACGCCGGGCAGGTTCTCGCCCGGGACGTGCAGGAAGCGGGGCAGGCCCGCGCCAACGGCGAGGTACAGGGCGTCGAAGCCCTCCTCGTTGAAGAGCTCCTCGGCGTCGAACAGGCGGCCGGCCACGGAGTTGTACTCGAAGTGGACGCCCAGCTGCTCCAGGCCGTCGATCTCGCGCTTGACGATCTTCTTGGGCAGACGGAACTCGGGGATACCGTAGGTGAGCACGCCGCCGCCGGTGAAGAACGCCTCGAAGACGGTGACGTCGAAGCCCTCGCGGGCGAGCTCGCCGGCGCAGGCGATGCCGGAGGGGCCGGAGCCCACGATGGCGACCTTCTTGCCGTTCTTGGGCTTGCAGACCGGGGCCTTGCCGACCTCATCGGCCATGTCGCCCACCATGCGCTCGAGCTGGCCGATCGCGACGGCCTCGCCCTTGCGGCCGAGGATGCACTTGCCCTCGCACTGGTTCTCCTGCGGGCACACGCGACCGCAGACGGAGGGCAGCAGGTTGTCGCCCTTGATGGTCTCGAGGGCGCCGGCCCAGTCCTCCTCGCGGATGCGGCGGATGAAGCCGGGGATGTTCACGCCGACAGGGCAGCCCTCCATGCAGAGGGGCTTCTTGCAGTCGAGGCAGCGGTTGGCCTCGGCGATGGCGTCTTCCTTGGTGAAACCGGTGTCGACCGGGCGGAAATCGCACGCGCGCTCAGCCGCGGGCTCCTCGTTGGGGGCGGTGCGGGGGGCGCCGATGTTCGGGCGATACTTCTTTACTTCTGGCATGCGCAGGCCTCCTCATGGCGCTTGACGGAAATGGCTTCCTCACCGCGGTAGCTGGCCTGGCGCTTGGCGAGGTCATCCCAGTCGACCGCGCTGGCGTCGAAGTCGGGACCGTCGACGCAGGCGAACTTGGTCTCGCCGCCGACCTCGACGCGGCAGCACCCGCACATGCCGGTGCCGTCGACCATGATGGGGTTGAGGCTGGCGATGATCGGGATCTTGTGCTCGCGGCAGGTCTTGGCGGAGAACTTCATCATGGGCACGGGGCCCACGCAGAAGGCATGGTCGATCGCGTCGGTCTCGCACAGGCGCGCGAGCGGCAGGGTGACGACGCCCTTCTCGCCCATGGAGCCGTCGTCGGTGGTGACGAACAGGCCGGCGAGCGGCAGCGCGTCGAACTGCTCGTGCAAGATCATGAGGTCCTTGGTGCGGGCGCCCATGATGACGTAGACGTTCTTGCCCTGCTCGCAGAGCATGCGGGCCACGGGGTAGGCGATGGCCAGGCCCACGCCGCCGCCGATGACGGCCACGGAGTCGCCCTCGATCTCGGTGGGCTTGCCCAGAGGACCGGTGATGTCGCGGATGAAGTCGCCCTCGTTCAGCTCGGAGAGGCACTGGGTGGTCTTGCCGATCACCATGAAGATGAACTCGATCCAGCCCTCCTCCGGGTTCCAGTTGGCGAAGGTGAACGGCACGCGCTCGCCCGTCTCGTCGATGCGCACCATGAGGAACTGGCCGGCGTGCGCCTTCTTGGCCATCCTAGGGGCGTGGACGCGGAACTCGAAGACCTTCTCCGAGAACTGCGTCTTCTTCAGGATTTCAAACATAGAACCCCTCTCTGATTGGCCGGAGCATCGTTTGCGCAGGTAGCGCGTGCGATGAGCTCCGAATGCAACCTCTCTTGCATGCGCATAAGGCGAATGTGCGCATACGGTATCAAGTATACCCCGCGGCCTTGCATGCAAGCCTTGCCCGCGCGTCTTTCGGGCAAGCGGTAAAACGTTTTTCGGCGGGCGAAAGGGCGGTGAAAAGAAGGGCGCCGGCCTGGGCCCCACATGGTGTGGATTCCCGGGTCGGCGCCTTGGTTTGAATTCAATGTAAGGACCTCAATTTGGGGACAGTCCCTAAATTGAGGTGTGGGAAACGAGGCCGTCAGTGCTTGCCGTTGGCGTTCGCGCCGCCGTTGACGTGGTCGCGTGCGAATATGACGCCGCGGGTCACGGCGAGCGCGGCGGCCTCGGCGGCCTGGTGCGTCATGACCTCGAAGTCCTCGGCCTCGCGGGAGCGCAGCTGCTTCAAGACGAAGTCTGCCACGGGCATGCGGCCCGGGGGATTGCCGATGCCGGCGCGGATGCGCGAGAAGTCGCGGCTGCCGAGCTTGTCGATGATGGAGCGCAGGCCGTTGTGGCCGGCGTGTCCGCCGCCTACCTTCACGCGCACATCGCCCGCCGGGATGTCCAGCTCGTCGTGGATGACGAGCAGCTCTTCAGGGCGCACCTTGTACTGCGCGCAGAGCTTGGAGATGGGGCCGCCGCTCGTGTTCATGTAGGACTGGGGTTTAACCAGAACGACTTCGCGCTTGCCGCCTTCGGCCTCGGCGTCGTTGACGTTGATGGTGGCGACCTCGGCGCCCGCCTGGTTCTTCCAGTAAGTGACGCCCGCTTTCTCTGCCAGGACGTCGATCGCGCGGAAGCCCGCATTATGGCGGGTCGCGGCGTATTCCTCGCCGGGGTTGCCAAGGCCGGCGATCATGCGGATCTTGCTCGGGGTGGCTGCTGCCATATGCGCCCTTTCATCGGTAGTTTGAACGTCCATGTCGGTAGTTGCACGCTCATCATACTGATTGCCCCATCGCGAGCTGTCAAACCGCGGGGCGGGGCTGTTGGGTTTTGATCGGGCGCCCCGCGCCCGGCGTCCCCGGATCTTCGAAGCGGGCCCGCAGCAAGAGAAGCGCGCCTTAACGTCAAGTTGTTGACGTTAGGGCGTCTTGGCAGATTCTAACGTCAAAAAACGGCCTATTTTTGACGTTAGAGCGAGTAAGATGCTTTTAATGACAATAACTTAGCGTTAGGAGGGGCATATGCGCATAGAGGGAGACCGTCAGGGGAAGCTCGTGGAGAACCTCACGGGAGCCATGGCGTATCGTTCGTTCCGCCCAGCGCCACTCGCAAACGTGTTTCCCCTCGCGTTGAGCGACGCCACTCAGATGACTCTTTCCTCCTGTACGCTGAAGCTCGGCGTGATATCGGGCATGGCTCGCTTTGTGCCGAACGCCGACATGTTCTTGGCCATGTACGTCCGCAAGGAGGCCCTTCTCTCCGCGCAAATCGAGGGCACCCAGTGCACCTTCGATGATGTGCTCGACCCCATGAACACCAACGGCGTGCACCGCGACGTTGCCGAGGTGGTCAACTACGTGGACGCGCTCAATTACGCGGTTGGGCGCATGGCGGATTTCCCCTTGTGCACGAGGCTCCTCAGGGAGATCCACGCGATTCTTCTCAAGGATTCTCGCGGGAGCGATAAGGCTCCGGGTGAGGTCCGCGTGTCGCAGAACTGGATCGGCCCGACGGGCTGCGTTCTCAACGAGGCGGCGTACGTGCCGCCGAATGTCGAGGACGTGCGCGAAGCCCTCTCCGACCTTGAGAAGTTCATCAACGAGCCGCGCCCCCTCGATCCCATCGTGAAGGCGGCCCTGGTTCATTATCAGTTCGAGACCATCCATCCCTTCTTGGACGGCAACGGCAGGCTGGGCAGGCTTTTGGTGACGCTCTCCCTCATCAACGACCATGCGCTTGACCGCCCCGTGTTCTACCCGTCCTACCAGCTCAAGCTTCGTCGCTCTGAATACTACCGCCGCCTCAGCGCCGTTCGCGAGGAAGACGCTTACGAGGAATGGGTGGCGTTTTTCGCGGAGTGCATCTTGGCGAGTGCGGAGAATGCGATCGACTCCATGGGACGACTGGTCGAGGTGCATCGCGATGCGGGGGCGCTGGTACGTGGCGAGATGGGGCGCGCGGCGGGGAACGGGTTGTTGCTTTTGGAGCTGGCCCTCGAACATCCGATCTTGGATATCCCGTTTGCCACGGAGAGGCTCGGGCTGTCCCGCGGAACCGTGACAAACTTGTTCAAGAAGTTCTGCGCCTTGGGCATCTTCGCGCAGCGTGACGAGGAGAAACGCCGCTACCGCGTGTATGAGTTCACCGCCTACCTTGATGTATTGCGTTCCGGTGCGGAACCGCTGTAGAAGCCGGATGCGTTTCGCCGCCGCTTGAAGTCTTTGGGCCTGCATCATGTGGCGCGGGCGGTCTCCCAGACGTATCAATCTGCTGATACCAATTGGATACACATCGAGGTGCAAGCCTTGATTTGGACTGGTGGTTACAACCAGTCTTCGACCGTTTACCGACAGATCGGGCGCGTTTGTCGACGGGGGGTAGCGCTCTTACGACCATCCGATGGGCTGTAAACTCTTTCAGCTTTATATAGGGGGATGCTGTGGAAACTGGTAGTAACCAGTTGGGACGGCGTTCACGGCAAGGAAGGAGGGGTGCGGATGAGGAAGCCACGAGCCGCGACGGCAGTCGTTGCGGCGGCCATGGTGGGCGCGCTCGGTTTCTCGGCGTGCCCGCATTCGCCGCGTCGGGGTACGGCGCAGTGAATGTGACCAAAGACGATCAGGCGCAAACGGTCACTATCGGCAACGACGCAATCACCCGTACGTTCAGATTCAAGGGCAAGAAGCTGAAACCCGGCAAGATCGAGAACAAGCTCGATAAAAACGAAGGGGGGGGGTTCACTCCTGCCGAGGGCTCTGAGGAGTTTGTGATCCAGCCCCTGGTCACCGCCGTCCGCAATGAGCCGGGAGACGGTGTCCTGACGAGCATCATGCCGGGCGCGGGTTGCTCCAAGGTCGAGGTCAGTTCGACGATGGCCGAACAAGGCGTCAAGCCAGAAAATGCGATCGATGGCAAGAAAGATACCTATTGGTGCTCGAATCTGAACCAGCAGGGCGTCGCCAACGAGCACCTGACCGTGTGCCTTGGCGGCAAGAAGACCGTGAAGAGTATCGAGTATGTCGCCCGTTATGACAACAATGCTCACTATGGCTGCACGGGCCGCATCGATACGTACGTCATCGAGTATTGGGATGGCGAGAAGTGGGCCGAGGCGAAAAGGGGCTCTTGGACCTATACGGATAGCAACTGCACGCAGAAGGTCGAACTTAATTCAGCTGTCACGACGGACAAGATTCGCCTGAAGGCGACGGCCTCCCATTATCCCGGCGAGAACAATAACAATAAGAATAAGGCCATGAACGTGGCCGAGATCGATGTCAAGGACGACAAGGGCAATTCGGTCATCGTCCGCGATACGAACAATCAGAACTGGACCATCGAATCCACCTCGGTCCAGACCAACGACGGCGCCGGCGTCCAGGCGCTGATTGACGGCAGCTTCGATACATATTTCCATTCCGCGTACAAGGATGACGGACACCAAGGCACCGTTAGCACGATGCCGGTCGATGTGACGATCGACCGCGGCGGGACGGGCGCGAACACCTCGTTCCAGACCGTGGGCTACGCGGGTCGCAAAGAGGGCGCGAACACGAACGGCAACGTCAAGCACTTCGCGGTGTACGCCTCCAACGACAGGAACTCCCTGTATAACGAAGCGAACAAGCAGGGCGATTTCAAGGTCGATTACACGGGTGCTTACGGCCCCGACGGTCAGAAGATGATTTACTTCGGCCTCGAGAAGCCCGTGAATGATGCCCGCTATGTCGGCATCCGCATTCTTGAGGGTGCGAACGGCAACTTCGCCGCCGGCTCCGAGATCGCCCTCTACAGTGGCAAGTTCACCACGACGGCCGAGATGAAGGTCGTCATGTACGACGGCGACCATTTCATGCGCAAATGGATCGAGCTCAAGACCTCCGACAAGGAGGCCCGCGTCAAGTTCATCGACGGCGAGCGCTTGAACGTCAACGAAGGCGACAAGACGTGGACCATTCCGACTGACAAGGGCGGCATCGTCGCGATGGATATGGAGCACTCCATCCTCGGACAGCCCTTCTACATCAACGGCATGTTCTTCGGCAGCGAGTTCCCCGAGGCGGATACGCAGATCGTGGACAATGTCGCGCACTCCCGCTATTGGACGGGCAAGAACTTCGTCGACTTTGAGCGGGACAATCAGCTGACCAAGGACGGCGAATTCGTCTCCTGGCAGACGGTTTGCGGAGCCACCCACTCCGATGGCAGCGACATGAACGTGATTCAGACGGATTTCTACGCCTACATCACGTCCATCTCCAAGCCGAGCGATTTCCGCATCCAGTACAACTTCTGGTTCGACAACATGATGAAGATCGATGACGAGAACATCATCGAGTCCTTCAAGGCGGTTGATAAGAACCTCTCTGAGACCGGCGTCCGCCCGCTTGAGTCCTACGTCGTGGATGACGGCTGGAATCAGTATCGCAAGACGGAGTCCGACTACACGACGGGCGAGGATTTTGAGAGGAACGGCCCGCTCGGTGGCGAGCAGGGTGTCAACACCAGCGGATTCTGGCAGTTCAACAACAAGTTCCCGCAGGGCCTGACGCCCTCTTCGAGCCTGGTGCAAAAGCTCGGTTCCAACTTCGGCGTTTGGATCGGTCCGCGCGGCGGATACAACTTCTACGGCAAACTTGCGGATATCATCTCTGCGGCCGGCAACGGTTCCGCCGCGGGCGGTTCCATCGATGTCGCGGATGCCAAGTATGTGCAGAAATTCCAGGAGATGGCAATCGACTGGATGGAGAAGTACAAGGTAAACTACTGGAAGTGGGACGGCTTTGCCGATACCGGCCAGATCGATGACCCCAAGTTCCCCCAGGGTGAGGATGTCGCCGGCTACAGCAAATCCAACAGGCACATGTACGGCGGCCCGTATGGCTACTTCCATGTGACTGACCTGTGGGAGAAGTGGATCGACCTCTTCGACAACGTGTGGAAGACGGCCGACGCGCAAAAGATTGAGGATCTTTGGATCTCCATCACCTGCTATGTGAACCCGTCTCCGTGGTTCCTCCAGTGGGCCAATTCCGTGTGGATGCAGTGCCACGCCGATCGCGGCGAGGTCTCCAACGGCGTTCTGAACGACAAGATGAACAACATGCTCACGTACCGCGACGCCGCGTACTATGAGTTCGTCGTCGACCATCAGTTCCAGTTCCCGCTTGCCAACGTGTACAACCACGACCCGATCTACGGCAAGGAGGGGACCGGCATCAAGGCCGATTCCATGAATGGCGAGCAGTTCCGCAACTACCTGTACATGATGGGTACGCGCGGCACCGCCTTCTGGGAGCTCTACTACTCCGACTCCCTGTTCAACGACGAGAAGTACCTTGTGAACGCTGACTTCCTCGCGTGGGAAGAGGGCAACTTCGACATGCTGCGAAACGCCAAGATGATTGGCGGTACGCCCAGCACCGCCGTTCACCTGGGCAGCATCAGCGGGGCACCAGGCGAGCAGCACACCTACGGCTTTGCCGGCTTCAACAACGAGGGCAATGAGGGCATCATCTCGATGCGCAACCCCGGCACGACCGCCATGGAGCTCAAGTTCACGGTCGACGCCGGCATCGGCTGCACCTCCGAGGGCACTTATCACGTCGTGCGCGACCACGTGTACACCGAGAAGGGCCAGGAGGCCGCCGAGGCCCCCGCTACCGTCCAGTACGGCCAGGAGGTCACCATCACCCTCCAGCCCGGCGAGGCCCAGATCTGGCATCTCTCCAAGGGCGGCGACACCACCGCCCCGACCCTGTCCAAGCTCTACACCGAGAACAACACCACGCTGCGCGTCCAGGCTTCCGAGCACGTGTACGGCGCCCAGCTCGAGGTGCTCGTGAACGGCAAGAAGGTCGAGCTCGCCGATGACGCCGTCAAGGCGTACGCCGACCTCAAGACCTTCGACATCGCCCTGCCCGGTGCCCCTGCCGACGGTGCGACCATCGAGGTCAAGGCCGTCGCCGGCGCCGACGCCGCGGGCAACAAGCTCGCCGGCGCCATCGACCGCACGTTCCACACCGATGCCATCGTCGCGCAGGTCGCGAACCCGGTGTGCCCCAACCTCGCCCCCAAGGATGCGAGCGTGACGGGTGCCAACGGCTTCGCCGTCACGGCTTCCGTCGATAAGGCTGCCGCCAACACGGTCCTGGTGTCCCAGGGCGACGAGTGGAAGCTCGGCATCAACGCCGAGGGTCATGCGTACTTCACCGTCGGCGGCGTGACCGCCGTGTCCGAGGCCAAGGTCGAGGGCTCCACGTCCGTCACCGGCGTTCGCGAGAACAACGGCATGCTCAAGGTGTACGTGGGCGGACAGATCGAGGGCAACGGCTACGATGCGAAGGCTTCCGTCGGCCATGAGGTCAAGCCCGCCGCCATCAAGGTCAACACCAAGGCCGGCGTGAGCACCGCCACCGTGTACGACCGTTCCCTCGGCTATGACGAGGTCCCCGCGGCCCCGCTCGCCGAGCTCGTCGAGACCGTGAAGGCCCTCAAGGGCAAGGTGACCGAGAAGTCCTGGGCCGACGCCAAGATCGACGAGCTGCTGAAGACCGCCGAGGAGGCGCTCGCAGGTACCGACGCCGCGGCGCAGCAGGCCGCCTATCAGGCGCTGCTCGAGGGTTATAACAAGCTGGTCCCCGGCTTGGGCGAGCCCGTGCAGGAGAACCTAGCGCGGGGCAAGACGCCCACGGCCAGCTGGCTGCCGGGCAAGCCCGGCGAGGGCAACGTCGAAAACTCCGGCAGCCCCCTCACCAATGCAACTGACGGCAAGTTCGATAGCGATGGGACGCATGCGATCTTTGGCGTTCACAATACCCAGAAGCCTGCGTATATGCAGATCGACCTCGGTGAGGGCGCCAGCATCGACAGCGTGAAGCTGTGGCGTTACTGGAGCGATAGACGCTCTTACGCCGATACGGCGCTCGTCGTCTCCAACGATCCCGATTTCAAGGAGAAGGAGGTCCTCTACTACTCTTATAAAGATGAGAGCAACAAGGACGTCTTCGGACTCGGTCAGGATGCCACTGAGCAGTCGTACCAGGAAACCAAGGACGGCAAGGTCCTCTTCACTGCTGGTGACAAGCCCATCAAGGCTCGCTACGTCCGTCTCTACGGAAACGGCAAGACGGCCGAAGTGGGCGGCGACAACCATATCGTCGAGCTCCAGGTCATGGGAACCCGCGACCGAACGCTGGGCGATCCCTACGGCGTCTCCGCCCTCGACGCGCTGATTACCCGCGCCGAGACCGCGCTCAAGAACGCGGACAAGTACACGCCCGAGTCCATCGAGGCCCTCAAGGCCCCGCTCGCGACCGCCAAGAAGCTCTCCAAGAGCATCCATGAGCAGATCGAGAGCCAGCAGTTCACCACCACCTATGGTGAGTTCAACGCCGCGCGCGATGCCCTGCAGTCCGCGCTCGGTTGCCTTGAGCTCAAGGTGGAGAAGCTCTACAACGTCACGTTCGACGACCGTCTGGACGAGACCGCGAACCTCGTGATCTCCGTGCCCGAGGGCGGTGTGGTTTCGCGTCCGGTCGATCCTGTTCGCGAGGGCTGGAAGTTCGATGGCTGGTTCACCGATGAGGCGTGCACCGAGGCCTACGACTTTGCGACTCCGGTGACGGGCGACATCACGCTCTTCGCCAAGTGGGTCAAGAACGCCGATGGTAACCTGCCCGGTGGTGGCGATGACCACGGCCAGGACAATAAGCCCGGCGACGGTAACAAGCCCGGCGACGGGAGCAAGCCTGGCGACACCGGCAAGCCCGACAAGCCCGGTTCCAACTCCGGCCTGCCGCAGACGGGCGACAACTCGCTCATCATGGCCGGAGGCATCGCAGCTGTGGCGGCAGTGGCGCTGGGTGGAGGCATTTACCTCAAGCGTCGCCGCAGCTAACGCGGCTTAATCGCAATCCCTGACGGAAGTTGGGGCCGCAAGGGCGCGGGACTCCTCACCGGGGTCCCGCGCTTTTTCTGTATCCGTGGCGTCCGCACCCCATGTTCTCCGAGATGCGATTTGGGTCATGTTTTGGGGTGTCGCATCTGGCCGACCTGCCTGCGCGCCTTACTGACCCGCCGCCGTTTTTCTCCCCATTTCCGCCGTTCGGAGAAATGGCAGTATTTCTCAAACATAAGGGTTGCAAATTGGCTACAATGCACTTCGACTGCATGACGGCCAAAACGGAGTTGAAATGAAGAAGATATGGCTGGTTGTGGTGGCGGTCCTGTGCGCGTTGCTCGGCGCACCGGCTCTCGCCAGCGCTGCACCTGAGACAAATCCCATCGATCCCGAGCCCGCTGTGGCGCAGGGACATCAGATCGTGTTCGAGAACGGCATCCATTACGTCATCGACCCAGTCTCTGGGAAGAAAGTCACGCTGTTCTGCATGAACAACCTGCTGCATTGGCCGCATCATACCGATGATATGGGTGATCTGCAGGTCCCCGGCTACAACGAGGGCTATCTCACGCCCGATGACTTCAAGAGCCAGAAGGACTACGAGGAGTGCCTGCGCCGCCTCGCCAAGCTCCTCTACGCCGGATACCCCTACAACGGCGAGTACCTGTACAAGATCGTCAAGGACTCCTCGGGCTACGCTCCTACCGAGGGGGAGTTCAACGCGATGCTCGTCTGCCCTCCCCAGTTGCAGACTGCGTATCCCTATCTCGGCCATCATGATTTTTCGTATGCGGATTGGAAGAACCAGAACAAAGAGCACCTGGAGCAGCTCCGCCGCTTCGTGAATGAGGCGATTCAGCTGTCGATTCATGGCGGCACGACATCGAACGGCCTCACGTTCGCGGACGTTTCGGCCATGCCCTTCTACCGGGCGGCGTTCAGCATCATCAACTGCAACAGCGGGACGCCCCTGACCACCTTCCAGTACTTTTACGGCGTCTCGTACTACGTGACGGAGGCCGAGGCGTACAACGCCACGCAAGAGGCCATCTGGCATCTCCTGCATGAATATGGGATTCCCGATAACAATCTCGCGACCACGTCCCTGCCGCTCTCCGATGTCCTGCTCACCTATTCCGAGCACGGTGGCCTGCTCGAGCACAAGCCCGACGTGGGGGAGCTTACCGTCTCGGGCAACCTCAAGTTCACCTACAACCCCAAGGACGGCATGTGGCACAGCGGCACGCTGCGCATCAACGAGCCCGACGGGTACAACGGCATCTACCAGCTCGGGCTGCCCAAGGGCGTCACCGCCCAGTGCGACAACCTGACCTATGTGTACGGTAACGAGGACTACGAGCTCGTGAGCGACCATCAGCCCACGGTGGGTGAGCAGTTCACCATCACGGCGAAGGTCAAGTGGCTGCGCGACGTCAAGCAGTACTCCCCGGCTGAGGATGTCGAGCATGAGGGCAAGAAGTTCCAGCACATGATCGGCGCCGTGATCGAGGAGGAGACGCTGGTCTTCAACGTCCCGTTCGCCTCCGAGAACGTCGGTGGGATCGATGTGTCGAAAAAGGTGACGGGGGAGCAGGACTGCGCCGCGCGCTTCAACTTCCGCATCACGCTGTACGACGCAGAGAACCGGGACGCCCCGAAGGTCCTCTCCGATCTGAACGGCCTGTACGGCGACTTCGAGTTCCATGGCGGAATTGCCGAGTTCGACCTGGGCGCCGGAGAGCTCAAGGGCGCCGACAACCTGCCCTCGGGTGCGAAGTACGTGATCGAGGAGCTCGACGTTGAGAATATGAAGGGATATAGGCCCGTGTCACCTGCCGACGGCAAGGCCGAGGGCGTGGTAGGTGCCGGCGCGACCGCGACGGTCGAGTTCGTGAACGAGAAGATCGCCCCCGAAGGACCCGACGGCACCGAGAAGCCCGGCCAGCCCGGGAAGCCCGGAGCGGATAATCCCAAGCCCGAGCCGCCTGCTCCTACCGACCCCGCCGCACCGAACGCGGATACCGGCGACGCGCTGCCCCAGACGGGCGATGATTCCATGGTGATGGCGGCCGGCGTCGCGGGCCTCGCAGTGGTCCTGCTCGCCCTCGGTGTCTTCCTGCGGAAGCGTCGGAAGTGACGCATAGGTCGTTTCCGCAAACAATGAGGCCGGGTATGTGCACCCGGCCTCATTCATGGGTTATGTGCGGTTTTCCTCAGTTGGAACCGCCCTACATCGCGAAGTCGCCGCCCACGAGCGTGCTCACGGACTGCTCGTAGTACACGGCGGAGATGGTCTCGGCGAACTCGCCGGCCACGGAGATGGTCTTGATCTTGCCACCCTCTTCGACGGGGATGGCATCGGTGACCAGGCACTCGACGATCGGCGCGTCGTTCAGGCGCTGGATGGCCTCGCCGGAGAAGATGCCGTGGGTGGCGCACACGTAGATGTCGCCCGCGCCGAGGGCCTTGAGCTCGCGCACGTTGGCGCACAGGGTACCGGCGGTGTCGATCATGTCGTCGTTGATGATGCAGGTCTTGCCCTCAATGTCACCGATAATGCCCATGACCTCGGCGGCGTTGTGGCGCGGACGGCCCTTGTGGGCGATGGCGAGGCTGCAGCCGAGCATGTCGGAGAGCTTCTTGGCGGCCTTGGCGCGACCCACGTCGGGGGAGACAACGACCAGATTGTCGGTATCGAAGCCCTTGGCGTCATAGTAATCGGCAAAGAGCGGCAGGGCGGAGAGGTGGTTCACCGGGATGTCGAAGAAACCCTGGATCTGCCCTTGGTGCAGGTCGAGTGTGATGATGCGGTCGACGCCGGCGCACTCGAGCAGGTTGGCGACGAGGCGGGCGGTGATGGGCTCACGCGGGCCGGCCTTGCGGTCCTGGCGGGCGTAGCCGTAGTGGGTGATGACGGCGGTGATGGAGCGGGCGGAAGCGCGCTTGGCGGCATCCGTGGCGATGAGGAGTTCCATCAGCATGTCGTTGACGTTGCCGCCAGCGACGGACTGGATCAGGAATACGTCGGCACCGCGGACCGTCTCGTCATAGCGAGCGTAGATCTCGCCGTTGGCGAACTGCTTGAGCGTAAGGCCGGAGAGCTCCACGCCGAGCTGGTTGGCGATCTTCTGAGCGAGCGGACGGTTGGAGGAACCGGAGTACACTCGCAGGATCTTGCTCATATCCACGGTCTTTTTGGGATCGGTTGTCGGCATGACTTCTCCTTTATACGCCACAACTTCCTTACACGCTCTATATATTAGCCACTTTGCCAGCTAATTGACCACCGATAATGTGTAATTGGGGACGGGTGCAAATTACACATCATTGGGCCTCAACATGGAAAAGCCGGTCGCCCAAAATCGGACGACCGGCAGGCCCATCAGCAGGATGTGTAATTTGCACCCGTCCCCAATTACACATCCGAAGGGGTTACAGGCGGGCGCGACGCAGCTCGGTGTAGCCCTCGACAATGCGCTGGTCGGAACGCTCGACCGCCAGGGCCCCGTCCGGCACGTCGCGGGTGATGCAGCTGCTCGCACCGGTGACCACGTCCTCGCCGATGTTCACGGGAGCGACCATCATCGTGTCGGAGCCGATGAACGTGCGGTCGCCGATGGTGGTGGCGTGCTTGTTCTTGCCATCGTAGTTGCAGGTGATGGAGCCGGCGCCAACGTTCACGCCTGCGCCCATCGTGGTGTCGCCGATGTAGGAGAGATGCGGGACCTTGGAGCCCTCGCCGATCGTGGACTTCTTGATCTCGACGTGCGTGCCCACATGGGCGCCGTCGAGCAGGTGCGTGCCCGGGCGCAGGTAGCAGCGCGGGCCGCAGGTCACGTCGTTCTCGATCACGACGTCGATGGCGACCGTCTCGTCGAGCGAGCAATCGTCGCCCGCCACGACGTTCGTGAGGCGGCTGTTCGGGCCGAGCTGGCAGCCCTCGCCGATACGGCACGCGCCGATGAGGTGCGTCTGCGGCCACACCACGGTGTCGCGGCCGATGGTCGCGTCAGGGGAGATCCAGGCCTGGGCGGGATCGATGAAGGTGACGCCCTCGGTCATGAGGCGCTCGTTGATGCGGTCGCGCGCGATGGCGGTGAGCTCGGCGAGTTGGACGCGGCTGTTCACGCCGAGGCCGTCGCGGTAGTCCTCGCAATGGGAGATGGTCACGGCATGGCCGTGGCGCTTCAGGATCTCGACCATGTCGGGCAGGTAGTACTCGGATTGAGCGTTGTCGTTGTCGATCTCGCCGATGTGGGCGGCGAGGAGCTCGCCGTCGAAGGCGTAGCAGCCGGCGTTGCACTCGAGGAGCTCGGCGTCCTGCTCGGGCGTGCAGTCCTTCTGCTCGATGATGCGGTTGACGGTGCCGTCCTCGGCCAGCTCGATGCGGCCGTAGCCGAAGGGCGCGGGCGGGGTGAAGGTGAGGACCGCGCCCGCGTTGGAGCCGTCGGCGACGGTGTCGGCGAAGGACCGGATGGTCTCGGCCTGGATGAGGGGCAGGTCGCCGTTCAGCACCACTACGGGGCCGGCGTCGATGCCGGTGGCCTCGAGCGCGACGCGGACGGCGTGGCCGGTGCCCAGGCGCTCGACCTGCTCGACGCACTCGATGGCATCTGCGGCGGGCGTGTCTCCGTAAGCACGGCCGATGAGCGCGCGGACCTCGTCGGAATGGCTACCCACCACGACGACGACGCGGGTGCAGCCCGCGGCGAGCGCGGCGTCGATGACCCAGCAGGCCATGGGCTTACCGAGGATCTTGTGGGATACCTTGGCATGATTGGATTTCATGCGAGTGCCCTCGCCGGCGGCCATTACAATCGCGGTAACATCCATGGGGACTCCAATGATCTGGTTGCAGATGGCCCCGCGCGCGTTGCGCGGGATGAGTCGATGATACCGCAGCGCCGAGGCGCCCGAGGACCCGGCGGCGGTCCGAGGGGCAATGAGCACGACCTCTACGCGCCGAACGGGACGGTTCGATATGCGGCGGCATGGGGAGAGGGGGAGCGGATGGCGCAGACGCCCGGACATACTGCCTTCGGCACGTTGCACCCCGCGGTGCCGGCGGTGTTTCTCGCATGTACGCTCGGCCTGACCATGTTCGCCCCGCATCCGGTGCTGGTGTCGCTGTCCCTCGCGGGGGCGCTCGCGTACGGCGCCGTTGCCCGCGGCGTTCGCCCCACGCTGCTCGCCCTGCGTTGGCAGCTTCCGCTCATCGCGTTGCTGGCTTGCGTGAACCCCCTGTTCGCGCAGCGGGGGAGCACGCTGCTCTTCTCGCTGTTCGGCATGTCGGTGTACGCCGAGAGCCTCCTGTACGGTGTTGTCATGGCGGCGATGTTCATGGCGAGCGTCCTGTGGTTCCAGGCCGCCCGCGATATCTTGCCGCAGGACAAGGTGCTCTCCCTTCTCGGCAACGCGGCGCCGGTCGTCTCGCTCATGATCTCGATGACGATGAGGCTCATCCCGCGGTTCGTGCGCCAGGGGCATGTGATCGCCGACGTGCAGGATGTGGCGCTGAGCTGCGCCGATGCGAATGGCCGCCGGCGTGCCGGCGAGCGTCGCGGCCTTGTGCGCCGCCGCATGCGGCAGAGTTCGGTCCTTATGGGCTGGGCCATGGAAGACTCCCTGGAAACCGCCGACGCCATGCGTGCGCGGGGCTGGGGCGCCGCGGAGCGCCGAACCACCTACGTTCGCTATCGCTTCACTTCGCTCGACATGCTCGGCCTGGTGCTCGTCGCGGCGTTCGGTGCCCTCTGCATCGCGGTGGTGTGGCGGTCCTCGTCCTTCGCGTTTTATCCCCAGCTCTCGCCCTTGGGCCCTTGGCTGAGCTACATTCCCTACGCCGCTTGGATGTTCGTTCCCGCGGCGCTGCACGTGTATGAGAGGAGCGTGTTCGCATGAGCGATGAGGGTATCGCGCTCGCGTACGATGACGTGACGTTTCGCTATCCGGGCTCTCATGACGACGTGTTGAGCGGCGTGTCCATGGCCGTTCCCGCCGGTGCGTTCGCGCTGCTGGTGGGAGGCACCGGTTCGGGTAAGTCGACGTTGCTCTCGCTGGCCAAGCCGCAGATCGCCCCTGTGGGGGACCGTGCCGGCCAGGTACGCGTGTTCGGCGGGCCCGTGGATGACTTGGATGGGGCCGAGGCATGTGAGGTCGGCTATGTGTTCCAAGACCCCGATAACCAGATCGTGTGCGACAGCGTATGGCACGAGATGGCATTCGGCTTGGAAAACCTCGGTACGCCTCAGGGCGAGATGCGCCGTCGCGTTGCCGAGGCGAGCTACTTCTTTGGCATGGGGCCGTGGTTCCACAGCGATACGGATGCGCTATCGGGCGGTCGCAAGCAGCTGCTGGCGCTCGCCTCGACGCTCGTCATGCAACCGCGCGTTCTGCTGCTCGACGAGCCGACGGCGCAGCTCGACCCCATCGCGGCGCGCAATTTCCTGCATGCCTTGTTCCGCGTGAACCGGGAGCTGGGATGCACCGTGGTTGTTGCGACGCACGAGCCCGAGCTGATGGCTGATTACGCGACCTGTGCGTTCGAGTTGGCGGATGGCGCTGTGAGGCCGGTTGAGGACCTGGGTCGCTTCAAGTGCGAGGCCGCGTTGGCAGATCGTGGCGCTCTCTGCGATGCGAATGCCCCAGCTGCCGTGTCCGCACGCGGCGCGTGGTTCCGGTACGGCCACGATGACGACTGGGTGCTGCGCGGCTTGGATCTTGAGGTGCGTCAGGGCGAGGTACATGCCCTGGTTGGCGGTAACGGTTGTGGCAAATCGACGCTGCTCGCCCTTATCGCGGGCACGCGCCGTGCGCAGCGGGGCGAGGTGCGCTCCGCGATTTCGGCCAAGGCGATGCTCCCCCAGGACCCCAAGGCCCTCTTTGCCGAGGAGCGCGTGGACGAGGAACTCATGGAATGGGCGCATATCGGCGGATATGGCGCAGATGAGATTCAGGCCATGATGGGAGAGCTCGGTCTTGCCGACCGCGCCGGCCTGCATCCGTACGACCTGTCCGGCGGTCAACGCCAGATGCTCGCCTTGGGCAAGCTGCTGCTCGTTCATCCACGGCTTCTGTTGCTCGACGAACCGACCAAGGGTCTCGACCGCGCCGCCCGCGAGCATGTGGCCGACATGATCGAGGCCGCTCGCCGCGAGGGCGTCACGGTCGTCGTATCCACGCACGACCTGGCGTTCGTGCGTCGCGTCGCCGACCGCGTGTCGCTTATGTTCGACGGCGAGCTTGCCTGCACGGAGCCCGTGGGCGAGTTCTTCCGCAACAACCTGTTCTACCGGCCATGATGGTGGGGGATGAGATGCGTTTGAGCGGCACGTGCGGACACGTTCTCGAAATTGCGCTTCTGGCTGCGGTTCCCCTGGTCATGGGCGCGGCGTTGCTGACGGGGGCGGCAAACTCCGCACTGCTCATGATGGTCGTCGTGACGCTGGTGCTCGTCCTGTTCTTCCTGGGGTACGAGCGGAGCCAACCTGCGCTGCGCCAGATCATGCCAACGCTGGTGCTCGCCGCGTGCGCGGCGGCGGGGCGCATCCTGTTCGCGCCCATTCCGGACTTCAAGCCGCTTTCCGCGATCGCCATCATCGCCGGCGCGACCTTGGGCCCGCGCAACGGCTTCATGGTCGGTGCGCTTGCGGCGCTTACCAGCAATTTCTTTTTTGGCCAGGGGTTGTGGAGCCCCTGGCAGATGTATGCCTGGGGCGTGGTGGGATACGTGGGCGGCATGCTGGCTCGGTCCGGCGTGTTCGAGGATCGCGCGGCTGGCCGTCTGCGCATATGGGCGCTCGTGCTCACGGGGCTGGCATCCGGAGCCCTCTACGGCGTGATCATCAATGCATATGGCGTGCTTGGGTTTGTGCGTCCGCTCACATGGCAGGGAGCGCTGACGTACGTGGCCGCATCCCTGCCCTTCGACGCGATGCACGGCGTGGCGACCGCTCTGTTCCTCGCGGTTTTGTACGGCCCGTGGACGCGACGCATCGGTCGAGTCGTGCGCAAGTACGGGCTGTAGCGTCTGCGCAGCGGCCAGACCTCGGTGGGCGGGGTCGGGGCGCTGCGGTTTGTGCGGCCCTGAGCGTGTAATGTCGAATATTTGGCTATTTGAACGCTTCATTTTCGACATTGCACGCTCGTGCAGAGGGGCATGCGTGCGTAAGCGATATCATGGCAGGGTTTCCCTCCTCTACAGCTCGATCTCGAGCGTGACGGGGCAGTGGTCGCTGCCGAAGATATCGCTGCGGATGCCGCAGGCGCGCACGTGGTCGGCGATCGCGTTGCTCACCAGGAAGTAATCGATGCGCCAGCCCGCGTTGTTCTTGCGCGCGTTGAAGCGGTAGCTCCACCAGCTGTAGGCGCCCTCCAGGTCGGGATTGGCGGCGCGGAACGTGTCGGTGTACCCAGCATCCAGCAGCTCGCCGAACTTCGCGCGCTCCTCGTCGGAGAAGCCGGCGTTGCCGCGGTTTGACTTGGGGTTCTTGAGGTCGATCTCGTTGTGCGCGACGTTGAAATCGCCGCAGGTCACAACCGGCTTGCCCGTTTCGTCCTCGAGCGAGCGCAGGAAGGCGCGGTACGCGTCGTCCCAAGCCATGCGCGTGCTCAGACGGGCGAGCTCGCCCTGCGCGTTGGGGGTGTACACGTCCACGAACCAAAAGCGCTCGAACTCCAGGGCGCACACGCGGCCCTCGGTGGCGGCGACGGCGACCAGTTCGAGCTCGTCATCGGAGAGGCCCGCGGCGTGCCCGGCTGCGAGCACGGCGTCTGCATGGCGTATGGAAAGAGGCTCCTCGCGGCAGAACACGGCCGTGCCGGAGTAGCCCTTACGCTCGGCGTAGCTCCACACCTGGTGGTAGCCGGGCAGGTCGAGCTCAACCTGGCCCTCCTGCAGCTTGGTCTCCTGCAGGCCGAGGACGTCGGCGTCGAGTTCGGCCACGATGTCGGTGAAGCTCGGGTCCTTCTTGAGCACGGCGCGCAGGCCGTTGACGTTCCACGAGGCGAGCTTGAGCGTGCGGGAAGCGGTGTCGGTCATGATGGTCTCCTTCGCGGCGCACAGCGCCGGATATGTCGAAGGGCCCGTCCGGCGCTGCGCGCGCCGAGGAAATGGGCCCAGTAGGGTATCGCATGGCTAACTATACTAGATGGCGGTGGCGCTGCGATTGCGGTTCGGCGAAAGCCTCGCCTGGTCGCCGCCGCTCTCCCGCGTCCGATATTTTTGAGAAAGGGTGTTCATGTCCCGAGCCATCACCGATCCGATCCTCGCGCAGCGGGCCCTCTCGGATTTGTTCCAAACGCATTCCCGTGTGGTGTTCTTTGGCGGGGCCGGGGTGTCAACGGCGAGCGGCATACCTGATTTTCGCAGTCAGGACGGCCTCTATAGCCAGCGGTTCGCCTATCCGCCCGAGACGATGCTCTCGCACGGATTCTACGAGGCGCACCGCCCCGAGTTCTATGATTTCTACCGCGAGAAGATGATCGCGCTCGACGCGAGGCCGAATGCGTGCCACCTCAAGCTCGCCGAGCTCGAGCGAGCGGGCGTGCTCTCCGCCGTCGTGACGCAAAATATCGACGGTCTTCATCAAGCCGCCGGCTCGCGTACGGTCTACGAGCTGCACGGCTCGGTTCACCGCAACATCTGCCGTTCGTGTGGGGCCGTGTACGATGCCGCGTGGGTCATGTCGCGCGAGCACGACGGCGCCGACGGCGTTCCGGTGTGCCCGGCGTGCGGGGGCGCCATCAAGCCCGATGTGGTGCTTTACGAGGAGCCCCTCGACGAGGGGGTGCTCGACGGGGCCGTGCGCGCGATCTCGCAGGCCGATGCCCTCATCATCGGTGGCACCTCGCTGGTGGTCTATCCCGCGGCCGGATTGACGCGCTTTTTCCAGGGCGATTCCCTGGTCATCGTGAATCGCGACCCCACGCCCCAGGACGAGCGCGCCGACCTGCTCATCTCCTGCGATATCGCGCGGGCATTCGAGTTTTAGGGCGTCCTCGGCCTCTCTATCGCCGCGCGCCACGACATTCGCGCAACGTAAAACGAGTGGGCTGGATACAATAGAACGAGTTTGTCTGTTTCGAAAGGATCCTCATGGCACGCGATTCCAAAGTTTGGCGCTGCGGAAAATACGAGCTGAAGTTCGACCGCCCGCGCATCATGGGCGTCCTCAACGTCACGCCCGATTCCTTCAGCGACGGTGGCGAGCACCTCGATACCGACGCCGCGATCGCGCACGGCCTCAAGATGCTCGACGATGGCGCCGATATCATCGATGTCGGCGGCGAGTCCACGCGTCCGGGTTTCACGCCCGTCGACCCCGACACCGAGGCACGCCGCGTGCTGCCGGTCGTCCAGGCCCTTGCCAAGGCGGGCGCCGTGGTCTCCATCGATACCCGCCATGTGGAGGTCGCCAAGGCGGCCGTCCGCGTGGGCGCGTCCATCGTCAACGACGTGACGGGCTTTACCGATCCGCGCATGGTCGATTTCGCCAAGGAGAGCGACTGCGGCCTGGTGGTCATGCATGCCGGTGAGGTTGCCGACGTCGAGCGTCCCCGCACGCACACCGAGGTCCAGCTCGACACTTCGGCCGCCGCGTTCATGGCGCAGAAGGCCCGCGAGGCCGAGGAGGCCGCTCGCGCGTTGGGCGCCACCGGCAAGTCCAAGCGCGCCGCCAAGGCAAAGCTCATCTCCGGTATGGTGCAGCCCTTGCAGCCGCAGTTGCCGTTCGACGCGCCGGCTTCCACGGTCGGTTCTCCCGCCGTCCCGGCTGCGGATGCCGACGCCGCCCCTGCCGTCGGTTCCGGTGCCGTCGCGCTCGATGCCGCCACTGCGGACTCCGTGAGCGCTCCCGATGCGCCCGCCGGAGAGCCCATCTCTTCCGGTGATGACCTGGCGGCCGTCATGGCGCGCTCCGCCGCCCGCACCGGTGCCGCGAATCGCACCTCGCAGCTCCGCCGATTCACCCTGCCCGACTCCGCGCCCATCATGCGCCGCGTCATGGGCTTCCTATCCGATCAGGCCCGTGCGCTCATCCATGCCGGCGTGGACCGCGAGCGCATCTGCCTCGATCCAGGCCCCGGCTTTGGCAAGGATGCCAACGAGGACATCGTCATCCAGCGCGAGATGGGCAAGATCGCCTCGCTCGGATATCCGACGCTGTGCGCTGTGTCGCGCAAGCGCCTGGTGGGTGCCATCGCGGGCGTCGAGGATGCGCGCGATCGCGACATCGCGACGTTTGGCGTGTGCCTGGGTGCCATCGAGCAGGGCGCCAATATCGTGCGCGTGCACGACGTCGCCGGTTTCTACCAGTTCCTGAACGGTTTTTGGGCCATCGCCCGTCCTCAGCCCCGCCGCGCCTACGTGGCTCTCGGCTCCAACAAGGGCGAGCGAGAGGAGAACATCCGCGCGGCACGCGATCTCATCGCCCAGATCCCCATGACCTGTGTTTCCGCCTGCTCGCGCATTTACGAGTCCGAGCCCGCCTACGAGACGCGCCAGGCGCCGTTCGCCAACGCCGTGGTCGAGATCAAGACCGAGCTCGCCCCGCTCATCCTGTTGGAGGAGCTGCTCAAGATCGAACAGAAGCTCGGCCGCGCCCGTGGCAAGAACGTTCGCGCCAACGGCCCGCGCGTGATCGACTGCGATTTGATTTGGATGGATAACGAGGTCCACGGCGGCGACAAGCTGCGTTTGCCGCATCCCGGCCTGGGCGAACGCGACTTCGTGCTGGTGCCGCTCGAGGACCTGATGCACAACCCCGCGCGCTTCTTCCGCTACGAGGGCATCGACGTCAAGGAGCCCGAGGATCGCGTGGGCCACGTCGTCGCCGAGCTCGCCACGCTGTAGCGTTCGGCCCTTTATGCCAGGCGGCGGTAGATCTCGCAGATCCCCTTGATGGTGAGCTGGGGGTCGACGTGGTCGAACGCGTCGGTGGCCTCGGCCACCACGCGCGCAAGGCCGCCGGTGGCGATGACGGTCGCGTCCGCGCAATCGAGCTCGCGCTTGATGCGCGCGACCAGGCCCTCGGCCATCGCGGCGGCGCCCACTACGGTGCCGCTCTGCACGGCTTCCACGGTGCTGCGGCCGATCGTGGTCGCGGGCGCCTCAAGCGGGACGCTCGCCAAGCGGGCGGCACGGGCGGTCAGGGCGTCGAGCGATATGCGGATCCCCGGCGCGATGCAGCCTCCGATATAGGCGCCGCGCTCGTCGATCACGTCGATGTTGGTCGCGGTGCCGAAATCGACCACGATGCTCGGCGCCCCATACAGCGCGGCCGCCGCCGTCGCGTTGGCGATGCGGTCGGCGCCCACTTCGGCGGGGTTGGGCGCATCGATGTTGGTCACCGCTTCGGTCTCACGCCCCACGACCACCAGACGAGCGCCCATCTCCCGCGCAACGCCCTCCCACTCGCGCATGAGTTGCGGAACCACGCCGGCGAACGCGATGGCGTGGACGCAGCCCAGGTCCAGGCCGTCCTTGTGGAAATAGCCGAGCAGACGCACATGCAGCTCGTCTTTGGTGAGCGTGCGGTCCGTCGGCATGCGCCATGCGTGCACGAGCTCGTCGTTGTCGAAGAGGCCGAGCGCGGTTTGGGTGTTGCCCATATCGATGGCCAAAAGCATGGTCGTCTCCCGTTGAATATCATGCGGACGCTGCGGAAATAGGGTCGACAGGGAGTCCTTTCCGACAGCGCACATTGTATACTTATCGCTTGCACGTGCGCCCCGCGGCGCACAAACGTTTTCGGGTTCCGAGGAGTCTCATGAACAAAAAGGCCAAGCGTCGTCTCGTGGTGACCGGCGGTATCGTCGCCATCGCCATGCTCGTGATCGTCGCCATCGCCGGTTCGGGCGGCGCGGCATCGTCGCTGACCGTCGCCGACCTGCTCTCCGGTGATTACGCTGGCAAGAAGGTCCAGGTCACCGGTTCGGTCGTCGACGACTCGATTGAGACGGACGGCACGGCGGTCCGCTTCGCGATCACCCCCGAGGAGGGCGACGGGAGCGAGACGGTCGACGTCGTGTACGAGGGCGCCCTTCCCGCGACTTTCGGCTCGGGCGTCGTCGCCATCTGCACCGGCACGGTCGATGACTCGCACATGCTCAAGTGCACCGAGATGGTCACCAAGTGCCCGTCCAAGTACGAGAGCGCCGAGGGCTCCCTCACCGTCAAGGGCCTCATCGACCAGGCCGACACCATGATGTTCGAGGACACCAAGGTCTGCGGCTACATTCAGGGCGAGGTCAACGACGCCAGCGCGGATTACCGCTTCGTCATCGAGTCCCAGGGCGCCGCGCTCAAGGTGGTGTACGACGGGGGCCTCGACGAGCAGATCGCGGATGGCGTGGCCGTCGTGATCTCCGGTCACCTCGACTCGGACGGCGTCTTCGTGGCGACGGAGCAGCCCGCCATCGACTCCTCCATCTCAGAGTAGTTCACGGCGTCGCCGGGGCCCCGGGTGCGAGTGCGCGTCCGGGGCCCCCGATGCGTCGGTCGGACGCCCGCCTCGCATCACCGGCGATGTGCACGGGCGTCCCCTTGCATTAGAAAGGTTTCCCATGACCTCGATCATCGGCAACACGCTCCAGGGCCTTGCCCTTGCGCTCTCCCTGGTCTCGGCGGTGCTTCTCATCGCCGCGCCGAAGCTCGCCCTCTCGCGCCATGACGACGCGCGCCGAGTGGCCCATGTCGGATACGCCCTCGTCTACGTTTCGTTCGCGCTGCTCACCGCCTGCGTGGGCATCGTACTCGTGGGTATGCTGACCGAGGATTACACGCTTGCCTACGTGGTTTCGAACTATCCCGCGACCGATAGCCCCCTGCAGCCGCTCTACCGCGTGAGCGCCGTGTGGGCCGGCCGTCAGGGCTCGCTTTTGCTGTGGACGTGGCTCATCTCCGCATTCGCCGCAGCCCAGGCGTACCGTCGCCGCCATGCGCGCGAGGACCTCGCCCTCGCCGCCCTCGGCGTGACCGAGATCGTGGCCGCCCTGTTCACCGCCACGCTCGCGTTCTCGGCGTCCAACAACCCGTTCATGGCCACGGCCGCGGAGTACCTCAACGCCGACGGCACCCTGGTGTCCAAGATCGGCGGTATGAACCCGCTGCTCATGCATTGGGCCATGATCTTGCACCCGCCGGCGACCTTCATCGGCTATGCCGCGATGACCATCCCGTTCGCCTACGCCATGGCCGCGCTCATCACCGGCGACTTGTCCGCGCGCTGGGTCGAGCTGTGCGACCGCATGGCGGTGTTCGGGTTCATCTTCCTGTCCATCGGCATGGGGTTGGGCGCCGTGTGGGCCTACGTCGTGCTCGGTTGGGGCGGCTTCTGGGCGTGGGACGCCGTGGAGAACGCCAGCCTCATGAGCTGGCTCACGTGCGTCGCCATGATCCACAGCTTCACGATGTACCGCAAGCGCGGCATCTTCAAGCGCTGGAGCATGTTGTCGGCTACGGTTACCTTCATCTTCGTGGTGCTCGGCACCTTCATCACGCGCTCCGGCCTGGTGCAGAGCGTGCACGCTTTCGCCAAGGACCCGGTGTCCACCTACTTCTTCCTCGTCATCATGGTGGTGAGCGGCCTGGCGTTCCTGATTGGCATCGCGTATCGCCATGCCGAGTTTGGCGAGGATGATGACGAGATCGAATCGATGATCTCCAAGAACGGCTCGTACTACCTGACCAATATCGTGATGCTCATGGCCGGTGTGCTCGTGGCCTACCTCACGGTGTCGAGCGCCCTGCCGAGTTGGATGCCGTTGGGCGGTGCGGTGGTCGCGGCCGGCGCGTACAACGCCGTGGCCCGTCCCGTGGCCGTGTTCGTGGTCCTGCTCATGGCCGTGTGCCCCATGCTGGGCTGGCGCAAGACCGACCGTGCCAAGTTCGCCCGCAACATGCGCGTCCCCGCCATCGCCGGCGCCGCGGTGTTCGCCGCGCTCATGACGTACTTCGCACTGGTTCTGGTCCCCGAGTATCACGAGATCATCGCGGCCGGCGGTGCGGCGGGCGAGGCGCTCGCCGAGCAGGGCCCCGCGGTGTACTACTTCGGTTTGACGGTGCTCGCCTTCGCGTCCGCCGCCCTGCTGTTCACGAGCTCGCTGTATCTGTTGGGCCGCGGTGTGCGCGGCCGCATGCGTGCCAAGGGCGAGGGCATGCCGCGCGCGCTGGTCAACCTGTTCCGCCGCTCGCCCGCGCAGGCCGGCGGCTACCTGTGTCACCTGGGTGTCGCCATTGTGGTCGTGGGCCTGGTCGGATCCATGATGTATGTGCGCGAGGCCTCGGTGAACCTGGCGGGCGAGGCGGGCGAGTCGGTGCGCGTGGGCGCTTATGAGCTCACGTTCACGGACAGCGAGCGCTATTCCGACGATCAGAACAACGAGATCATGCGAGTTGAGCTCGACGTGACCGACGCCGAGACCGGGCGTTCGCTCGGTCATGTGGCGCCCTCCATGAAGGTCGCGGCCGCCACGAGCCAGACCACGCTCGACGCAGCCGTCATCACGTTCCCGCTCGAGGACCTGTTCGTGGCGTTCCAGGGTCTGAACCCGGACGGTAGCCTGTCGCTCAACGTCAAGGTGAACCCGCTCATCCTGTTCACGTGGGTGGGTGGCGCGATCTCCACGTTGGGCATCGTGCTCGCGTTCGCGCCCCGCCGCGCCACGCCGCTGTTGACGGTCGATGAGCGCGAGCGTGCCTCGAAGCTCGGGGCAGCCGGGCAGGGGGCGAAGTGATGGCCGATCCGACTACCCTCGATTGTTTTCCCGCGGGAGGCCCGGCGGACGGGCTTCCCGCCATCGAGGCCCACGGCCTCGTCAAGCAGTTCGGCGGCCGTCGCGCGCTCGACGGCCTCGACCTTAGGTTGCCGCAGGGCGCGTTCCTCTCCATCTTCGGGCCCAATGGCGCCGGAAAGACCACGCTTTTGCGCGAGCTTGCCCTTCTGGCACGACCGACTGGCGGTGAGCTGCGGATCCTCGGCGTCGATGCCCTCGATGAACCCGACGCCCTGCGTTCCCGCATCGGTCTCATCTCGCATAAGTCCATGCTCTACGGCGATTTGACCGCACGTGAGAACCTGGCGTTCTTCGCGAGCCTGTACGGGCTAGAGGGGCCGGAGGCGGACGCTCGCATCGATGAGTTGCTGCGGCTGGTCGAACTCGATCATCGCGTGAACGATTGCGCCCGCACCTTCTCGCGCGGCATGCAGCAGCGCCTCTCCATTGCCCGCGCCCTCATCAACGACCCGGAGCTCGTGTTGCTCGACGAGCCGTATTCGGGTCTCGATCCGCATGCCGCGGAGCTCTTCGATCGCCTGATCGCCCGCGTGCGCGCTGGGCGCACGTTCGTGATGGTCAGCCACGACCTCGAAAAGGGCTTCGACCTGTGCACTCATGCGCTCATCATGGCGCGCGGGCGCGCGGTGGTGTGCGCCGAGACGGCCAAGATCGACCGGGCGGCCTTCCGCGACCTGTATTTGGCTACCGTCGGAATGGGGGTGGCGTAAATGGCGAAGCGCAAAGCCGACGGCGTTTCCAGCGGAAAGCGCGGGCTCGCGGCCGAGGCATCGCGCCCGCGCCCGTCTGCGTTCTCGCAGTACAAGGCCCTGCTTGCAAAAGACGTCCGGCAGGAGCTCCGCACACGCGAGATGCTCACCTCGATGATCGTCTATTCGCTGCTCGTGCTCACCATTTACGGCGCCGCCCTCGCCCAGGTGGGGGACAAGCTGCAAGTCGTGTCCTTCGCGGGCGGCTTGCTATGGGCGCTCATCGTGTTCACGAGTCTCTTGGGCCTGAATCGCAGCTTCAGCCATGAGACCGAGTCGGGTTGTCTCGAGGGCATCCTGCTCGCGCCGGTCGACCGTGCGGTGGTGTTCCTCGCCAAGGCGACCTCGAATCTGTTGTTCCTGCTGATGGTCGAGTTGGTCACGGTGCCGCTGTTCTTCGTGTTCTTCCTCTCGGGTGCCGAGTTGCCGCCCACGACTCCCATGATCTTGCTGCCGCTGCTGGTCGGCACGATCGGCGTGGCGGGGATTGGCACGCTGCTGTCCACCATGGCGATCGACACGCGCGGACGCGATGTGTTGCTCGCGATTCTGTTCATCCCAGTGGCATTCCCGCTGCTGTACGCGTGCGTCTCCGCGACCGGTGTGGCGTTGATGGGCGTCGAGGGAACCTTCGCCACGTTCTGGCGGAGCCTGGCGCTCGCCGCCGCGTATGACGTGGTGATGATCGCCGCCGCGTGGGGTCTGTACGAATTCGCCCTCGACGCGTAGCCCGTATCGGGCGGACAATCGCCCTGCCGGGCGACCGTTCGACCGGATCATCTGAGTCCCCGGCTTGGGCAGCGCGATTGGACGCATCGCGCATGCCTGCCCAGCCGGGGTCGCCCCGATTCGGCATGCGCTAGTATGTAAGGACGAAAATCGCAGGTTCGAGGCGTAGGTGTCCGAGCCTGCCATCTGCATGGAAGGGAGCAAGATGCGCGAGAAACTCGCCGACAGGTTGGTGCCCGCATTGCTCGCGATAGGCGCCCTGCTCACCGCGGTCGACGTGGTGTGGACGTTCACGGTGGCTCCGCTGGTACAGGGGGCGAGGCTCTCAGAGCCCGCGATCATCGCCGGTCAGATGGTCACCACCAAGCTGCTGCTCAGCCAAAAGATCTTCTACCTGCACGTCCCCGTGGCCGTGGCATCGTTCGCCGCGATGGCGGTCGCCGCCTTCTTCGCGGCCCGCTTCCTTGCCACGAAGGACCGCGCGCACGACCGTGCATCTCGCACGGCAATGCAGGTCACGCTCGTGTTCATCATCGCCACGATGATCTCGGGCGACCTGTGGACGCGTTTCGAGTGGGGCGTCTGGTGGGTGTGGGAGCCGCGCCTCACCACGTATTTCATCCTCATGTTGCTGGTGATCGGCTACTTCATCCTGCGCAACGCGCTCGACGACCCCGAGCGTTCGGCGCGCTTCGGTGCGGTGTTCTGCATCATCGCCTTCATCGATGCGCCCATCTCGTTCTTCATCACGCGTTTGGTGCCGAGCTCCGTGCACCCCGTGGTGTTCCGCACTGACTCCGGCCTGCCGCCGGCGATGCTCATTCCGTTCTTGCTCGGCTTGTTCGGCATGTGCATGATCGCGTTCGCTCTGTACCGCTATGCCCTGCGGGTCAATACCGCCGCAGATGAGGTTGAGGAGCTGAAGGAGCGCCTCGAGGAGCTCGATTCCTCGGCTCAGCGCGCCGCTGCCGATGAGGCGCTCGAGCGCCTGCAGGCCCGGGCCGCCGCGCTGGTTGCGACCGAACCCGTCACCGACCCCGCCGCCGATCCCGCTGTCGACTCTGCCGCCCGCTCCACCGACCGCGCCACCGACTCTGCCACCGACCCCGCCGCCCACGCGGACAACGTGCCACCCACCCCGTCCAAGGAGGACTAAATGGATCCGATTCTCTCCGAGGTCTATTCGACCGTGTTGCCCGCCGCCCCCTACGTGCTCGCTGCGTATGTGGGCATCCTGCTCACCCTGTTTGCCTTCGTCTTCTCCCTTTGGCGTAAGTCCAAGCGCACCGAGGCAGATATCGATGCCCTCAAGCGCGCCCTCGAGGATCGCGAGCGCCGCGCGGGTAAGTAGGTAGCCGTGCCCGGCAAACGCGTGCGGGCGCGAACGGTGCGGCCGCACGTGAGGTTATGAACGATTATGCCGGCAAGAAAAGGAGCTTATGAACGAACCGTTCATAAGCTCCATTTTTGTACACGTATCTACCTGCGGAAATAATGCACTCAAAATAGATGGCAGGGGGTCAATCGTTCATAGCCTCCAACAACTTCGAAGTGCGGCGCCTATTTCGACCTGCCCGGAGCGGGGCCCCGAGAAGGGGCGAGACGGGCCGCCCGTCGGTGCCGCCCGTCTCGCCCCGCGTCGGAGGGCGAACCTACTCCAGTTCGAACGCGCCGGTGTAGAGCTGGTAGTAGTACCCGTGTTTGGCGATGAGCTCGTCGTGCGTGCCGCGCTCGATCACGCGACCGTGGTCCAGGCAGATGATGACATCGGAGTTGCGCACGGTGCTCAGGCGATGCGCGATCACGAAGGTCGTGCGTCCCTGCATGAGCGCGTCCATGCCGCGCTGCACGATGGCCTCGGTGCGCGTGTCGATGGAGCTCGTGGCCTCGTCCAGGATCATCGCCGGCGGATCGGCGACCGCGGCGCGCGCGATGGAGATGAGCTGGCGCTGTCCCTGGGAGAGCTGCGAGCCGTTGCCGGTGAGCATGGTGTCGTACCCCTCGGGCAGGCGGCGGATGAAGTCGTCGGCACCCGCGAGCTCGGCGGCGTGGATGCACTCCTCGTCGGTCGCCTCGAGGTTGCCGTAGCGGATGTTGTCCATCACGGTGCCGGTGAACAGGTTGACGTCCTGGAGCACGACGCCGAGCGAGCGGCGCAGGTCTGCCTTGCGGATCTTGTTCACGTTGATGCCGTCGTAGCGGATCTTGCCGTCGGCGATGTCGTAGAAGCGGTTGATGAGGTTGGTGATGGTCGTCTTACCTGCACCGGTGGCACCCACGAAGGCGACCTTCTGCCCGGGTTTGGCGTACACGGATACGCCATGCAGCACCTCATGGTCGGGTGTGTAGCCGAAGTCGACCTCATCCATCTGCACGTCGCCGCGCAGGGGCACGTAGGTCACGGTCCCGTCCGCTCGATGCGGGTGCTTCCAGGCCCACAGGCCGGTGTGGTGGTCGGCCTCCTCGATCTGCCAGGTGTCGGGGTTGATCTGGGCATTCACGAGCGTCACGTACCCCCCGTCGGCCTCGGGTTCCTCGTCGAGCAGCTCGAACAGGCGCTCGGCGCCGGCGAGACCCATGACCACGGCGTTGATTTGCTGGGAGATCTGGCCGATCTGCCCGCAGAACTGCTTGGTCATGTTGAGGAACGGGACCACGACGGCGATGGAGAAGGGCAGTCCCGAGATCGAGAGGTTCGGCACGCCGAGCGCCAGGAACAGGCCGCCGGCGAGCGCCACCATCACGTAGATGAGGTTGCCGAGGTTCATGAGGATCGGCATGAGGATATTGGCGAACATGTTCGCCTTCTGCGAGACCTCGAACAGACGCTCGTTGCGCTCGTCGAAATCGGCTTCGGCGGCGGCCTCGTGGCAGAAGGCCTTCACGACCTTCTGGCCGTTCATGATCTCCTCGATATGGCCCTCGACCACGCCCAGCTCGCGCTGCTGCGCGATGAAGTAGCGCGCGGAATTGGAGCCGAGGAGCTTGGTGAGCGCGACCATGCACAGCACGCCTCCGACGATCACCAGGCACATCCACACCGAGAAGTACATCATGATGCAGAAGACGGTGGTGAGTACGATGACGGTCATCACCAGGTTCGGCAGCGTCTGCGAGATCATCTGGCGCAGGGTGTCGATGTCGTTGGTGAAGTGCGACATGATGTCGCCGCGCTGATTGGTGTCGAAGTAGCGGATCGGCAGGTCCTGCATGCGGTTGAACATCTTCTCGCGCAGTTTCTCGAGGGACCCCTGCGTCACCACGCCCATGTAGCGGTTCCAGAACAGCGAGGTGAGGTTGCCGATGACGTAGATGATCCCGAGCGTGATGACCAGGTGCAAAATCTTGGGCTGGGCCGCCGCCCAGTCGCCGCTCTTCCAGGAGCCCTCGATCACCTGCAGCGCGCCCTGCAGGAACACGGAGCCGATCGAGTTGATGAGCGCGCACACCATGACGCCCAGAAGCACCATGGGCAGCAGCACGGGATAGAACGAGAACAGCATTTTGACCAGGCGTTTGAGGGTGCCCTTCTTGCCGCTTCGGCGCCGGGGCGTCTGGGGGGCGCCATGCTCGGTCGCGCCTTGCGCCTCGGTACCGCTCTGGGCTCCCGTATCGCCCGTGGCGACGGCCCCTTGCTCGGGCGCCGGCATCGCGGACTTCTCGTCGACTTGCGTCGCGCTCGTGGTCTCGTTACTCATGTGCCTCGCCCCCTTCCTGATCATCTTTGTCGATATGGTCTTCGTTCCGTTTCGCTTCCGGCTCCGCGGCCTCCTCGCTCATCTTATTCTGCGAGGTGAAGGTCTCGCGGTATATCTCGGAGGTCTTAAGCAGCTCCTCGTGAGTACCCACGTCCGCTATGCGCCCGCCCTCCATCACGACGATGCGGTCGGCGTCCTGCACGGACGCGATGCGCTGCGCGATGATGAGCTTGGTGGTCTCGGGCAAGTAGCTCGCCAGCCCGGCACGGATGCTGGCGTCGGTCTTGGTGTCCACGGCGCTCGTGGAGTCGTCCAAGATCAGCACTTTGGGATGGCGCAGCAGGGCGCGAGCGATGCACAGGCGCTGCTTCTGCCCGCCCGAGACGTTGGAGCCTCCCTGCTCGATCCAGGTTTCGTAGCCGTCGGGGAAGCCCTCGACGAACTCGTCGGCGCAGGCGAGCCGCGCTGCCTCGCGGACCTCCTCGTCGGTCGCGTCCGCGTCGCCCCAACGCAGGTTCTCGGCGACGGTGCCGCTGAACAGCACGTTCTTCTGCAGCACCATGGCAACCTGATGGCGCAGCGCGTCGAGGTCGTAATCGCGTACGTCGACGCCGCCGACGCGCACGCGCCCTTCGGTTGCGTCATACAGGCGCGCGATGAGGTTCACGAGCGTCGACTTGGCCGATCCCGTGCCGCCGATGATGCCGATCGTCTCGCCGCTGGCGATGTGCAGGTCGATGTCGTCGAGCGCCTGGCGCTCGGCATGCTCGGAGTACTTGAAGCTCACGTGGTCGAAGTCGATGGAGCCGTCCGCGACCTCGCACACGGGCTCGACGGGGTTGGAGATGGTCGGCTCGGCGGAGAGGACCTCGACGATGCGGCGCGCGCTCTCCTCGGACATGGTGATCATGACGAAGATCATGGAGAGCTGCATGAGGCTCATGAGGATCTGGAAGCCGTAGGTGAAGGTGGAGGAGAGCTGGCCCACGTCGAAGGCGGTCGCCTGACTCGTGATGATGAGCTTGGAGCCAAGGTAGATGATGACCACGAAGGCGCCGTTGATGCAGAAGTTCATCATGGGGTTGTTGAGGGCGAGCAGCTTCTCGGCGCGCGTGAAGTCGGCGCAGACGTCCTGCGCCGCGCGGGCGAACTTCCGCTTCTCGTAATCCTCACGCACGTAGCTTTTGACCACGCGCATGCCGGTGACGTTCTCCTCGACGGACTCGTTGAGCGCGTCGTATTTATGGAACACGCGCGTGAAGATGGGCCCGACCTTGTGGATGATGAGGGCGAGGCCGCATCCCAGCAGCGGGATGAGCGCCAGGTACACGAACGAGATGTAGCCGCCCATGATGTAGGCCATGATGAAGGCGAAGATGAGCACGAGGGGGGCGCGCACCGCGATGCGGATGAGCATCATGAACGCCTGCTGGACGTTGGTGACGTCGGTGGTGAGGCGCGTGACCAGCGAGGAGCTCGAGAAGGCGTCGATGTTGGAGAACGAGAACGTCTGGATCTTGTAGAACAGGTCGTGACGCAGGTTCTTGGCGAATCCGCAGCTCGCATAGCTGCAGGTGATGCCCGCGGCGGCGCCGAAGAATAACGAGACCACGGCGAGCGCGACGAGGATGCCCGCCGTCTGCGCGATCTGGGTGATCGTCGCGCCGTCCTTGATGTTGTCGATGAGGTAGGCGGTGACGAAAGGGATCGCCATCTCGCAGGCGACCTCGCAGGTGACGAGCAGGGGCGTCGCGATCGTTTGCGGCTTGAATTCGCGGATGGACGATGCGAGGGTTTTAATCATCGAGCTCCTCCCAGGTGATGCGGATCTTCTCGAGCATCTCGGCGAGCTGCTCCTGTTCCTCGGCGGTGAGGGCGGTAAAGGCGCGTCGGCGGAAACGGTCCCGCTTCTCGTGCTCGCGCAGCGCCTGCTCCCGGCCGGCGTCGGTGAGCTCGACGAACAATTGGCGGCGGTCCTTGGTATCGCGCGTCCGCTCGATCAGGCCCGCCGACTCCATCTTGGATAGGATCTCGGAGAGCGAGCCCGGCTTGATCTCGAACCGCATGCCGAGCTCCTGCTGGGAAAGCTGCCCGCCACAGCGGTCGAGCATGCACAGGATGGGGACCTGCCCCGATCTGCCCCCTCCGTGAAAATGCATGTAATGGCCGCAGAAGCCGAGGCCTTTGAGGATGCGTTTGGCAAGCGCGACCTGCGGGTCCCCGATTGCAGGACCGCCGTCCGCGTCGATCGCCCGCGAGATCTCGGACTCCGTCATGGACATCTCCTCTCTATGTCGATCATTTGGTTTGGCTTCGAGGGTAGTGTCCGTCGAAATAACAGTCAAGGTACCAAACGATCAGGAACCAAACTTTACAATCTCGACAAGGCGGGCGACGGGCCGACGGCCTCTCGACTCCCTCCAGGCGCTCGGCGCCGAGGATGGCGGGATGCGGCCTTGTGGACGCGAAACGAGTTGAATCGGGTGTCCACGACGTGCCGAATGGGTGGATAATGAAAGAGACGGCGGCGTCGAGGGCGCCGTTCATCACGGGCGCCCGGTGCGCCTCCATCTTCGTCCGAAAGGTTTCGCCATGTCGAACACGACCATCTCCAAGGGCGGTCTTTCCGCCACCATCAGCTCCAAGGGCGCCGAACTCACAAGTCTCGCGCTCGACGGTCGCGAGTACCTTTGGCAGGCGGACCCGGCGTTTTGGGGCAAGCACGCCCCCGTGCTGTTCCCCATCGTCGGCTCCCTGCGCGGCGATGAGGCGACGAGCGCCCAGGGCGCGTGCCGCATGCCCCGTCACGGCCTCGCGCGCATCAACGAGCATCGTGTTGCCGAGGTCGCGGGGGACGGCTCCGCGGTGACCTTCGAGTTCACCAGCTCGCCCGAGACGCTCGAGGCGTATCCGTATGAGTTTAAGCTCAACATGGTATATGCCATCACGGGCGAGGCCACGCTTACCCAGACCTTCTCCGTCACCAACACGGGTACCGCCGATATGCCCTTCTCCGTGGGCGGCCACCCCGCGTTCAACGTTCCCGCGCCCGGCGCCGAGGACGAGGCGTTCGAGGACTACGTGATCGAGTTCTCCGAGCCGTGGACCTGCGTTGCCCCCACCATCGCCGAGGGCGGCCTGCTCACGTTCGACGAGAGCACCACGCCCGTGGAAAATGCGGATGTCCTGCCCGTCAGCCACGAGTTGTTCGCCAACGACGCCGTCATGCTCACGGACGTTCCCGGCAACACGCTTACCCTGCGCGGTACCAAGAGCGGTCGCGGCGTGCGCGTCGATTTCCCCGACTTCAAGTACATCGGCATCTGGTCTGCTTTGGGCGACGCCCCGTTCGTGGCCCTCGAGCCCTGGACCGGCCACGCCACGCTCACGAGCGAGGACGACGTGTTCGAGCACAAGCGCAACGTGATTGTCATCGCTCCGGGCGAGACCCGCGACTTCTCCTTCAGCATGACCGTGCTGTAGAGGGCGCCGGCGTCCCGACGGCGATCCGGTGCCGCCGGGGCGGTCTGGTGCTGTCACGCGGGGGTGAATCGGGGCGCTTTTCGTGTCCGTTTTACCATGGCGTTGCGCGCCCTTTCGCAGGTTGGGTATCATTGACCTCCAGCAACAAGGAGGAACCATGCATATCGCGCTCGATAAGCTCTAGCTACGTTTGAAGCCGTGCCCCGCCGCCGACCGACTCGGCGGCGGGCCTTTGCCGTTCCGCACCCCAACACGAACCAACGCATAAGGAGCAACCATGCGCGACAAGCTTGAGAAGATCATCATCGCCTTCGAAGAACTCGAGAAAAAGCTTTCCGACCCCGCCGTCGCCAGCGATATCAAGGAATTCACCCGCCTCAACAAGGAGTACGCCCACCAGACCGACCTGGTGAAGGCCGCTCGCGAGTACCTGGGCGCCCTCGACGACATCGATGTCGCCAAGGAGATGCTGCGCGAGGCGAGCGACGCCGACGAGAAGGAGATGCTCCAGATGGAGATCTCCGAGAACGAGGCAAAGCTGCCCCAGCTCGAGGAAGACATCAAGATCATGCTCATCCCAGGTGATCCGATGGACGAGAAGGACACCATCGTCGAGATCCGCTCCGCCGCCGGCGGCGACGAGGCGGCCATCTTCGCGGGCGACCTGTTCAAGATGTACCAGCGTTTCATCGAGTCCAAGAAGTGGAAGATGACGGTGCTCGACTCCAGCCCCTCCGAGGCCGGCGGCTTCAAGTCCATCGAGTTCAAGGTCGAGGGTGACAAGGTCTACTCCGTCATGAAGTACGAGTCCGGCGTGCACCGCGTGCAGCGCGTCCCCAAGACCGAGTCCCAGGGCCGCATTCAGACGTCCACCGCGACGGTGGCCGTGTTGCCCGAGGCCGATGAGATCGATATCCAGATCAACCAGGCCGACCTGCGCGTCGACACCTACTGCGCCTCCGGCCCCGGCGGTCAGTGCGTCAACACCACCTACTCCGCCGTGCGCATCACCCACCTGCCTACGAACACCGTGGTGCAGTCCCAGGAGCAGCGCTCCCAGATCCAGAACCGCGAGGTCTGCATGCAGATGCTGCGCGCCCGCCTGTACGAGATGGAGCTCGAGAAGCAGCAGGCCGAGCTCGGTGCCGAGCGCTCTGCCCAGATCGGCCACGGCAACCGTTCCGAGAAGATCCGCACCTACAACCTGCCGCAGGACCGCGTGACCGATCACCGAATCGGCTTCAACTCCACCTACAACGGTGTGTTGCTGGGCGACCAGCTGTCCGACGTCATCGACGCCCTTGCGGCCGCCGACCGCGCCGCCAAGCTCGCCGAGGCCGTGTAATCGGGTTCTCGGCTGTCGGGTCTCGGATTGCGCGGACAGCGCGGATCGAGGTGCTTCGACTACAAACGCGCCTGCCCGGGCCGTCGTCCTTCGGGACGGCGGCCCGTTTTTCAGGTGGGCAGGTTTTGGACAGACGTGCCGAATTTGGACGGGAAATGCTGTAATTCGGCGTTCTCGACGGGGCGCATATGGGCCGTGCCGTAGAATCGCGGCTATGCAATACGAGGGACGGAGGCCATCATGGCGAACGAGACGTGGACCATCAGGCGATGCCTGGACTGGACGCGCGACTACCTGAAGGACCGGGGCGACGAGCGTCCGCGTCTATCCGCCGAATGGCTGCTGTCGGGTGTGACCGGGCTCTCGCGCACCGAGATATACGTGAACTTCGACAAGCCGATGTCGAGCGAGGAGCTTGCCGCCATGCACACGGCCGTTGTGCGCCGCGCGAAGGGCGAGCCGCTGCAGTACATCATCGGCGAGACGAGCTTCCGCACAATCGACGTGATGTGCGAGCCCGGCGTGCTCATCCCGCGGCCCGAGACCGAATTGCTGGTTGAAGAGGTCTTGTCCTATCTCGACCGAGAGATCATCGGAGCCGCGCCCGCAGTCGAGCGCGGGCGTGTGGAGCTGCCTTGGAACGCCGAGGTCGAGGCCGCCCTGCAGGCCGAGATCGCCGCGGCAAAGGAAAAGGATGAGGCGCCCGCCGTCGAACGCGAACTGCGTGACGATGACTTCAGCACGCTTGAGGACGGCGAGGGAACCATTGAGGCTGCCGATGACGCCGAGGGGGGCGCGGGAGTATCGGGCGCCGCGCCCGCCGAAGAGGGCGAGTTCTCCGAGGGCGCCCCTGCTCAGGATGGGGAGCCTGATCGGATTCGATGCGCACGCGTTCTCGAGGTTGGGTGCGGTACGGGTTGCATCTCGCTTTCCATTGCGTCTGAGCGCTCAGGGCGTGCCCGGTGCGTTGCAATCGACATCGAGCCCCGTGCAGTCGATTTGAGCATCCGCAACCGCGATGCGCTGGGCATTTCGCCCACCGACGTCGATGTGCGTTTGGGCAATCTCGTGTCGCCGCTCAACCGTGAGACCGAGTGGGGAACGTTTGACGTGCTGGTCTCCAATCCTCCCTATATTCCCTCCGCCGTTATGGAGTCGCTGCCGCACGAGGTTGCCGACTTTGAGCCGGCGTTGGCGCTGGATGGAGGCGCGGACGGCCTTGATATCTTCCGCAGGCTCGTCAACGCCGCCCCGCATATGCTGCGCCCGGGCGGTCTGCTCGCGTGCGAACTGTACGAGGGCCACCTGGACGCCGCCGCCGACCTGTGCCGTTCTGCCGGCATGCATGATGTCCGCATCGTCGAGGATTTCACCGGTCGCCCGCGCATCGTCCTTGCTCTGGTGGGATAGGCGATGTGCGTGCCCGTATTCAATTTCACGGACGTTATCGATCGCATGGGACACGATTCGATTGCCGCGGATGCAGCTGGAGCGATTTCCGGTGGCTCTTTGGGACCGGTTGACGCCGTTGTGCGAGAAGGGTTCGACGTCATCCCCATGTGGGTGGCCGATATGGGGTTCGCCACCGCTCCCTCGGTGTTGCGTGCCATGCGAGAGCGGCTTGAGCATCCGTGCTTTGGGTATTTCGAGTATCCGCAGGAGTATTACGATCGCATCGCCTGGTGGCATGAGCGTCGAAACGGGGTCGTAGGGTTGGAACCCGAGAATATCGGCTATGAGAACGGGGTTCTCGGCGGTGTCGCCAATGCCCTCGCCGTGTTGTGCTCACGTGGGGACAAGGTGCTCGTCCATGCCCCGACCTACACCGGATTCACCAACACGCTTAAAAATGCGGGGTATGACCTGGTAACGAGTTGGCTACAGCGCGACGCCGAGGGCGTGTGGCGCATGGACTACGAGGACATGGAGCGCAGGCTCGCAACGAGGGAGATCCACGCGGCCATCCTGTGCTCGCCTCACAACCCGACGGGGCGCGTGTGGGAGCGCTGGGAGCTCGAGCGGGCGATGGGCCTGTTCCGAAAGTACGATGTCTACGTTATCTCGGATGAGATCTGGTCGGATATCGTTTTGGGGGGCAACGCGCACATCCCCACGCAGAGCGTGAGCGACGACGCGCGGATGCGGACCGTCGCGCTGTACGCCCCGAGCAAGACGTTCAACCTCGCGGGACTTATCGGTAGCTATCGCGTTGTCTACAACCCGTGGCTTCAGGCCCGCTTGGCCAAGCAGGCGAGTTTGTCGCATTACAACATGCAAAACGTGCTCTCCATGCATGCGCTTTTGGGGGCCTACAGCGAGGAGGGCTCTGCTTGGGTCGATGAGCTGCGCGAGGTGCTCGGATGCAATGTGCAGGTCGCCTCGGAGTTCTTCGAGGGGATATCGGGTATCGATTTCGCGCGACCGCAGGGGACGTACATGCTGTTCTTGGATTGCGGGGGCTGGTGCGCCGCTCACGGCATGGGCATCGACGAGCTGTTGCGCTCCGGCGTCGAGGTCGGCGTGCTGTGGCAAGATGGGCGGCCGTTCGGCGGCGAGTCGACGATCCGAATCAATCTGGCGCTGCCGACGGCTCGCCTGCGCGAGGCGCTCGAGCGCCTGGCCGCTTACGTATTTGTGAGATAGGGGAGAAGCTCGCTATGGCGAATGTGATTAAGGCCCGCGATAATCTCGGACCTGCCGCCGACTGCCTGACGGCGGGAGGCCTTGCGCTCGTTCCGACCGAGACGGTCTACGGGGTGGGGGTGGCCATATCCGCTTTCGCGGCGAACCTGGAGACCCCCGGGCCCGATACGGGCTATGGGCGCATTTTCACCCTCAAACGGCGGGAGCTCACTCAGACGGTGCCGTGGCTGGTCGATGGCCCGGCCGCGCTCGAGCGCTACGGCAAGGATGTGCCTCATTCGATATGCGCTTTGGCGGAAAAGCTCTGGCCGGGTGCCCTCACGCTCGTGGTCCTGGCAGCGGACGATGTGCCGCCGTTCATGCGGGCTGCGGATGGGACGGTTGCCCTGCGCGCCTCTGCGTCACCGGTTGTCCAGGAGCTTATCGCGCGTTGCGGATCGCCGTTGGCGGTGACCTCGGCGAACACGCATGGCAAGCCGGCGCCGATCTCATTTGATGAGGTTGAACCGCGCATTCTGGCTGGTGTCGATGTTGCCATCGATGCGGGAGAGACCCCGTGCCGAGACGCCTCGACCATTGTGGCCGTGCGCGACGGGGAGCTTCAGATCCTGCGCAAAGGGGCAATGACGGTGCGGGAGATCAGGGCCGTGCTGGAATAACGCGTGTATGGGCGCGGAAGCGCACCGCCGTTGACGGACCCGCCGCGAATCAGAAGGCGCTCATCGTCGCTTGGGGGACACGTGCCTTTTGCCCGAGAAAACTGTTCATACACCGACCAGTTATCCCGCCTGGCGGGTAGGTAACTGTCCGTCGGCGCGGGACGGGCTTGCGCGTGAAACAATGCTAGGGCGACTCTGTGCGCCTCCGACCGTATCGACGGTGGGGGCATACGTAAGGAAGGTCCCCGATGGCGGTTACTCTCAAAGATCTCAGCAAAGTGGATGTGGCATACAACCCCACGGGTGGGCGGTATGTCATGGCGCTCGACTCGGGTACCACTTCGGTTCGAGCCGTCATCGTCGATGAATACGATTGCATCGTCGCGCAGGCCTCGCGCCGTATCAAAACCTTCTATCCGCGTCCGGGCTGGGTCGAGCAGGATCCCATGGAGATCTTGGCCTCCCAAATCGCGGTCATGATGGAGGTTCAGTTCAAGAGCGGCATCCATTCCGACCGCATCGCGGCCATCGGCATCACCAACCAGCGCGAGACCACCGTGGTGTGGGACCGCGATTTCGGTTTGCCCGTGCACAACGCCATTGTTTGGCAGTGCCGTCGCACGTCCGAGATCACGGATGCCCTCATCGCGGACGGCATGTCCGACATCATCCGCGACAAGACCGGCCTCATGCCCGATCCGTACTTCTCGGGAACCAAGATCAAATGGATCCTCGACAACGTGGACGGCGCCCGTGCGGCGGCCGATGCCGGCGAGCTCATGTTCGGAACCATCGACACTTGGCTCATCTACAACCTGACGGGCGGCATGGTGCATGCCACCGACTACACCAACGCGAGCCGCACGATGCTGTTCAACATCCATACGCTCGAGTGGGACGACGAGTTGCTCGAGCTGCTCGACGTTCCGCGTTCGATGCTGCCGGAGGTCAAGTGGAGTTCCGACGATTACGGCAGTGTTTCCAACGAGATTATGACGTACGGCCCCTCGATCACCGGCGTTGCGGGCGACCAGCAGGCCTCGCTGTTCGGTCACTGCTGCTTCAGGCCCGGATGCACGAAGAACACCTACGGCACTGGCTGTTTCATGCTCATGAACACCGGCGACACCTGCGTTAAGTCCGAGAGGGGTCTCGTTTCCACCATCGGTATCGCCTTGGATGGCAAGATTTCCTACGCGCTCGAGGGTTCGATTTTCCACGCCGGGGCCACCATCCAGTGGCTTCGCGACAAGCTCGGCCTGCTTTCCAGCACCAAGGATGCAGCCGATCTATGCAAGAGCCTGGAAGACAACGGCGGGTGCTATCTCGTGCCGGCTTTCAGCGGCTTGGGCGCCCCATGGTGGGACCCCGACGCGCGCGGTCTCATCTGCGGGCTCACCGGCGCGGCAGACCGCGCGACGATTGTACGTGCTGCGTGCGAGTCCATGGCGTATCAGAGTTTTGACGTTCTGCACGCCATGCAGCTCGATGCCGGTGTCCAACTGGAGATCCTTTCGGTTGACGGAGGCGCCTCGCGAAACGACTTTATCATGCAGTTTCAGGCCGACTTGCTGCGCATTCCCGTTGAGCAGACGGAAAACGTGGAGACCACGGCTCTCGGTGCGGCCTATCTCGCCGGGCTTGCGGTTGGGTGCTGGGAGGACCTCGAGGAGCTCGAGCAGAACCGCGTGCCCGGCCGACGCTTCGAGCCCCAGATGGCCGAAGGCGAGGTTGCTCGCAACCTCTCCGGCTGGCATAGCGCCGTCGATCGCGCGCGCTCGCGCTAGGGTGCATCCCCAGCGGCCATCAGGCCGACCTCTCTGTGTTGAACCGGCCCTGCATCCCCGACGTCCGGATGCAGGGCCGGTTTCGTAAACGTCCCGCGCGACGGCGTGAGCGCCGTCCCAACCTGCTAGAGTGGAATAGGTTCGCGCGACCAAGCGAGCTGATCATATGTATAAGAGAAAGGACGTGCACATGCGCATCGCCATCGCCTCCGACCACGGTGGATTTGAGCAGAAGCAGGCTCTGGCGGCCTATATCGCCGATGAGCTGGGCTTCGATGTCACCGACATGGGCCCCGACACCGACGCTTCCGTCGATTACCCCGACTATGCCGCTCCCGTGGCCAAGGCCGTCTCTGCCGGCGAGGCCGATCGCGGTGTTCTCGTGTGCGGCACGGGCATCGGTATGGCGGTTGCTGCCGACAAGGTCGCCGGCGTGCGCGCCTCCTCCATTACGTCCGTTCCGTTTGCGGAGCTCTTCCGCCAGCACAACAACGGTAACGTGGTGTGCCTGTCCGGTCGTTTCGTCGACCTCGAGGTCAACAAGGAAATCGTCAAGACCTTCCTTACCACCGAATTTGAGGGTGGCCGCCACGAGGCGCGCGTCTCCAAGATCATGGCCCTCGACTAACTCTTCGTCCAATTTAAGGAGTACAGCATGTCCGTCGATTTCGATCGCAGCCGGGTGACCCTCGTCGACCATCCGCTCGTCCAGCACAAGCTGACCATCATGCGTGATGAGAACACCGGCTCCAAGCAGTTCCGAGAGCTCGTCAAGGAACTGGCCCTGTTCGAGGGCTATGAGGCGACCCGCGACTTCCCGCTCGAGGACGCGCCCGTGACTACCCCCATTTGCGAGACCACCGGCAAGCGCATCGCCGGTCGAAAGGTCGCTATCGTGCCCATTCTGCGCGCGGGCCTCGGTATGGTCGACGGCCTGCTCGAGCTCATCCCGGCGGCGCGCGTCGGCCATGTGGGCATGTACCGCGACGAGGTCACGCACGAGCCGCACGAGTATTATGCGAAGCTGCCTTCCGACGCCGACCAGCGCATCTGCCTGGTTGTCGATCCCATGCTCGCCACCGGTGGCTCGGCTACCGCCGCCATCGATTACCTGCGCGCGCAGGGCGTGAAGGATATCCGCCTGCTTGTCCTGGTCGCTGCTCCCGTGGGAATTGCGACCGTTCTCGGACACGATCCTGATGTCCGCTTGTATACCTGCTCCATTGATGAGAAGCTGAACGATGCTGCGTATATTGTCCCTGGATTGGGCGATGCCGGCGACCGTATTTTTGGCACTCTATAGGGTTTCTCTCAAGCGGCGCGCACCCGTGGCGCACGCCGTGTCGATTGGTGACGCGAAACGGCAAGAACTTGCCGTTGAGGCGCTAAAATATTGCCGTTAATTCGCAAAAGAAAAGAGACATTCGTGCGGTTATGTGGTAAAAGACCGGTACGAATGTCTCTTTGTGAACAGATGTTTATAAACTTAGTCCAGTTGTCAAATTCTCCTTGCGTGCGCACCGCCGAGCGATATACTGCAACTCACTGGTAGTCGTGCGGTTACGAACGTATTTCGTCCCGTGTTTTGGGCGCGGAGCGAGGATAATCGTGACGGCGAAGATTCTGCAGTGGGAAGGCGATCGATGATCGGTTCCGGCGACATCAGCGTCCTCGTGGCGGGGGTGGGAATCGGCATCGTGGGCTTTTTGCCGATGTCGGCGGTCGTCTTGCTCGCCCGCAAGGGTCGCGAGAGGCCGACGGTCGGCAAGGGCATGGCGGCCATCGCGATCTCATTCGTCTTCCTCATGGCGTCGTTCGCCCTCATGTGGGCTGTGGCGCCAGCGGATGTGGTGGTGTTCGCGATCGGGCTCCTCGGGGGGTTCCTGGTCATGTGGGCGGTACTTGCCGCCAAAACGATGAGTCACTGACTCTAGGAGGGTTAGCGCATGGAAGCGTTTGAGAAGCTGCCGGGCGAGATCAACCACCTCGTGTCGAGCTTCAGCTCGATACCCGTCGTGGGCGACTTGATGCACGGCGTGACCCAGTATTCATTCTGGCTCATCGTCTCGTCGATCGTTCTGCTCATTATTATGTTCGCCTTCGCCCGTCGTGCCGCCGTTGTGCCTCACGGTCGCTTTGCCAATGCCATGGAGTATCTGGTGCAGTACCTGGAGAGCGATATCGGCATGGGCATCTTGGGCAAAGAGTCCTGGCGTCGTCACCTGCCGTTCTTGGGAACGTTGTTCATGTTCATCGTGGTCAACAACGTGATCGGCATCATTCCTGGCATGAAGCCCGGTACCGGTACCATCTCGACCACCGCCGCGCTCGCGCTCATCGCGTTCGTGTACTTCGTCTGGGTGGGCGTTAAGAACCACGGTGCTTTCGGCTACCTCAAGAGCCTCGCGCCCAAGGGCGTTGCGTTCCCGCTGAACGTCCTTATCTGGATCATCGAGGTCATTTCCACGCTGCTGCGACCCATCACGCTGGCGGTTCGTCTGTTCTGCAATATGTTCGCAGGCCATATCGTTCTGGGCTCCTTTGCGCTCATGGTTTCGCTGTTCGCGGAGCCGCTCATTTCCGAGTTCAGTGCTGCCAACGCCGTTGGCGCTCTGCCGTCCCTTGCGTTCGCGGCAATCCTATTTGTGATTTACGCTATCGAGATCTTCGTCGGCGTGATTCAGGCATACGTGTTCACCGTTCTCACCGCCGTGTACATCCAGGGCGCAGAGGCCGAAGGGCACTAGCCATACGTGTAGGGGTACCCTGCGTGCGGTTCGATCCGTGCGCTTGAGATAGGTATAGTGATCAAGGTGCGCCACGAAGGCGCGCGATCTCAAGGAGGAATTGTGGGAGTTATCGGTTACGGTCTTGGTGTTATCGGTGCAGGCCTTGCCATCGGCCTCGCTGCACATGGCGTTGCGGGCGCCATGGCGCGTCAGCCTGAGGTTCAGGACCGCGTGTTCACCGTCTTCATCATGGGCTCGGCTTTCGCCGAGGCTCTGGCCCTGATCGGATTCGTCGTCGCACTGGTTGTCAAATAGGCCGGGTCCTCGCAAGAGTACCGGGCGATACGTCCCGAGGGGGAAGTCATGAAAAACGTTGAACGCGCAGGTGTCGCGCTTGGGGCCTTCGCCTCGGTGCTTCTCACGCCCACTTTGGCTTTTGCCGAGGGAACCGAGTCCGGTGGCGCGGACATCCTGATCCCCAAGATGGCGGAGTTCGTTCCCGCGCTTCTCATCTTCCTGATCATCTGGTTCCTGCTGTCCAAGTTCGTCTGGCCCAAGGTCATCTCCGTTCTGGATGCCCGTGAGCACAAGATCGAGGACAGCCTCGAGCAGGCCGACGCCACCAAGGCGGAAGCGGCCGAGATTCGCGAGCAGGCCGATGCCATCGTCGCCGAGGCCCGTCGCAAGGCTTCCGAGATCGTTCTCGAGGCTCGCGGCGACGCCGACAAGGAGCGTTCGCGCCTCGTCGCCGCCGCTCACGCCGAGGCCGAGGACATCATCGCCAAGGCGCACGACCGAGCCGAGGATGAGAAGAAGCGCGCGTACATGAGTGCCACCGACACCATCGCCAAGATGTCCGTCGCCGTGGCCAGCTCCATCGTGGGCGATACCCTCGCCAACGACGAGGCCAAGCAGCGCGAGCTCATCAAGAAGTATCTTGCGGAAGTGGGTAAGCTCAATGCCTAGTCCGTCCATCAGCGATCGCTTCGAGAAGCGCAAGCTGGAAACCTATGCGCGCACCCTGCTTGAGGCGGCCAAGTCCGAGAACCGCGTTCTCGAGAACATTGAGCCCCTCAAGGCCGACGCGAACGCGAGCCCGGAGGTCCTCTCCGTCCTTTCGCAGATGGCCGTCAACGGCGACCTCGATAAGCTCGGCGCCGTTCTCGACCTCTATAGCGAGATGGCCGAGGGCGACGAGGCCACGGTCGGCGTTACCGTCACCACGGCGGTCCCGCTCGACAACGAGCTGCGCATGTTGGTCACCCAGAAGTGCGAACTCGATTTGGGCCGCAACGTGTTCCTGATCGAGCGTGTCGATCCGTCAATCACCGGCGGTATCATCTTGTCCGTCAACGGACGCCGCCGCGATGCATCCGTGCGTCACCAACTTGAGCAGGCCTATAAGGTCATGACTCAACCCGGAATGAATTCGGAGGTATAGCCACATGTCCGAGGCAATCAATGCCGAGAACATCGAGCAGATCCTACGGCAGCGCCTGTATGATCTGTCGGCTACCGTCGATACCCAAGAAGTATCCCAAGTAGCCGAGGTGGGCGATGGTATCGCTCATGTCTTCGGTCTCAAAAGCGCGATGGCCGGTGAGCTCCTTGAGTTCACCAGCTCCATCACGGGCAAGACCGTGTACGGCCTAGCTCAGAACCTCGACCGCGAGGAGGTCGGCGCCGTTCTGTTCGGCGATGTCGACTCCATCAAGGAGGGCGACGCCTGCCGCACCACCGGTCGCGTTATGGACATCCCCGTGGGTCGCGGCATGCTCGGTCGTGTCGTCAACCCGCTTGGTCAGCCCATCGATGGAAAGGGCAGCGTCGGTGAGACGCATCGTCGCCCCATCGAGTTCAAGGCCCCTGGCGTCATCGAGCGCACCCCGGTGTGCGAGCCCGTGCAGACGGGTCTGCTTGCCGTTGACTCGATGATCCCTATCGGCCGCGGCCAGCGCGAGCTCATCATCGGTGACCGCAAGACCGGCAAGACCGCCATCGCCATCGATGCCATCATCAACCAGCGTGGCAAGGGCATGATCTGCGTGTACGTGGCCATCGGCCAGAAGGCCTCCACGGTCGCGAACATTCGCGAGACGCTCGCCCAGCACGGTGCTCTCGACTACACCGTCATCGTGAGCGCCACCGCCGCGGACTCCGCCCCGCTGCAGTACATCGCCCCCATGGCGGGTGCCGCCATCGGCGAGTACTTCATGTACAACGGCGAGGACGGCCGTCCCGCCAGCGCCACCAATCCCGGCGGCCACGTGCTCGTGATTTACGATGACCTGTCCAAGCAGGCCGTCGCCTATCGTCAGATGTCGCTGACGCTGCGTCGTCCCCCGGGACGCGAGGCTTATCCCGGTGACATCTTCTACCTGCACTCCCGCCTTCTCGAGCGCGCCTGCAAGCTCTCCGAGAAGAACGGCGGCGGTTCCTTGACCGCCCTGCCGATCATCGAGACGCAGGACGGCGACGTCTCCGCCTACATCCCGACCAACGTGATCTCGATTACGGACGGTCAGATCTACCTGCAGTCCGAGCTGTTCCACCAGGGCCAGCGCCCCGCCGTCGACGTCGGCATCTCCGTGTCCCGCGTCGGTGGCTCCGCGCAGACCAAGGCCATGAAGCAGCAGGCGGGCAACCTGCGTCTGGACCTCGCGTCCTATCGCGAGCTCGCCGGCTTCACCCAGTTCGGCTCCGACCTCGACGCCACCACGCAGAAGCAGCTCACCCACGGCGCCCGTATGACCGAGCTCCTCAAGCAGGGTCGCTTCAAAGCGCTGGACGTCGTCGATCAGGTCGCTGTCCTCTACGCGGGCAACAAGGGCTATCTCGACGACATGCCGATCGAGGACGTCGTGCCCTTCCGCGACGGCTTGGTCGAGTTCCTCGATGGCGCTTACCGCAAGCTCCTCGAGGAGTTCCGCTCCGCTAAGATCGACGATCGCATCGGACGTGAGCTCGAGCAGGCCATCAGCGATTACAAGAATCAGTTCCTGGCGTCTCGCGACTCCGGGAAGGCGGGCGCCAAGGCGGCCGCCGACGAAGCTGGAGAGTAGTAAGCCCCATGGCCAACCTCCGCGAAATAAAAAAGCGCATCGGTTCGGTCTCCACGACCCAGCAGATCACGCGCACCATGGAAATGGTCGCCACGGCGAAGATCGCGCGTGCCTTGCAGCGCGCGAAGAGCAGCGAGCCGTACTCCGCCGCGATCACGGACGTCATGCTCACCGTGGCGACCGATCCGGCGCTGAACGTCAACTCGCCGCTCCTCGTGGACCCCGAGAGCTACGAGCGCGCCCTGCTCATCGTGATCAGCTCCGACCGTGGCCTGGCCGGCGGTTTCAACATGCAGGTCGAGCGCGCGGCCGAGCAGCGTATCAAGCACTTCCACCGTCACGGCGCGAAGGAGGTCGAGCTCATCACCTGCGGCCGTAAGGTGACGGAGCACTTCCGCAAGTACCCCACGAAGGTGATGGGTATTGTCGGCGAGTCGGACGACCCCACGCTTGAGAATGCCCGTGTCGTGGCCAACTACGTGATCGACGGCTTCTCTCAGGGCCGCTTCGGTCGCGTGGACATCGTCTACTTCCATGCGAAGAACCGCGTGGAGCAGGTGCTGCGCTCCGAACGCATCCTGCCGTTGGACGATGAGGTGCTGCGCACCGCTCGCGGTCCTCGCGCGAACGAGGATGAGGCGCCCACGCGTCTCGCCTCGCCGTTCGAGTTCGTCCCCTCCGCGGAGCACGTGCTCAACAAGCTGATTCCGAGCTACGTGCTGACCGTCGTCCATCAGGCCATGTTCGACTCCGCAGCAGCCGAGCAGGGTGCCCGACGCAAGTCGATGCACTCGGCCACCGAGAACGCAAGCGCGATCATCGCCGACCTTACGCGCACTTATAACCGTGTACGCCAGGCCTCCATCACCACCGAGATCAATGAGATCGTGGGCGGGGCCGCTGCATTGGAGGAACATTAATGGCAGATTTCATTGATATGGACTCCGCGAAGACGGCCGGTGTCGGACATATCGTCCGTATCATCGGCGCCGTCGTGGATGTCAAGTTCAAGGGCGGTGTGCCGAACATTTACAACGCCCTCACGGTCGACGTGGACACCCCTGTGGGTCACATCGACACGATTCTCGAGGTCGAGAGCCAGCTGCCCGGTGACGTGGTCCGCTGCGTCGCCATGACCTCCACCGACGGTCTCCAGCGCGGCCTGGAGGTCGTGGACACCGGCGCACCCATGAAGATGCCCGTCGGCAAGGGCACGCTCGGCCGCATCTGGAACGTCATGGGCCAGCCGGTCGATGGCAAGGAGATGCCCGAGGTAGACGACTGGTACCCGATCCATCATGCCGCCCCGAGCTTCGATCAGCTCACCACCAAGACCGAGATCTTCGAGACCGGCATCAAGGCCGTCGACCTGCTCGAGCCTTACATCCGCGGTGGCAAGACGGGCCTGTTCGGCGGCGCCGGCGTCGGCAAGACCGTCTTGATCCAGGAGCTCATCAACAACCTCGCCCAGGAGCACGGCGGCACCTCCGTGTTCACCGGCGTCGGCGAGCGCACCCGCGAGGGCACCGACCTCTATCTGGAGATGAGCGAGTCCGGGGTCATCGACAAGACCTGCCTGGTCTACGGTCAGATGAACGAGCCCCCGGGAGCACGTCTGCGCATCGGCCTGGCCGGCCTGACCGAGGCGGAGTATTTCCGCGATCGCGGTCAGGACGTCCTGCTGTTCATCGATAACATCTTCCGCTTCTCCCAGGCGGGTTCCGAGGTCTCGGCCCTTCTCGGCCGTATGCCCTCCGCCGTCGGTTACCAGCCCACGCTGGCCACCGAGATGGGCGACCTGCAGGAGCGCATCACCTCCACCAAGACCGGCTCCATCACGTCCGTCCAGGCCGTCTACGTCCCCGCCGACGACCTGACCGACCCGGCGCCCGCCACGACGTTCACGCACCTGGACGCCACGACCGTCCTCTCGCGCTCCATCGCCGAGCTCGGTCTGTACCCCGCCATCGACCCGCTGGCGAGCTCCTCTGACGCGCTCGACCCCGCGATCGTGGGCGAGGAGCACTACCGTGTGGCCGTCAAGGTCCAGGAGCTCCTCCAGGAGTACTCCGACCTGCAGGACATCATCGCCATTCTCGGTATGGACGAGCTTTCCGAGGAGCAGCGCCTCACGGTCAACCGCGCCCGCAAACTGCAGCAGTTCCTCTCCCAGTCGTTCCATGTCGCCGAGCAGTTCACCGGCAACCCCGGTGTGTACATCCGCGTCGCCGACACCGTCCGCTCCTTCGCCGCCATCGTCGATGGCGAGTGCGATAACCTGCCCGAGCAGGCGTTCCGTTACGCCGGCACCATCGACGACGTGCGCGAGCGCGCCGCTAAGATGGGGGCGTAGGGACCATGGCGAAGCCCATGCAGCTGCGCATCGTCTGCCCGGAGGAGTGCGTGTACGAGGGTCCCGTCGCCTATGTGGCGGTGCCCTCCACCGTCGGCGAATTCGGGATTCTCCCGCGTCACGCGAGCGAGATCTGCACGATCGACGGCGGCCACATCCGCGTCTCGGAGACCAAGATGGGCGTCGTCGACCACGTCTTTGCCGTCACGGACGGGTATGTCCAGGTGGCCAATGACGAGGTCATCGTGCTCGTCGAGCGCGCTCTCGATATCGAGAACGTGGATGTCGAAGAGGTGAACGCCAGGTTGGCAGGTTTTGAAGACCAGCTGGGGAATATGGCGGAGGGCGACGCCCGCCGTGCCTACCTCTATAATGAAATCGCATGGTGCAAGCTGCTGCTTGCTCAGTAGGCGCTTGCGGACGCTCCGTTCGCGCGCACAGCGATTGACATCATGCCCGGGGTCTGTCCCCGGGCATGTTTTTTGAAAGGGAAGCGCTTGGATATCATCCGCGTTGAAGGCGGCCATCTCATCAGTGGCACGGTCGCCGTTTCGGGCGCCAAGAACTCCGCGCTCAAGCTCATGGCGGCAACCCTGCTCGCCCCGGGTGCGACGACGCTCGAGAACGTGCCCAACATCTCGGACGTCCACGTCATGGGCAAGGTCTTGAAGCGCATGGGCGCGACCATCGACGTCCTCGATGAGCACACGCTGCGCATCGACACGTCCGCCGTCTCCTCGTGGGAGGCCCCCTACGACCTGGTGGCCAAGATGCGCGCGTCGACTGCTGTCATGGGCCCGCTGCTGGGCCGGTTCGGTTGCGCGAAGATCGCCATGCCGGGCGGCTGCAACTTGGGTGCCCGCAAGATCGACATGCACATTCTCGGCTTGGAGGCGCTCGGCGTCTCGTTTGACACCGACCACGGCTACATCCATGCCAGCGCCGCCGATGGGCTCACGGGCACTGCGGTGACGCTCGAGTTCGCGAGCGTCGGCGCCACGGAGAACCTGATCATGGCCGCCGTCAAGGCCAGGGGCACGACCGTTATCGACAACGCCGCGCGCGAGCCGGAGATCGTCGACCTCGCCAACATGCTCAATGAGATGGGCGCCCAGATCACCGGCGCCGGCACCCCGGTCGTGCAGATCGAGGGCGTCGAAGAGCTCCATCCTGTCACGCACTGCGTGGTGGGCGACCGCATCGAGGCGGGAACGTTCATCGTCGCCGCGGCCCTCATGGCCGATGAGGAAGGCGTCGAGGTCACGGGCTTCAACCCGATCAACCTCGGCATGGTCATCAAGAAGCTCGAGCTCATGGGCGTGCGCATCGACCGCATCGAGAACGGCGTGCGCGTCTACCGCGCGGAGCGCATCGAGCCTGTCGACATCCAGACGCTGCCGTTCCCCGGCTTTCCCACGGACATGCAGGCCCAGATCATGGTCCTGTCCGCTTTGGCTTCCGGCAATTCGATCATTACGGAGAACATCTTCGAGAACCGCTTCATGTTCGCCTCCGAGCTCGTCCGCATGGGTGCCGATATCCGCGTTGAGGGCCACCACGCGATGGTGCACGGCGTGGAGGGCTTCTCGGGTGCGCAGGTCACCTCGCCCGACCTACGCGGCGGCGCCGCCCTTGCGGTCGCCGGCCTCATCGCGGACGGGTATACCGAAGTCTCCGCCATCCATCACATCGACCGCGGGTATGAGCGCTTCGTCGAGAAGCTCTGCTCGCTCGGCGCCCACGTGGAACGCCTGAGTGTGCCCGATCCCATCGACGATTAGCGAGAGTGCCGAATGAGTCAGAGAAAGATTCCCGTCCAACAGGGCCGACAACCCTCCATAGGGGCAAGCAGCAGAATCTACAGTCGCGAGAACGTGAGCCGTTATTCCGAGCGGGCCCGGCAGCGCCGTAAGAGCCGCATGGTCAAACGCGGGATCATCGGCGGGCTCCTCGCCGTGCTCCTCGTCGGCGCCGTCGGTGTCGGGGCATGGTTCTTCCGCATCACGGGAAACTTGAGCGGCAACGGCTTCATCGGTGCCAACGTGCTGCAGATCCTCAACGATTCCAACGTCGCGCGCGAGCCCTTCTACATGCTGCTGCTCGGAACGGACGGCCGCCCGGGGGAGGACGTCTACCGTTCCGACTCGATCATCCTGGCGCGCGTCGACCCGACGAAGAAGAAGGCGACGCTCATCTCGATCCCGCGTGACACGCGCGTGGTCTACAAGGGCGAGACCATGAAGATCAACGCCACGCATTCGGTCGACGGCCCCGAGGGCGTCATCAAGGCGGTGAACGACCTGTGCTTCGGCGGCGAGCAGAAGGTCTCTCACTACGCCGAGATCAATTTCCCCGGCATGGAGCAGCTCATCGATGCGGTCGGCGGGATCGACCTCGAGGCCACGGAGGAGGTCGACGACCCAGCGCACCTCGATGTCAAGGTTGAGAAGGGCTGGCAGCACATGGATGGCAAGACCGCACTTGCCTATGCCCGCTGCCGTTACACCTACGTCGATGGCGATTACACCCGAATGCGTCATCAGCGCCAGGTTCTCGGCGCGCTTGCTTCGAAGATCCTGAACGACCTCGACCCCGCCAGCATCATGAGCACGGTCGAATCTCTTTCCAACGTGGTGATCACCACGTTGAACGTTCAGGACATCGTGGCGGTCGCCAACGCGATGCGCGGCATGGACGTGGGCAACGACATGTACGTCGCGAACATCCCCTCCTACGCCGATGGCACGACGCTCGTGAACGGCGTGAGCTACGTCTTCGTCTATGAGGACAAGCTCGCCGAGATGATGGCCAAGGTCGACGCGGGCGAGAACCCCGACGGACCCCAGACCATGGGCAGCGACACGAGCGGAGGCTCGACCCTGGGCGATATCTCCGGTTCGGCATTCGCCGATGGGGCCGATTCGGGTGAGGCGGAGGCGGAATAGCCATCTCGCGCGAATCCCTCGTGCGCCCAGCGCACCCGACAAGTTTTGACTAGAGGGCACCCCTGGCATACGCTGGGGGTGTTTTCGCATCTCGGCCTCCCGCCCTTGGGTTGCCGACCCAACTAGAAAGGAACATCCATGTCCGATGTCCTCGATCGCTTTCTGAAGTACGTCCAGGTTGATACGCAGTCCGCCGATGAGCATTGCGATCAGGTGCCCTCGACGGCCATCCAATTCGACCTCGCCAACCTGCTTGCCGATGAGCTGCGCGAACTCGGCGCCCGCGATGTCACCGTGACGGAAAACGCGTATGTGACCGCTTGGATTCCCGCGAGCGAGGGCGTCGAGGGCCGTCCGCGTCTGGGCCTCATCTCCCATCTCGACACAACCGAGCAGGCGCCCGGTTTCGGCGTGAAGCCCCATGTCTTGACGTATGGGGGAGGGGACCTTGTCTGCGGCGTCGTCGATGGCAAGCCCGTCTCGATCAGTCCCGAGCTGTTGCCCGCCCTGCATGAGCTGGTTGGCGAAGAGCTCGTCTGCACCGATGGCACCACTCTGCTCGGCGCCGATGACAAGGCCGGTATCGCCGAGATCATGGCCCTCGTCGCGCTGATCGCCGAGAATCCCGCGATGCCCCACCCCGAGCTCGGCATCTGCTTCTGTCCGGACGAGGAGATCGGTCACGGTGCGGAGCTGCTCGATCTCGACGCTTACGGCTGCGCGTACGCCTATACCGTGGACGGCGGGCCGATCGGCGAGCTCGAGTGGGAATGCTTCAACGCCGCCGAGGCCGTCGTGTCCTTCCAGGGTTTCTCCATCCACCCCGGCGACGCGAAGGGGCGCATGGTGAACGCCGCGGAGCTGGCCCACCGCTTCCACAGCCTGCTGCCCGCCGTCCAGCGCCCGGAGTACACGAGCGGCTACGAGGGCTTCTATTACCTCGAGGGGGTCAGCGCGACGGTCGAGCACGCGACGAGCCGCTATATCATCCGCGATCACGACGGCGATAAGTTCCAGGCGAAGATCGACCACCTGTTGTCCGCGGCTGCGTATCTGAACGAGGAGCAGGGTCGCGAGCGCATCACGGTCGAGATCAAGCAGCAGTACCGCAACATGGCCGAGAAGGTGGCTCAATACCCCGAGCTCATCGACACCGCCAGGGCGGCGTTCGCCGAGGCGGGCTTCGAGCCGAACGTCATTCCCATCCGCGGCGGCACCGACGGCGCGCAGCTCTCCTTCCGCGGGTTGCCGTGCCCGAATCTGTCGACGGGGGCGTATTGCTGCCATGGCGTGAATGAGTTTATACCGGTGAAGTCCCTCGAGGGCATGGTCGACGTCCTGACGCACCTGGTCGCGAAGTTCGCCGAATAATTATCATCTCAATCATGGCAATTAAGTAGGGGTCCGCCGAGGCGCCCTGCCGAACCCCGTCGGGCTGCGGGGCGGGCGGCGCCTTTGCGGTAGAATGCAGGCCATGAGAAGCAACGTGAAGGGAACGAACGTGGAAGCTGCCGACGATACCGCCATGCCGCATCTCACCATGGCCAACGAGGACTACCTCGAGTGCATCGTGCGCATCGAGGGGGAGGGCGCCGGCCGCGGGGACGATGGCATCCGGTCGGTCGAGATCGCCCAGCGCCTTGATGTCTCCAAGGCGTCGGTGAACAAGGCGATCGCCTCCCTCAAGAACCAGGGCATGGTTGAGCAGTCCCACTATGGCAAGGTGCGCCTGACTGAGCGCGGCCGCATCGTCGGGACCGCCGTTTGGCGCCGCCACCGCATGCTGCGGGCGTTTCTCATCGATGAGCTCGGCGTTGAGTTCGAGCGCGCGGACGAGGAGGCATGCAAGATGGAGCACGCCCTATCTGAGGACACCATGAATCGCTGGCTCACCCACCTCGAGCGTGACGGCATCAGGATAGAAGGCTGACGCGCACCGGATAGGCGGGCCGGGGACCCTCCGCGCTCGAGTCGATTGCGGCTCGGGCGCGGAGGGTCCCTGTTTGCGCGGCCGCGTTGCCGACCGCGGCTCGCAACGGAAAGGCGGATGGGCCAAGACTGTTGGGACAATCTTACAGTTTGCTTAGAATGGGTCGACGCTGGTTGGCGCAGAGCGGGCACGGGTATACCGAACCATGCAGAGGTGTCAATCACGGACCGCCGCAAGGGGTGCATGCGCGCATGGGCGCGATTATTCATTTTGGAACTGATGGCTGGCGGGCACGGCTCGACGGCGATTTCAACGACGACAACGTAATTCGCATCGCAGATGCCGCGGGGGAGATTTGGGCGCGTCGCGCTGCCGGCGCCGTGGCGTATGTCGGTTACGACATGCGTCCCGGAGCCGAGCGGTTCGCACGGCTCGCGGGCAAGGTGTTGGCCGCCCATGGCTTGCATGTCAAGGTATCCGATCGATATGTGCCCACGCCCGCTCTGTCGTGGACCGTCTCCCATGATGTTCGGGCGATAGGCGGTCTCATGATCACGGGTTCGCATAGCCCGAACGATTATCAGGGAATCAAGTTGCGTCAGGCAGATGGAGGGGTCGGCTCGGACGACTTCTACGAGGAGCTGAGGTGCGCCATTCCCGCCGAGCCCGTGCGATCACGCGGCCCGATCGAGGAATGCGATTATCTGACGGCGTATTTCGACCACCTCTATGGATTGGTGGATGCCGAGGCGATCGCGGCCGCCCATCTCAGGATCGTCTACGACCCGCTGTACGGTTCGGCGAGCGGCTATTTCGCCGATCTTTTGCGAGCGATGGGTGTCGAGGTCACGGAAATCCACGGAATCGCGGATTCAGAGACGGACGAAACGCACCCCGAGCCCGTCGAGCCCTGGGTGGATGATTGTGAATGCGAGGTCCTTGCAAGGAGCGCTCACGCCGGCTTGGTGAACGATGGCGATGGGGACCGCGTGGGGGCGGTGGACGAGCGTGGCCGGTTCGTGAGCGCCCAAAAAGTTATGGCCTTGGTGCTTGCGCACCTGTGCGTGAATCGGGGGATGACGGGACGGGTGGTCTTGAATCAATCGTCCTCCGTCGTCACGCGCAAGGTTGCGAAGTTGCTGGGATGCAAGCTGAATATAAAGCCCGTCGGCTTCAAATATATATATGCCGAGATGCTCAAGGGCGACGTGCTGTTGGGCGGGGGAGCGGCGGGAGGCATCGGTTTCGCTGCCCACATGCCGGAGCGCGACGGCATCCTGACCAACCTGCTGTTGTGCGAGGCGATGGCCGTGATGGGCATGACCTTGGGGGAACTCGTCGAAAGACTTGAGGAAGTGTGCGGCCGCTATTACTATGCGCGCCGCGATGTGCGGCTCGATCCAGAGGTCATCGAGATGCTTCGCACGATACTGCCGGGTTTGAACCCGCCCGTGATCGCGGGCCGAGTTCCCACGGCGGTCAGCCATATGGATGGCCTTCGTTTCGAGTTCTCCGACCAATCCTGGCTGTTGCTACGTCCATCGGGCACGGAGCCCGTGGTGCGCGTATATGCCGAGGCGTCTTCAATCGAGTTGAGAGACGATTTGCTCGAAGCGGGATCGGATATAGCACGGGGGGATTTCGCGTAAACCGTCGTGTCGGCGGACGGTTGGAGAGAGCGCCGATGCATCTATATATAAACTGAGCGGTAGGCCGCGATGTAGTTATGTGCAAGATGTGGAGACCCAAATAGTCGCGCGCGCGGCGGCCGGACTCTGGCAATATATCTCCTTGCCGCGCGGGTGGCCGAGTGAAGACGAGGCCGGTAAGACCCGCGGCGGGTACCTTGAGAACCGGATACCGCGAAGAGACGGAAGAAGTG
>CAUWMY010000006.1:0-56278 GCA_963560155.1 uncultured Collinsella sp.
TCGCGCTTTTCGCGCGGGAGCGCTCGGGGGGTCCCTTCGGGGGCTCCCCTTTTTTGTGTTCCGACCGTCTGGTGATATCGGTTCGCTCTGTGACGGTACCTGCAATGGCTACAATAGGAATGTTGCAAGCGCGTTGATTGCAGGGAGGTGCGTATGGCTGATGCAGGCATCGGCGTCGATATCGTCGAGGTCGCTCGCATGGAACGCATCATGCGGGTCACTCCGTCGTTCATTACCCGTATGTTCACTGATGAGGAACGCGCATATTGCGATGCCTCAGCTCGCCCCGCAGCTCATTATGCCTGTCGCTTTGCCGCTCGAGAGGCGGTTCTGAAGTCTCTCGGCACGGGTTTCGGTCAGGAGGGAGTCGGTCGAAACGACATCTGCACCTCCCGTGATTCCAACGGCAAGCCGATCGCTGTCCTTTCGGGTGGCGCTAAGGCTGTTGCCGATCGACTCGGCGTTCAGGAGGTCGCGATCTCCCTTTCTTTCACGGGGGACCTCGCCATCGCAAATGCGCTGGCGATCACCCCTGAAACTCGTCCAAAGCCCAGGGAGGATAAGGTTTCTGAGCGACAGGTCATCGCACGGTCATTCCGCGAAGCGCGCAGTGTTTTGGATGAGCTTGAGAGGGTGCAGGACATCGAGGTCGCCGAGTCCTTGTCATTGCAGTTCGCAGATGCATCCGTTTCCACTCAGCCTGAAAAGGAGTAACGAGTATGAAGCCTGTTCTTTCCGTCGAGGAGACGCTTCGCCTCGAGGATCTTATTGAGAAAGAGGGCACTTCCAAGGCCGCCCTCATGGAGTATGCGGGTGAGTTCCTCGCCAAAGTCGTCATGAAGGACCATCCCGATCGCGTTGCGGTGCTCGTGGGATTTGGCAATAACGGCGGAGACGGCTGGGTCGCTGCGGATATCCTGAGTCAAAAGGGTGTGACGGTCGATGTTGTCAGCCCGATTGAGCCCAATGAGATCAAGAGTCCCATCGCTCGTCATGTCGCTCGCCGCACTGCGGGCAGGGATGTCGATGTGATCATTGGGCCTTCTCGCGACGAGCTGGTCGAGATTCTGTCTCAAGCCGATGTCGTCATCGATGCCATTTTGGGAACGGGATTCAGCGGGACGGTCCGGGCGCCGTTTTCCATCTGGATCCCGACGCTCAATGAGCTTGATATGACAGTCGTCTCCGCCGATGTCCCCTCGGGTCTCAACGCTGAGACGGGCGAGGCTGCGGCCCCCTGCGTCCAGGCGACGCGCACTGCGACGATGCTCGCTCCCAAGATCGGGCTGTATAGCGGGGAGGGCCCCGAGTTCTCCGGAGAGGTGATGTGCGGCGAGTTGTATGATCATCTCGATGACGTCATCGAGGACGTCGAGCATGCCGCGGATATCGTTGAGGCGGTCGACCTCATCGACTATTTCCCGGAGCTTCCCGCCCATGTGAACAAATACAGCCGTGGGTCCGTGCTCGTCGTCGCGGGGTCCTCGGCATACCCCGGGGCGGCTATCATGGCCGCGAAGGCCGCTGCGCGCGCTGGCGCCGGGTACGTGACCGTGGCAGCGCCGGATCCCTGTGCGAATCTCATCCGTATGGCGCTGCCCTGCGTTCCCGTCGTCGGCATCCCCGCGGACACGCGCGGGGCGTTCGGGGCCGCCGCGGGCTCCCCCGTGCGTGAATTGGCCCGCAAGTTCGATTGCGTGCTGTGCGGCCCGGGCATGACGACCGCCGCCGGGGGCATGCAGGTGGTCACGGAGCTGCTCGGCATCGATGTCCCCCTGGTGCTCGACGCTGATGCGCTCAATTGCATGAGCCGACTGGCTATCGGTGGAATCGATACGACGCCCGAGGTCTATCGCCGCGAGGCGCCGCTCATCCTCACGCCTCATTACCGCGAGCTCTCCCGTCTGGTGGGGGATGAACCGGTTGAAGATCTCGGCACCGCGATCGCGGCGGCTCAGAAGCTGGTGTGGGCCGCGGGGTCTGACAACATGGTCGTAGTCGCAAAAGGTCCGCGCACCGCGATCGTGGGCGTCGAGCGGGTCCTGTTGCCCGCAAGCGGGCCCGCTTCGCTTGCCACCGCGGGATCCGGTGACGTTCTCGCCGGCATCATCGCGGCGCATGTCGCGGTCAGCCACGGTGAGGTCGATAGATGGGAGATGCAGTGCGCGTATTCCGTCGCGGTCCACTCGTACACGGGCTATGCCGCCGCGGCTGCCATGGGCGAGCGCAGCGTGATCGCCACTGACCTGATTGACGTTTTGGGCGATGCCATGAGAATCGTTGAGGAAGAGGCCCTCAGGGATGCGGGCATCGAGTTGGGAGCATAGGATGCAGACGCTTCGCGAGCCGCCGACACGTTGGGCGTGGGCGGAGATCGACACGGGGGCGCTCCGAAGGAACACGCGCGCCTTCAAGGGGCTCATCGGCGCCCGCCAGCGTCTGTGCTGCGTGGTGAAGGCGGATGCGTATGGCCATGGCGTCGCCTCATGCGCCAAGGTGATGCACGCGGCCGGTGCGGACATGTTCGCCGTCGCCACGGTCTTGGAGGGGGTCGCGCTGCGCGAAGCGGGTCAGAAGCTTCCGATCCTGCTGCTGAGCGAGCCTCCCCAGGGGGCCATCGACACCCTGCTCGAGTACGAGATCATGCCTTCCGTCTATTCGCCGGAATTCGCCTGGGCCTATGGCGAGCGCGCCGCCGCACTGGGTCGTGTCGGCAAATACCACATGGCGGTCAACACCGGCATGAACCGCATCGGTGTGCACTGCACCGAGGTCGTGGATTTTCGCCGCGCCGTGGACTTCCATGCGGGCCTGGAATGCGACGGAACGTTCACCCATTTCGCCACCGCCGACGATCCGGATGGCTGGGACCATCAGTTGCAATGCAAGCGTTTCACCGAGGCGGTCGCGGCGTTGCGCGAGGCGGGGTTCGATCCCGGCATCGTGCATTGCGACAACACGCCGGGGTCGGTGCTGAACCCCGCCATGCACTTCGACATGATACGCGCGGGCATCGGCCTGTACGGCCTGCAGCCCTGTGACCGCACCGCTGCCGTGCTGCCGCTCGAACCCGTCATGAGCATTCGCGCGCGAGTCACCCACACGTGTTACCCGGCCATGGGCGAGGGTGTGGGGTACGGTTTCACCTATCGCGTGCCGCGCACGCGCGTCGAGGTCTGCACTTTGCCGATCGGCTATGCCGACGGCCTGCCGCGCGTGCTGTCCAACCGGATGGAGGTGCTGCACCGCGGCGAGCGCATCCGCCAGGTGGGTAACATCTGCATGGATCAATGCATGGTCGCGGTGAGCGAGACTCCCTTGCACCCTGTGCGGGAGGCCGAGGTGGGGGACCTGATGACGATCGTCGGCCGCGATGGCGATGCGCAAATCACGCTCGATGATCTCGCGCGCGCTTGTGGGACCATCAACTACGAGCTCGCATGCGACTTCGGCATGCGTCTTGAGAAGATCTACATGTAAGAGTAAGCCCGCCCGCGTGAAGGGGCGGCGCATGAGCGAGGGGGCGACGTCCATGGGCGTGATGCATATTCCCGGCCATACGGGCCAAAAACCGCGCGAGGTCTCACTCGAGGAGATCCGCGCCGTCATGGGCGATTGCCGCGCGTGCCAGCTGTGCCAGACGCGCACGAACATCGTGTTCGGCGTTGGCAACCCGCGTGCGCGCGTGATGTTCGTGGGTGAGGCCCCCGGCAAGAACGAGGACCTGCAGGGCGAGCCCTTCGTGGGACGCGCCGGCGAGAATCTCAACCGCATCCTCGCGCTTGCGGGGCTCAGGCGCGAGGATATCTACATCGCCAACGTGCTCAAATGCCGCCCCCCGGGAAACCGCAACCCGCAGGCGGACGAGGTTCTCGCGTGCTCCCCGTACCTGCGCGAGCAGATCCGCAGCATTTGGCCGGACGTCATCGTGACGCTGGGCAACCCGGCGAGCCACTTCGTCTTGAAGACCGAGGTCGGTATCACCAAGCTGCGCGGCCGCTTCCATCAGATGGGGCATTTCACGATCATGCCGACCTTTCACCCCGCTGCCGCCTTGCGCAATCCCGCGTGGCAGGAGCTGCTCGAGGCGGACTTCCGCATGTTGGGTGAGTACCTGGAGCGGCATCCGGCGGATGCGGGCATCCGTGCCGCCCGGGAGGGATCGGCGGCCGATGTTCGTCACGAGGCCCTGCCCGAGGTCGAGGAGTAGCCATGGCGTTGCAGTTCAAGGGATCGCGAATCTACGGGAGCTCCCGAGTCGACGACACGATCCGTTTGGGGGAGCTGGTCGCGCAGTGCCTGGAGGACGGCGATGTGCTGGTCCTGACCGGCGGCCTCGGTGTCGGCAAGACGCATTTCACCAAGGGCGTGTCGGCCGGGCTCGGGGATGGCCACCCGGTCACGAGTCCCACGTTCGCCCTCATGGCGGTGCATGACGGCGGGCGCATCCCGCTGTTCCACTTCGACCTGTACCGCCTCGAGCACGCGTACCAGCTCGAGGACACGGGCATTTTCGATGTCTTGGGGTATGAGGGGGCGTGTCTGCTCGAATGGGGCGAGCAGTTCCAGGACGAGCTGACCGATGAGTACCTGGGCGTGGTCATTTCGCGTGTCGAGGGGTACGAGTCCCAGCGCGAGATCATGCTGGAGCCCCACGGTGCGCGGGCTGAGCGCCTGGCGGCCGCGATCGACGGCGCCGTGCGCATGGAGACCGGCGCGTAAACGGGAGGGCGTTGCCAGGCACGGCATCGATCGGGTCTTCCGCGCCCCCGCCCAACCGATGCGCGCGCCGCGCGATAGCGCGAACTGAACGATTCGGAATTGGGCGATTTGTACCTGTCCCCAATTGATCAATGGGAGCGAGAGAGATGAAGTTGGACGAGCTGCGGACGCTGATCGTGGCGATCGACACCTCGACGGACATGCTCGCCTGCGCGGCGGCATGGTGGACACCCGAGGTGTTCTTCGACGACAGGCCTTCACGCGCGGCGATCGAGGTGCTCGCCTCCCGCGACCATCTGTGCCGCAGGCAGGCGAACGTCGAGCTCGTGCGGACGGTGCGAGAGGTCCTCGACGAGGCCGGTGTGGGCGTGTCCGACGTGGGAGGCTTCCTCGTGGGTCGCGGTCCGGGCTCGTTCACAGGGGTGCGCATCGGCATCTCGACTGCCAAGGGCCTCGCACGCGGTGCGAACGTGCCGCTCATGGGCGCGTCGACGCTGGACGCATGCGCCTGGACCGCGTGGAAGGCGGGGACGCGCGGCTTGCTTGGCGTGGCCGCGGACGCCATGCGCGGCGAGGTCTACCCCGCCCTGTACGCGCTGGATGACGAGGGCCCGCATCGCATGTTCGAACGTGAGCGCGTGGTGAAGGCCGCCGTCGCAGTTGAGGAGTGGGCCGCGCGCGCAGATGCGGACGAACTGCAGCTCACCGGCGATGGCCTCGTGCGCTACGGCAAGTTGTTCGAGGAGGCGGGCCTCATGGGGCGCGCCCTTTCGCGCGACCTGTGGTGGCCTACGGGCGAGGGCGTGCTGCTGGCCGCTGCATGCCCCGAAGGCCTGGCCGCGGCGGGCAGCACGGACCCCGCGGCGGTGTTGCCGGTGTACACGCGCCTTTCCGATGCCGAGGAGAACGAGCGCCGACGTCTGGGTTTGGCGGAGAGCGTCAACACGGGGGTCACGGGCGTGGCCGATGAGCTCGCCGGGCGCCACTTGCAGGTGCGCCCCATGGCCGCGGCCGATGCCGAGGCTATGGCCGCGCTCGAGCGCGAGTGCTTCGAGGGCGCCGGGCACGAGCCGTGGAGCGCGAACCTGTTCTTGGCGGAGCTTTCAGAGGGCGCCGCGGCCGCCCGCTCTTGGTGGGTGGCCCATGACAACGGCGAGTTGATAGGCTTTGCCGGCGGTATGGTGGTCGATAAAGACGTCGAGATCCTCGACGTTGCCGTTTCGCCCGCACATCGGCGCGAGGGCATCGCGCGCAAGCTCCTCGCGCATGTGAGTTACGATGCGCAGATGCTCGGCTGCACGAGCGCCTCGCTCGAGGTGGAGGCCGATAACGAGCCCGCCCGCGCCCTCTATGCGAATCTGGGATTCGAGCAGGTCGGTTGTCGCCGCGGGTACTACGGGGTCGGTCGCGATGCGTACGTGATGCGTGCCCCGCTGCCGCTGGTGTTGCCCGTGGACGCCGCATCGCCGGAGCCCACGGCCGCCGCTGCGCGCGAGTGGCCGCTGCCGGCGCCCTCGCGCACGGCCGATGAGGCGGCCGAGATCGAGCGCCGCCAACTCATCCTCGCCATCGAGAGCTCCTGCGATGAGACGGCTGTGGCCATCGTGGATGCCGAGGGTAACCTGTTGGCAAACCAGGTGTCGACCCAGATCGATTTCCACGCCCGCTTCGGCGGCGTGGTGCCCGAGATCGCCTCTCGCAAGCACGTCGAAGTTATCGTGGGCGTCGTCGACGCCGCACTGGAGGAGGCGGCCGAGAGCCTCGGCCTTGCGGGTGGCGCCATCGCCCCCGCCGAGCTCGCAGCCGTCGGCGTGACCCAGGGACCCGGCCTCGTGGGTGCGCTCGTGGTGGGCGTGGCGTTCGCCAAGGGCTTCGCCTTGAGCGCTGGCAAACCGCTCATCTGCGTGAACCACCTCGAGGGGCACCTGTTCGCCAACAAGCTGACGACGCCCGACCTCGAGCCGCCGTTCATCTTCACCCTCGTCTCGGGCGGTCACACGATGCTCGTGCACGTGCGCGCGTGGGGCGACTATGTCGTTCTGGGAGAGACGCTCGACGACGCGGTGGGGGAGGCCTTCGACAAGGTGGCCAAGGCGCTGGGGCTGGGGTATCCGGGCGGCCCGATCATCTCCCGCCTCGCGGAGACGGGCGATCCCAAGGCCATCGATTTTCCGCGCGCCCTCAACAGCCGCGGCGACTACCGTTTCTCGCTCTCGGGCTTGAAGACCGCCGTCACGCTCTACATCGAGCAGGAGACGGCCGCCGGGCGCGCCATCCATCTGCCCGACCTGGCTGCCTCTTTCGAGGCGGCGGTGTTCGACGTCCAGTACAAGAAGGCGAAGAACGCGCTGCGCGAGACCGGTGCGCGCGAGTACTGCATCGGCGGCGGCGTGGCGGCCAACCCGCATCTGCGCCGGATGATGATCGAGAAGCTCGGCCGCCAGGGCATCCGCGTGACGGTGCCGCCGCAGACCGCGTGCACCGACAACGCCGCCATGATCGCGGTGGTCGCGCGCGAGAAGTACCTGCGCGGGGAGTTCGCCGAGCTCACCGTCGACGCGGATCCGAATATGACGCTGTAGATGCCGCGCGTCGGACATGGATGAAAAACGGCCCCCATCTGCGGGAAAATCGCGGATGGAGGCCGTTTTGCGGTTGGATGGCGGGTTGTGTCGCGGTTGATCCTCGCCTCGGTCTTCTCAGGGCTCTAGTCCCAGAAGCCGTCCTCATCATCGCCCTTGGGGCCGCGGTCGACGTACATCTTGTGGGTGCGCTTTTCCAGGATGAAGGCGGCGATGCCGAAGATGACGACGCCCGCGAAGAACAAGACGCCGACGCCCAAGCGGGTGCCGAAGAGGAAGTTGAAGAGCTGGTCCATTGCGCTGTCCTGCTTTCTTGCTGGAATACGTGGCGAAATACGCTCACCAGTATATACTTGCACTGCACCAACATGCATCGCATCGCGGCATCTCCGCGATGAGTCGCCGCGCCGCGGCCGAGACCGCTCGGGCCGCGGCGATAGTTTTGTGAGAGTTGAACACGGAGGGATCATGCTCGACATCAAATTCGTTCGCGAGAACCCCGAGGCGCTCGACGCCGCCATGGCGAATCGTCAGGGCTCCTGGGACCGTGAGCGCTTCTTCGCGCTCGACGAGGAGCGCCGCTCCGTCATCGCCGAGGTCGAAGACCTGCAGGCCACCCGCAACGCCGAGTCCAAGAAGATCGGCGCCCTCATGAAGGGGGGCAAGCGCGATGAGGCCGAGGCCGCCAAGGAGGCCGTGCGCCAGGTCAACGAGAAGATCGAGGTGCTCGGCGCCCGTCGCGCCGAGCTCGACGCCGAGGTCTCCGACTTCATGGCCCGCATCCCCAACATCCCCTGTGACGCAACGCCCGTGGGCAAGGATGAGAACGAGAACCCCGAGCGCCGTCGCGTGGGCGAGCCCCGCGATTTCGCCGCCGAGGGATTCGAGCCCAAGGCCCACTGGGATCTCGGTGTCGAGACCGGCATCCTGGACTTCGATCGCGGCGCCAAGCTCTCCGGCGCCCGCTTCACCGTGCTCTCCGGCGCTGGCGCCACGCTCGACCGTGCGCTGCAGAACTTCTTCCTGAACACGCACATCTCCCGCGGCTTCACCGAGTTCATCCCGCCGGTCATCGTCAACCGCGAGATCATGTACGGTACCGGCCAGCTGCCCAAGTTCGAGGATGACGCCTATCACACCGGCGAGGACCAGTTCCTGATCCCCACCGCCGAGGTCGCCCTCACCAACCTGCACGCCGGCGAGGTGCTCGACGCCTCCCAGCTCCCGCTGCGCTACACCGCGGGCACCCCGTGCTTCCGCGAGGAGGCCGGATCTGCCGGTCGCGACACCCGTGGCATCATCCGCCAGCACCAGTTCACCAAGGTGGAGATGGTCAAGTTCGCCAAGCCCGAGGAGTCCGATGACGAGCTCGAGAGCATGGTGGCCGAGGCCGAGTACATCTTGCAGCAGCTCGGCCTGCCGTATCGCGTGATCTCCCTGTGCACCGGCGACCTGGGCTTCTCCGCCCGTCAGACCTATGACATCGAGGTCTGGCTGCCGAGCTACAACGCGTACAAGGAGATCTCCTCCTGCTCCAACTGCGGTGACTTCCAGGCACGTCGCGCGAACATCAAGTACCGTGACCCCGAGAACTTCAAGGGTCAGCGCTTCGTGCACACGCTCAACGGCTCCGGCCTGCCCACCGGCCGCACCATGGCCGCGATCATGGAGAACTACCAGAACGCCGACGGTTCCATCACGGTGCCCGAGGTGCTGCGCCCCTACATGGGCGGCATCGAGCGCATCGAGCCGCTGGCGTGAGGCCGCATAGATCACGGTGACCCTTATGGACGCCCGCTCGTGCATCCGGGCGGGCGTCTTGCGTATGGGGCGCAGGTGCATCGTGGCGCATTGCGTCCGTGATATGATGCTTAGACGAACACATCGCGTTGCATGGGAGAGAGGAACCGACATGCTGAACGCTATTGAGATCTCGCCGAAGGTTTGGTGGGTTGGCGGCATCGATTGGAACGAGCGCCTGTTCCACGGCTACACCACCGAGCGCGGCATCACCTATAACGCCTACCTCATCATGGACGAGAAGATCACCTTGATCGACACGTGCAAGGCGACGTTTGCCGACGAGCTCGTGCAGCGCATCTCGCAGGTCGTCGACCCCGCCAAGATCGATGTGGTCATCACCAACCATGTCGAGATGGACCACTCCGGCTCCCTGCCGGTGATCCGCAAAATCGCCCCCAACGCCGAGATCTACGCTTCCGCCGGCGCCGGCGTCAACGAGCTCCGCGCCCACTTCGGCATCGAGGCCACGCCCGTGAAGACGGGCGACACCCTCTGCATCGGCGAGCGCACCCTGAGCTTTGTGACCACCCCGATGGTCCATTGGCCCGACAATATGGTCACGTACTCCGACGTCGATAAGATCTTGTTCTCCAACGACGCGTTCGGCCAGCATTTCGCCACCACCAAGCGCTTCGACGACGAGAACGATATGTGCGAGGTCATGAAGCAGGCCAAGAAGTACTACGCCAACATCGTGTGGCCGTACGGCATGCAGGCCGGCCGCGCGCTTGCCGCGGTCAAGGGTCTCGAGCTCAAGATGATCGCCCCCAGCCATGGCTGCATCTGGCGCTCCCACATCGCCGAGATCATCGCCAAGTACGAGGAGTGGACCACGTATCAGACGCAGGAGAAGGCCGTCGTGGTGTTCGATTCCATGTGGCACTCCACCGAGTCCATGGCGCGTGAGATTTGCGACGCCTTCATCGCCGAGGGCATCTCCGCGCAGCTCGTCGATCTCAAGAGCACCCACATCTCCGATATCATGCTCTACATGTGCGATGCCCGCTACGTGGCCGTCGGCTCCCCGACCCTGAACTCCAACATGCTGCCCACCGTGGCGAGCTTCCTCACCTACATGCGCGGTCTGTCCCCCAAGAACGACCAGCGCATCGGTCTGGCGTTCGGCTCCTACGGCTGGGCCCCGCTCGGTCCCAAGCAGGTCTATGCGGAGCTTGAGAACGCCAAGTTCCAGCTTCCCGTGCCGGTCGTGGCTCAGCAGTGGGTTCCTTCCGAGGAGAACCTCGCCGAGCTGCAGGGCACCGTTCGCAAGATGATCGAGGCCGCTCGCGCGTAAGGCCGTTCGACCGAGTTGCCTTGGTTTCGCGAACACGCGTTTTCGAAATCTATCACACTGGTCATAGCATGCGGGGCCGCGGTGCGTGTCGCGGCCCCGTCGCGTTTCAACTGTTCGCCTGTGTTCCATCGATTGCTGGGGAGTTTGTCATGCCGCATACCAACGATGCGCCTCAAAAGGTCATCCCGCTTGGAATCTATCTAGAGGGAATTAAGCGTCAGGGAATCCTGATATCATCGGTCGGCGTCGAGTCTTGCCGGGAGGTTCGGTTCGCGACAGACGATTCTCGATCCGTTGTCGATGATACGCTCTTTGTTTGCAAGGGGGCGGCATTCAAGCGAGACTATCTGCTCTCTGCCATCGACGCGGGTGCGGTCTCCTATGTTTCCGAAGTCGACTACGGGGTCGATGTGCCATGCATCCTGGTAAGTGATATACGAATCGCGTTGGGCGTGCTGGCGGACATCGCTTACGGACATCCATCGGGAAGCGTTTCCGTGTGCGCGTTCACGGGGACCAAGGGCAAGACGACGAGCGCCTACTACCTCAAGGGCATCCTCGATGCCCAAGCCTCCCTCGACGGTGTCCATCCCGCTGCCGTGCTATCGAGCATCTTGCTCGACGATGGTGTCCACAGTGGGATCTCGAAGCTCACCACACCCGAGGCGTTCGAGCTTGAGCGCCATTTCGCCAATGCCGCCGCGGCGGGCTGCAAGCATGTGGTCATGGAGGCTTCGAGCCAGGCGCTTAAGTACAAGCGCACCTTCGGCGTGGAATTTGCGGTGGGGGTGTTCACCAACATCGGGGAGGACCATATCTCCCCCATTGAGCATCCGGATTTCGAGGATTACTTTTCAAGCAAGCTCAAGCTGTTCGACAGCTGCAGGGTCGCGGTGGTGAATCTCGATATGGATCATGCGGAACGCGTGCTCGAGGCTGCCAAGGTATGCGAGCGGACCTTGACATACTCTCTCGCAGACGATGCCGCCGATGTGTATTGCGAGAAGATAGAGCATGGCGGCGACGGCATTCGCGCGACGGTGCGGACGCCGCGCTTCACGCGGGAGGTGCTCATCCCTACCCCGGTCACATTCAACGTCGCCAACGCATTGAGCGCGATTGCCGCGGCCGAGGCGATGGGTTTGGATGAGGAAGCGATCGTGAGGGGTTTCAAGGACGTGCGGGTTCCCGGGCGAATGGAACTTTACCCGACAGAAGGGGGATCCATTCTCGGCGTGGTGGATTTCGCCCATAACGGCATGAGTCTTGAGACCATGCTGCTTGATTTGCGCGAGAGCTATCCCGATCGCGAGCTCGTGGTGGTATTTGGCGCGACGGGGGGCAAGGGCGTCGATCGCCGAGAGACCATGGGCTCTGCAGCGGGAAAGTACGCCGATCGGATCGTGATCACCGAGGATGATCCCGGCCCCGAGGATCCCGCGGATATCTGCGACGTCATCGCCCGCGCCGCAAAGGCGGAGGGGCTCGATCGCATGCGGATCGTGCTCGATCGGGAGGAGGCGATTCGGACGGCGGTTCGCGAGACCGAGCGCCCCGCGATCGTCATCGTCACGGGCAAGGGGCATGAGACGCGCATGCTTCGGCGCAAGGGGGCGGAGCCGTGCGAGGCGGACGGCGTCATGTTGCGTCGCGCTCTCGACGATTTTGAGTCGGGGGTCATTTGAGTGGGCGTTGACGGGTCGGACTGCGGCCTGCCCGCGTCCCCATATGATGGACGTTGTGCGGCACCGTGGTGTCTTGGGTTATCCTAGCTCCCGATCGAATGCGGGGTACGGCATCGCCTTGTTTTGAGGCGATGCGACAGACGATTGGAATGATGCATGGACGAGGCGAATCGGAACGCGGTCGATTGCGAGTTGCCTGAGATGAGGCTCGGTGAACTCGTTGAAATGTTGCGCGAGGTCGGAATGTCCGCGCGTGTCGAGGGAGATGAATCGCTCGAGGTCCGAACGGCGTCGATCGATTCGCGCTCCGTGCTCCCGGGCGGTCTTTTCATCTGTAAAGGCGTGTCCTTCAAGCCGTCGTTTCTGAGGTTCGCGATCGATCGGGGCGCCGCGGCATATATGTGCCAAGGTGAGGGTGCTGGATTGGCGGTTCCCCATGATTTGGCTGAATGTGGGGACGGTATTTCCTGCTTGGTCGTGGACGACGTCCGCAAGGCCATGGCGATTGTTTCCGCCGGGCTGTTCGATCATCCCGATAACGCGCTGACCGTGACGGGCATCACCGGCACCAAGGGCAAGTCGACGGTCGCTTACATGCTGCGTTCCATCCTGCTGGCGGATGGGATTGAGCCTTCGATCCTGGGATCGATCATGACGGACGATGGCATCGTGAGCTATGAGAGCCACAACACCACCCCCGAGGCTCCCGACCTGTGGCGCCACCTGCGCAACACGGTCGAGTCCGGTCGTCGCCACATGGTGATGGAGGTCTCCAGCCATGCGCTTAAGTACGATCGCGTCTTGGGTCTGCATTTCGACATCGGCTGTTTCCTCAACATCGGTCCGACCATATCTCCAGTGTGGAGCATGCGGACTTCGAAGACTACTTCAGCTCCAAGCTTCGCCTGTTCGAGCAATGTGACGTCGCGGTGGTGAACCTGCGTACGGACCACGTGGGACGCGTGCTCGAGGCCGCAGGCGCCGCAAAGCGTCTGGTCACGTTCCGCGTCGACGATTCGAATGCGGGCGAGAGGCGCGAGGCGAATGGCGCCGTTGCGGAGGCGCCGATTGCCGACTATGCGGCTGGGCGCGTGGAGTCTACGACGCGCGGTCTCGCATTCGACGTCCGCGAACCCGGCGTCGACGGCGTGGAGCATATCGAACTCGGCATGCCCGGCTTGTTCAACGTCGACAACGCGCTCGCCGCGATCGCGATGGCCCGGCTGCTCGGGGTCGGTTACGATGCGATTCGGAAGGGTTTGGCCGAGCTGCGGGTTCCCGGCCGCATGGAGCTGGTCCCCTCGCCGGACGGGCATGTGCTCGCCATCGTTGACTATGCGCACAACGAGCTCTCGTATCAGGCGCTCTTTTCCTCGGTGAAAGAGGAGTATCCCGATCGGCGAATCGTCGCGCTGTTCGGCGCCCCCGGCGGCAAGGCATACGAGCGCCGCGAGGCCCTGCCGCGCGTGGCGGGCGCGTATGCCGACCACATCGTGTATACCGAGGAGGACCCGGCGCACGACCGGGTTGAGGACATCTGCGCAGAGCTGGTGTCCCATACCCCCGCGGGCGTGTCGTGCGAGGTGATTTTGGACCGCGAGGACGCCGTTAGGCGGGTCCTTGAGTCCGCGCTTGGCGACGAGCGCCCCTCGGTGGTGCTTCTGCTTGCCAAGGGCGATGAGACGCGCCAGCACCGCGGAGATGAGCATCCCGAGGTGAAGAGCGATCTTGCGATCGCGCGCGAGACCTTGCGCGCATAGGCTTTGATCCCATCGACTGCCCTCGGCGTACAATCTGAGCGAGAACACCCATTCCCGTTCGAGGAAGGAAGCCGATATGGCAGATTCCGCCACTCCCCAAGGAACCGCTCCCGCGAAGGTCTATTACACCAACCTGCGCACTCATGGCCGTGAGAGCCGGCTCGACAAGCTCAAGCGGCTCATTCGCCGCGCGGGCATCGAGCAGATCGACTTCGACAACAAGTTCGTCGCCATCAAGATCCACTTCGGCGAGATGGGCAACCTGTCCTTCCTGCGTCCCAATTACGCCCGCGCGGTCGCGGACGTGGTAAAGGAGTTGGGCGGCAAGCCGTTCCTCACCGATTGCAACACCCTGTACGTGGGCAGCCGCAAAAACGCCCTCGAGCATATCGATTGCGCGTACCAGAACGGCTTCACGCCGTATGCCACCGGTTGTCAGGTCATCATCGCCGACGGCCTCAAGGGCACGGACGAGACGCTCGTGCCGGTTCGAAATGGCGAGTACGTGCGGGAGGCCAAGATCGGCCATGCGCTCATGGATGCCGACATCGTGATTTCCCTCACGCATTTCAAGGGCCACGAGCAGGCCGGTTTCGGCGGCTGTATGAAGAACCTCGGCATGGGCGGCGGCAGCCGCGCCGGCAAGATGGAACAGCATGCGGCGGGCAAGCCGAGCGTGGACGAGTCGAAGTGCATCGGGTGCCATGCCTGCGAACGCATCTGCGCGCACGGCGCCGTGAGCTTCCCGACCACGCGGGAGCGCACACTCAAGAGCGGAAAGGTCGTCGAGGCCACGGTCGCGCACATCGACCACGATCGCTGTGTGGGATGCGGACGCTGCATCGGCGCGTGCAATCAGAATGCCATCGAGCCCGATTACGGTGCCGCCGCCGACGTGCTCAACTACAAGATCGCCGAGTACACTCAGGCCGTCGTGCAGGATCGTCCGAGCTTTCACATCTCGCTCGCCATCGACGTGAGCCCCAACTGCGATTGCCATCCAGAGAATGACACGCCCATCGTGCCCGATATCGGCATGTTCGCGAGCTTCGATCCCGTGGCTATCGATCAGGCGTGCATCGACATGGCGCTCGCCATGCCCGCGATGCCCGATACCGAGCTGACCGAGATGCGTGCCAAGCTCGAGGCGGCGGGCGAGGTTCCCGAGCGCTGTGAGCACGATCACCTCAACATGACGCACCCCGACACCAACTGGCGCTCCATGATCGAGCACGGCGAGAAGATCGGCCTCGGCACGAGCACATATGAGCTCATCGAGGTGAATTAGCCCGGGTACTTGGTGCTTGGGACTTGGAGCCCGGGTTCCGAGCCGGGATCTTGAACCTGAAGACATGGAAATGGTCGCGATTTGCCAGACTGTGACAGCGTGGCATTTCGCGACCATTTCTTTGTTTGCTGGCGGCCGGAAATGGTCGGAATTTTCCGGGCTGTTGCACAACGGCAATTCCCGACCACTTTTCGGTGGCGGGGTACATGGTAATGGTCGCGATTCGCCAGGCTGATACACAGTGGTGGATTGCGACCGTTTTGCTGAGCCTGATTCGACTATAGGGTGCCGTCTACCGTCCAATAACGGACTCTCACCGATTGACAACAGGGTGTTAGTAAATAGTTATACCGATCTAAGCTGGGCGGTCAGTTTCTGGTTAGATAAGGGATAGAAGAATAGTCCACACTTCCTGGTACGGTTGATATTCAGTCAGCTGTCGGCGCATAAGCTGAAGCCGCAGTTTGCCAAAAGGGAGGGTTGGAAATGAGTGCAAAGAATGACAATGAGATAGGGCAATTGCTGGACGGAGCCGAACGGGCCGGCCGCTGCCTATTCGCGCCTGAAGGCGCCTTGCGCCGTGCGTGTCGAAGGCGGGTCCTATCGGGTCAACTCGACTCTCCGCACCCGGGGTTGTTCGTGAGGCAGAGTTATTGGGACGCCTTGAATGCCAATCAAAGGGTTCTCCACGTTATACGCGGCCTTGCCAATTTACATCCCACATGGGTTTTCTGCTTCGCGTCGGCGGCTGCTGTTCATGGGCTGGATACCTCTTATTTGCTTGCAAACGAGGTGCATGTGATCGCCCAGCATGCGAGTTCCACTGCGAGAAAGGGCGAGGCGGTGAAATTGGGCTATCGGGTGATTTACCATGCCCTGTCAGTGCGCGACGAGGATGTTGAGCGGGTTGATGGTGTGTTGGTCACAGCGTTTGATCGGACGGTGTTCGATTGCGTGAGGATTCTGAGCTTTCCGCTGGCTTTGGCTATTGCAGATTCCGCCTTGAGAAGAGGTGGTTGTTCGAGAGACGAGGTCCTTGAAAACGCTTTGAACCTCTGGCCGGGATGTGTGGGCGCGGCTCGCTTTGCAACCGTGATGCGTTGGGCGAATCCGCTCAGCGAGAACGGGGGAGAATCTTATGCTCGTGCAATCATGCTGGAAAATGGAGTGGCAGAGCCGGAGCTGCAGTATGAATACGTTGATCGGATTGACCCTGCGTATGTGTATCGGGTTGATTGCCGTTGGGAAATAAAGGGCGCCCTGGATGTGGGTGGCGAACTTGACGGGATTGAGAAGACGAGCAGTCCGGAGATGCTGCGAGGAAAGTCGACGCAGGAGGCATTGCGTAAAGAGAGGGAGCGGGAGTCGCGTCTTGCGCTGGATGTGAGACTCGCTCGATTCACATTTGCTGAGGCGAGGGCGGTGAAGCCGCTCATTCAGCTGCTGGATGCGTTTGGCGTGCCGCGGGGAATACCTTGTCCGGAGTTGACATTGCTGCGTGATGCTTCGGCCGTTGGACCGAGGTATTCAATGTACGCCGAACTTCGATAGGCGCGAGCGGTCGTATCTGGGGCCTTGCGTCAATGGCGGATCGGGATGGCGGCCGTTCCCATTTGGCGTTTTGTCGGGAAGCGCTGGATTGGGGCAGTGCGGTATATTTCGACCGTTTGTTTGCGTGGAGGTGTGCAGGTATGGTCGGGAAATGCCAGGCTATCGTAGCGCGGCAATTTCCGACCATTTTGTAGCTCGGCGGCATGTGGGAATGGTCGCGATTTGCCAGGCTGTGGCAGCGTGGCATTTTGCGACCAAATGTTAGGTGCGAGCGGATTGGAAATGGTCGGAAATTGCCAGGCTGCAACGGAGTGGCATTTCTCGACCGTTTTTTAGTGGGCTGGCGTATAAAAATGGTCGTGATTTGCCTGGTTGTCGCACGGAGGCAAATCACGACCGCTTCTGGGTGAGATGGCATAGGCTCTGCCGTTTGCGGGATGCCCTGCCGCTTGCGGGGTGCCCGGCGTCTGCAGAGCGCTCGAGGTTTGCAGGGTGCTCGGCGTTTGTGGGGGGCGGCGTTTGTGGGGGGCGGCGCTTGCGGGACGCCCGGCGTTTGCGGGGCCGCCCGACCGGGCTTTCTGAGACGCTACTCCTCGCGGTCGAACTCCTCGCTCGCGTCGAGGGGGCGTCCGGAATAGTTGACGTGACCAGTCACGGCCCCCATGTCGCCGGTTTCGATGAAGCGACAGGCCGCCTGGGCGTAATCGTCCAAGGCGCGGTCAAAGACATCGGGGAATGCCTCGGTGCTCTCGGCCTCTGAGAATGGGTTGCGCCAGGGCTTGTGCTCCAGGTTGCCGCACGCGCAAGGGGTTTCGGTGGTGACGCGGTGGGCGAGGGACTGCAGCAGGGAGTAGTCGTTCACCAGGCCCTCGAGACGGGCGAGCGCATCGGAGCGCATGGACCCCGCGGGTTCGATCAAGCGGTAGACGAGCTGCATGTCCGCCACAGCCCCACCGTATTCGTTGGCGGCAACATCCATGCCGTAGACGCTCTTTGCCATGAAGCTCACGAGCGCTCCGGCAACCTTGTCGATGCGCGGATTGCTGGAGACCTCGCCTGCGGGCGGGAACTCGGCGACGGTCGCCCCATCGCGCTTGAGCTGCAGCATGAGCAGGTCGAGGTCGCTCTCGATCACGGCGTGCACTTGGCTGCCAGCGCCGGTGAGGTCGGGGTCGGCCTCCTGGATGCCCCACTGCTGAGCGTAGACGAAGGGGTGCGCGTTCCGGTCGAGCACGTAATGGGAGAGCATGCCCAGCGTCCAGGCGCGGCCCACGCCGGAATCGGAGGGCTGCAGGCGCGAGACGCCTTCGCGCAGTGCGTCGAACTGGCGGGACATACGGCTGCGGTGCATGACGCGCGCGAGTTCCATGCAGGTCCCCATGTTCGGCGTCCTGAAGCGGAAGAAGAACGGGTCGGGACCCTGATTGGCCAGCAGGAAGGCGGAGCGCTCGTCTTCGTTCGTGATGATTTCCTCGGGCAGGCGCTCGATGCTCTCCTCGCCGAAGAGGCGATGGGTGATCAATGCGGGCATGCGATCTCCTTTGAAGTGCGTACAACTGTCGCATATTATGCCCAGCTCGCGTCGGCGCAATCGCGCAATTGAAGTGGTTTTGAGGGCCAAAGATTGCGCCTACCTGGGGAAATGGGGTATAACAGGCACTTGTTCGAGAAAATGAGGGGGGAATCGCATGGCCAATATGATCGAAATCCGCGGCCTGAATAAGTACTTCGGCGACCTGCACGTCTTGAAGGACATCGACCTTACGGTCGAGGAGGGCGAGAAGGTTGTCATCATCGGCCCGTCCGGCTCCGGCAAGTCGACGCTCATCCGCTGCGTCGATTACCTTGAGGAGCCCACCAGCGGCGAGGTCATCATCGACGGTACGCCGCTCACCAAGAAGAACCACCTGGAGATGGCCCGCACGTACAGCTCCATGGTGTTCCAGCAGTTCAACCTGTACCCCAACATGACGGTGCTGGGCAACCTCACGCTCGCGCCCATCAAGCTGCAGAAGAAGTCCAAGGAGGAGGCGACCCAGGCCGCCATGGCGGCGCTCAAGCGCGTCGGCCTCGCCCATAAGGCGGGCGAATTCCCTCAGAACCTCTCCGGCGGACAGCAGCAGCGCGTCGCCATCGCCCGTGCGCTGTGCACCAGGCAGCCGATCATCCTGTTCGACGAGCCGACCTCCGCGCTGGACCCCGAGATGGTCCAGGAGGTGCTCGATGTCATGATCGAGCTCGCCCAGGAGAACATCACCATGATCTGCGTCACGCATGAGATGGGATTCGCGCGCCAGGTGGCCGATCGCGTCATCTTCATGGACGACGGCCGTATCCTGGAGCAGGGTTCCCCGGAGCACTTCTTCGAGAATCCCGAGAACCCCCGCTGCCGCGACTTCCTCGCGAAGATCCTGCATTAGGGTGAGGGAGTGCATATGACCAATCTGACGAACATGCCGGGCGGTCTTTTCGGCTGCCCCAGCCGCCGGACGGTGCTGCGCGCCCTCGCCTCGGCGACGGCGCTGGTGGGCGCGGGCGCATTGGCGGGTTGCGGCGCGACGGGCGCCGCCGACGGTTCCGCCTCGTCCGTCCCCGGCTCCAAGCTTTCGGCCATCAAGGCGCGCGGCGTCCTCAACGCGGGCGTGAAGAAGGACGTTCCCGGATACGGGTACTACGACCCCGCTGCCCGCTCGTATGCGGGTATGGAGATCGACCTGTGCTATCAGATCGCGGCGGCTGTCTTCGACGTGACCTACGACGAGGCGCGTGAGCGCGAACTTGTCTCCTTCACCGACGTCACGCCCAAGACGCGCGGACCGCTCATCGACAACGACCAACTCGATGTGGTGTGCGCCACCTACACCATCACGCCCGAGCGCCGCGAGAGCTGGGACTTCTCGTCTGCGTATCGCACCGACTACGTGGGCCTCATGGTCAAGAAGCGCAGCGGCTTCACGCGCATCGCCGACCTCGATGGAAAGATCATCGGTGTGAGCCAGGGCGCGACCACCCAGGGTCTCATCGAGCAGATGCTCAAGGACGAGGGCATCGATGCACGCCCTGAGTTCCTCGCGTTCTCGGGGTACCCCATCATCAAGAGCTCGCTCGACGCGGGCAACATCGACTGCTTCGCCATGGACCGCTCCACGTTGGCCGGTTATATGAACGAGACGGTCGAGCTGCTCGAGCCAGAGGTGAAGTTCGGCGAGCAGAACTACGGCGTTGCCACGAAGAAGGGCAGCGACCTGTCCGCCGTGGTCGACCAATGCGTGCTGGACTGCGCGGCGAGCGGTTGGCTCGACGCCGAGATCGAGAAATGGGGGTTGGTGTAAATGCTCGAAGGATTGCTCGACCCCCAGCGGTGGTCCCTGACGTTCGCCAACATGGGGCCGTTTTGGGAGGGTTTCGGCGTGACCCTCAAGGTCGTCGCCGCGGGCCTGGCTCTGGCCTTGCTCCTGGGTACGCTGCTCGGTGTGTTCTCCACCACGCGCTCGCGCATCCTGCGCGGCATCTCCCGCGTGTACGTCGAGTTCTACCAGAACACGCCGCTGCCCGTGCAGGTGCTGTTCATGTACATGGCGGGCCCGCAGTTCCTGCAGGCGATCACCGGCGCCGCTCAGCCCGTTCGCATCGCCTCGTTCGCGCTGGGCGCCCTCGGCGTCGGCCTCTATCACGCGGCGTATGTGGCCGAGGTCATCCGCACCGGCATCGAGGCCGTCCCTCGCGGTCAGATGGAGGCGGCACAGAGCCAGGGTTTCTCGCGCTTGCAGACCTATGCTTACATCGTGCTGCCCCAGACCTTCAAGATCATCCTGCCACCCCTGTGCAATCAGGCGCTGAACCTGGTGAAGAACACCTCGGTGCTCGCGCTGGTCGCGGGTGGCGACCTCATGTACCGCTCCGACAACTTCGTGAGCCTTTACGGTTACCTGCAGGGCTACATCGTCTGCTGCCTCATGTACTTCATCATCTGCTTCCCGATCGCCATGCTCGGCCAGTGGCTCGAGCGTCGCAGCAAGGCCCGCCCGCGCGCCAAGGTCATCCCCGGCGTGACGGACGTGGCGGGATCTTCGCCCGAGGGCGCCGTACAGCCTGCGACCGCCGGAAAGGGGGCGTAACCGATGGAGATTTTCAACGCGACGAACCTCGTCTACATCTTGGGCGGCTTCATCAAGACCATCGAGATCTCGGTGCTGTCCATCATCTGCTCCATCGTGGTCGGCACGGTGCTCGCGCTCGTCAAGAGCTACGGACCCCGTCCCCTCCGCTGGCTCGTGAGCGCCTACATCGAGCTGTTCCGCTGCACGCCGAACCTGCTGTGGATCCTGTTCATCTACTTCACCGTGCAGGGCATCGACATCTTCATCTCGACGCTCGCGTTCACCCTGTTCACGAGCGCCGTCATGGCCGAGATCGTGCGTGCGGGCCTGAACGCCGTGCCCGCCGGGCAGTTCGAGGCGGCGCAGAGCCAGGGTTTTGGCTTCTTCGCCACGATGCGCTACATCATCCTGCCCCAGACCTTCCGCATCATCACGCCTGCGCTGTTCGGCCAGTGCACGACGGTCATCAAGGACAGCTCCTACCTGTCCGGTATCAACGTCGCCGAGTTCATGTACACCACCAATGTCGTGATGGCCCATGCCGTCTCGCTCGATCAGGTGCTCATGCTGTATGGTTTCGTGTTCGCGCTGTATTTCGCCCTGAACTTCGGCATCTCGCTGCTGGTTCGTCGTTATCAGCGCAAGGTTGCGGCAGCATAGGGCCAAAAGGGGCGTCGCCGGCCCATGAGGGCGGGCGACGCATTTTCTACGGCGGGCGCGCCACGGGTCCGTTTCCGCCGACCATCAAAAGCAAACCCTTCGTACCCGGGAGGTAGCAATGGGTTTTCTGAAAGATATGCACGAGCGCAGGATCGCGGCGGCGCAGGAGGCGCGCGCTGGTCAGCCCGTCGTGATCACCATCGCGCGCGATTACGGCGCCGAGGGCCACGAGATCGGCAAGATGCTCTCCATGGAGCTGGGCATCCCGCTTTACGACAACGAGTTGCTGGTCCGCTCCGCCGCGCGCAGTGGTGAGGCGCTCGACAAGGTTGCCGCCTACGATGAGCGCATGGCCGCCGAGTTCATGGCGTTCTTGCCCGACCGTGCGGACTCGCGCACCATCTCCGACAAGCTCTTCAAATCGATGAGCCAGGTGATCGTGGACTTGGCCGCCACGCGCAGCTGCATCATCGAGGGGCGCCTGTCCGACTATCTGCTCCGTAACAACCCCAATCACATCGCGGTGCTCGTGACCGCCCCCTTCGATGCTCGCGTTGAGATAGTGCGCGCCAAACGCGGTTTGGACAAGCGGGCGGGCGCCAAGCTGGTGCGCGAGATGCAGCATGCCCGCGAGGCGTTTTACAAGCGCTATTCCGCGGGCAAGTGGAAGATGACCGACGGCAAGGACCTCGTGGTCAATCGCGCAAAGCTCGGTCGCCAGGGCTGCGTGGACGTGATCGCCGCGGCGTATCGCGCCAAGCTGCGCGAGGCGGAAACGGGTAAGGTGCTTTCCGAGTAGATGCTGTCGACGGCGATGAGTTGAGCGTCTCCTTCAAGGCGCCTAGGGTGATGCCTCAGATGCCCCACATTGCACCGAGTGTTCATATGCTCAAGAACCTAAGTCGTATACACTTAGATATGATGACAATATGACGCTTATATATTCTTCGTCTCAACGTTTAGGTTGAGTCAAAACGGGCATAACGAGAACGTCAAACAAAGACACGCACCCCGAAGAGCGCGTGCAGAGCGCGGGACACATCGACCCGCGCACATCACGAAGGAGTGATCGATTATGGCAATGGTTCCGTATCGTCAGGGTTATGGCGTCCTCCCCGTGTCCACCAACTCGCTGTTCGATATCTTCGATGACATGATGGACATCCCGCGCACCGCGCTGGCCGCCAAGGCGTTCCCCATCGACGTCGAGGACAAGGGTGACGCCTACGAGGTCAAGGCGTATCTCACCGGCGTCACCAAGGACGACCTGGACGTCGAGCTCAACGAGGGCCGTCTCTCCATCTCCGTGACCGTCGAGGAGAAGGAGGAGGACAAGAACAAGAACTACCTGCAGCGCGAGTTCACCGCCTATTCCGCCACCCGCGGCGTGTACCTCAAGGACGCCGCGAGCGAGGGCTTGTCCGCAACGTTCTCCGACGGCGTGCTCACGGTCAACGTGCCCAAGTTCGTCGAGAAGAAGAACGTCACCAAGATCGCGATCGACTAGCCTTTCCGGTAAGTCCCGCCGCCGCCCCGGCGCCTTTTGAGAGGCGTCGGGGCATTTTCATGGCGCGCGGCCGGCATGCGGGCCGCATGAGCCGCAAGACGAAGGGGGCGCATCGGTGCGCTTTGCCGCAGATACGGCAAACGTTGTGGTAAATTGACCCATCCCACGCATATACACTATGTCGGGCAAAAAGCACGCTACAAGGGAAGGGTCCAGCATGGCTGCGGAAACCAAAGAGTACAAGAGCTATCTCGCGAACAAGTGCGTCATCGGCTACGGCATCATCAACGGCATCGTCAACGCGGCGATCTTCTTCGGCATGAACGCCTCCAACCCCGACGTGACCTTCGCCGCCGGCAAGATCATCGAGGAGATCGTCATGACCGGCGCCCTGCTCGGCCTGATCCTCACCTGGTGCGTCGTCCCGCTCACCAAGATGGACCTCAAGAAGGGTGTGTACAAAGCCGACGCCGATCGCAACAGCATCATCGCCAAGCTCCCCGGCGGCGCCGTGACCCTGTCCATCCCGGTCGGCATCATCGCCGCCCTCATCGCCGGCGCCCTGGCCTGGGTCTTCACCCTCGTCCTGCCCCTGCCGCTCACCCGCACCGGCATGATGGTCTTCAAGGGTTGCATGTGCGCGATCGTCGGCCTCGTGTCCGGCTTCATCGTCGTGACCCGCACCACCATCGGCTTCGAGCCCGAGGCCAAGTAGGCATATCCATGCGCATATCGCGCGGCGCTTTCGGCGTGACGCGAAGCCACAGGGCCCCGCTTCGGCGGGGCTTTTTTCGTCGGCGGGGCGTCGCCTTCGGCGCGCTGTGCGGACTGATTGCCGTAGATACGGCAGATGTACTGCTCAAGTGCGTGAATATGTCGGCGTATCCTCATTTTGAACACAGTGATCCGGCGCCTGCGCGCCGCTGCGGAGGCGGATGGGGACCGTCGATTGGGCGCTTGTCCGGACCTGTTTTTCGAGAGGGGGCGTAAAGGAGCGTCTCCCGTAGAAGAAAGGAAGATGCTATGGCGTCTACTGCTGCAAAGGAGGGGAAGGAGAAGTTCCTCGTTCTCCCGATTCTCGTCCTTATCCTCGCCCAGATGGGCACCTCGGGCGATAACGGCGCCCTGTCGCTCGCCGCCACCGCCCTCACCCAGGACCTCGGCGCCACCGTCGCCGACATCCAGCTCGCCAACATGGTGTACTCCCTCATGGCCGGCGCCTTCATGATCGCCGGCGGCATGATGGGCACCATCATCGGCTGGAAGAAGAACTTCCGCATCGGTGCCGCCCTGTGCGCCCTCGGTGAGGTCGTCCTCGCCTTCGCCCCCAACATGATGGTCTTCATCTGGGGCGGCCGCGTCCTCGTCGGCTTCGGCGCCTCCTTCATGATCCCCTCCGTCCTGGGCCTCGTCCCCAAGATCTACTTCGGCGCCAACCGCGTGCTGGCGTTCGGCTGCATCGGCGCCGCCTCCGGCCTCTCCGCCCTGCTGCCCCTCGTGCTCGGCGTGGTCATGGAGATGGCCGGCATGAAGGTCACCTTCCTCGTGCTCGCCGCCTACTTCGCCATCGTGCTGCTGCTCTCCTTCAAGCTGCCCGAGATCGAGCAGAATGACGGCAAGCTCAAGTTCGACGGCATCGGCGTCGCCCTCGCCGGCCTCGGCCTGTTCCTGTTCCTCGTCGGCATCTCCCAGATCTCCTCTTGGGGTCTCGTCGAGGCCTTCCCCGGCGCTCCCTCCATCGCCGGCTTCTCGCCCGCCATCCCCATGGTCATCGCGGGCCTGATCATCCTCGCCGTCCTCGTCGTCGTCGAGAAGAAGGTCGAGGCCAAGAACGGCCTCGCCCTGCTGCCCCAGTCCTTCCTCAAGACCCCGCAGGTCCTCGCCGGCCTCGCCGCCTCCGCCATCACCTTCTTCTTCATGGGCGTCCAGGCGATCCTCATGGCTCCCTACCTGCAGCTCGTCGCCGGCTGGTCCGCCATCACCGTCGGCGTGATCTCCATCGTCACCGGTGCCCCCACCTTCGCGTTCTCCATGGGCATCCCCAAGTTCTGCCCGAACGCCAATCCCCGCCGCGTCATCCAGCTCGGCTACATCGTCATGGCCGCCGCCCTCGGCTGCATGGCCATGGCCGTCACCAAGACCGGCGTGAACAACATGCTCATCTACCTGGGCGCCTTCCTGGCCGGTACCGGCGCGGGCATCGTGTCCTCCCAGGCCAACAACGTCGTCGCCCTGGCCGTGAACGAGCGCGACGCCGCCCAGTCCGGCGGTATCCAGACCACCATGCGCAACGTGGGCCAGGCCCTCGGCATCGCCCTGCTCGGCGCCGTCCTGCTCTTCGGCATCACCAATTCCGTGAAGTCCGAGGCCGCTTCCAACGACGCGATCTCCCCCGAGGTCAACGAGCAGCTCGCCGACATGAACTTCTCCCTGGTCTCCGACGCCAACTTCGAGGCCCAGATCGCCGAGATCGACATGTCCGACGCCGAGCGCTCCGAGCTCGTCAAGATCAACCAGGACTGCCGCTACAACTCCACCCGCATGGCCTACGCCGTGGGTGCCGCGATCGTCCTCGCCGGCCTGCTGACCACCCCCGCCATCAAGATCTTCAAGAAGGAAGAGGCGTAATCTTCAATGAAGAAGCTGTATTTCAACGGTGATATCCTGCCCATGACGGGCGAGGGCGACACCTTCGAGGCCCTCGTGGCCGAGGACGGCGTCATCGCCTTCACCGGCTCGCTCGCCGACGCGCGCGCGTTCGCCGCGGACGCCGAGGAGGTCGACCTGGACGGCGCCTGCCTCATGCCCGGCCTGATCGACCCGCACAGCCACATCGCCGGTTCCAACCAGTACGTTGTCGCGGCGCAGCTCGAGAACTGCAAGAGCTTCGACGAGATCGTCGAGACCATGAAGGCCTTCGCCGAGCTCAACAACATCGGCCCCGACAGCGTGATCATGGGCGTCTCCTACGATCAGAACTCGCTGGTCGAGGGCAAGCACCCCAACCGCCACGTGCTCGACCAGGTCTCCACCGAGATCCCGGTCGTGGCCATCCACGCCTCCAGTCACATGCTGGTCGCCAACACCCGCCTGCTCGAGCTCACCGGCATCACCGCCGAGACTGCCGACCCCGAGGGCGGCCGCTACGGCCGCGAGGCCGACGGCGTGACGCCCGACGGCTACTGCGAGGAGCCCAACGCCATGTGGCCGGTGTTCGGCCAGGTGCAGTCGCGCCAGAAGTTCGACATGGACCAGCTCATCATCCAGATGCAGCAGGTCTACACCGAGCACGGCATCACCACCTGCCAGGAGGGCGCCACCACCGCCGACCAGCTCGCCATGTTCGCGGGCTTCGCCAAGAAGGGCCTGCTCAAGATGGACGTCGTGAGCTATCCCATGCATGGCGAGGACGTCGACAAGATGCTGGCCGACTACGCCGAGTTCGACAGCCGCGATTACACCGGCCACCTGCGCATCGGCGGCCTGAAGATGTTCTTCGACGGCTCCCCGCAGGGCCGCACCGCCTGGATGACCGAGCCCTACGCGCCCGGTGACGAGGGCGAGGGCTACTGCGGCTACGGCACCATCTCCGACGATGACGCCTACGATTACATGCGCAAGGCCATCGACGGCAATCACCAGCTGCTCGCCCACACCAACGGCGACGCCGCCGCCGACCAGTACCTGCGCGTGTACAAGCGCGCCCTGGCGGATTCCCCCAACGAGGCAAAGCACGAGCTGCGCCCGGTGATGATCCACTGCCAGACGGCCCGCCGCGACCAGTACGAGCAGATGCCCGAGATCCACATGATCCCGTCCATCTTCACGAACCACATCTGGTACTGGGCCGATGTGCACCTCAAGAACTTCGGCCCCGTCCGCGGCGGCCGCGTGTCCGCCGTGCGCGACGCGCTCGACTGCGGCCTCACCCCGACGTTCCACACGGACTGCCCGGTGCTGCGCCCGAACCTCTTCGAGAGCGTGTGGTGCGCCGCCAAGCGCGTGACGAAGAACGGCGTCCAGCTCGACGAGGACCAGAAGATCTCCGTCTACGAGGGCCTCGAGTGCATCACCAAGAACGGTGCGTTCCAGTACGGCGAGGAGGACCGCAAGGGCACCCTCGAGGTTGGCAAGCTCGCCGATCTCTGCATCGTCGAGAAGAATCCGCTCAAGGTCGAGCTCGACGAGGTCCGCGACCTCAAGGTCCTCGAGACCATCAAAGAGGGCGAGACCATCTGGAAGGCCTAACCGCCGACCGGGAAAACCGCATCACCCGGAGCTTCGAGCTCTAAGATGGGACGCCTGGCGCCACGTGCTCCGGGCGTCCTTCTTTCGCGATGGGGGCAGGCGCGAATCGGGGATTCCCGGTCCATGGGTGGGCAAACGTCGCCAACGGGAGGAATTCCTCAACGCGCGCCCGCCTCCAATGGGGACGTCGGGGCGCACGTGTGCCGATCGGGCCCTACAGCTCGCTGGGCGCAAGCCCCATGGAGACGAGTTGGCGCCTGAACGTCTGGGAAAGGGCCCCAGGGCTCGTTCGTCGGCGGTCGACACCGCGAGGACCGCGGCATGGGTGAGGCGCGTGCGCCTGAACGGGATCTGCGCGTCGATGTCGCATATCAGGCTCCCGGTCCTGTTCGCCTCATGGGAGAAGTAGGTGAGGATGAACGTGCTCCCGCAGGTGAAGGAGCACATCTCGAAGATCTTCGAGAACTCCTCCTCAGAACCCGACCACATGCGCTCGCCCGTCAGCGCTCGAAGCAGGGCGTGCTTGAGCGACTCGCCCTCATCGCGAGGGAGCTTCTTGACGCAGGGCTCCTCGATGGCGGGCGCCTCGCCCTTCATGCGGTGGCTCGCGATGGCGAGGACGGCGTCGTTGATGTGGCGTCGGTCCTGCTCGGTGATGGCGCTGGAGATGACCGCGGTGGGAAGGTCCGTCTCGATCGGGTCGAACGAGATGAGCAGGTCCAGGCCGTCGAGGGGCGCGCTGCCGTCCGCCTGCTCGCTCTCGGGGATCACGCGGGCGATGCGGATGAAGGGCAGGAAGCGCTCGATGCGGTCGCGGGCGAAGAACACCTGCTCGACGCCGCAGTTGACCACAAGGCCCGCCCGCCAGGCGTCGCTCACCGCGATGCCGTCCATGAAATCGAGCAGCAGCATGGCGATGCGGGTGAAGTCCGTCTCGAAGAGGTTGACCTTAGCGAGTGAGGGCGTGTCGCGCATGACCTGGGCGAGGCGCATGAACAGGGTCATGTTCTCGAACCGCACGGTCCAGGAGATCTCGGGGGGCAGGCCGATGGCGCGGTTCAGGCGCTTGTGTGTGATGCCCGCCTCGAAGAGCAGTGCCAGCGGCTTGCGCAGGTGCGATGCGGGGCAGGTGCCGTAGCGGTCGGACAGCGCGAGGAAGAGGTCCTCGGCCAGATGGGCCGATGCGCGCTCGGGCGTGAACGTCTCCTGGAAATCGGGTGTCCAGCGCCGCACCGCCACCAGGAACAACTCGGCGGCGACTGCCCTCTCACCGGGTCCGAGTGTGATGCCGTAGTGTTCCTCGACGTGGTCGAGCAGCGTGGCGAAGGCCGGCGGGACGGCGCCCGCGCGTGGCGGGATGGTCTTGCCCTTGCGGATGCGCAGCGTCATGACCTGCAGGTAGATGGCGAGCTCGTGACGCGCGTTATCGGTGAAGGGGCAGTTCAGGGTGCGCTCGACCATCTCGATCCCATCGAAGAGGAACTGGCCGTCCCCGTCGAAGAGCTGGGGCTCCACCCGCCGCTTCATGGCCGTGGGGGCGAGTTCGAACAGGCTGTGCGTGACGAAGAAGCGTATGTTCTCCTCGGGCCCCACGACCGCGAGACGCCGCCCACGCTCGATGCGCGCGCCGTAGGGGTAGAGCATGTCGTTCCAGGAGCGGATGTCCTCCTGCGCCTGTTGTTTGTTGGTGAGGATGGCGCGGGCGAGCGACTCGACGGTGTAGTCTCCCCGATAGTCGCAGATGAGCAGGAGGATGCCGCGGTAGAAGCGGTCGAGCGCGGGGTCCATGGCGAGCGCGCGCTCCTTCACCAGGCCGAGGATGCGCTCGCGCTCCGCGGGACTCGGGTTGAGCTGGATGCCCGTGCCGCGCTTGGACGTGGTGCGCGCGGCGAGGCCGTTTTGCTCCAGGAAGGTGTTGACGGCCGAGACGTCGTTGCGGACCGTCCGCTCGGAGCATGACAGCTCCCCGGCGATGGTCGCCGTGGGGATGTAGCTCGTGGTTGACACGAGGACCTTGAGGAGGTTGGCCTGGCGGCGGTTGATGCTCATGGGTCTTCCATTCGGATGGCGCGCCCTCGGGACACGGCGGATATCGGCGAAATTGCCGCATCTGTGGCAAACTCGCTGCGGTAATAGCTTAACGATATTCATATGATGAAGGCACCTGTATTTTCACGATGACGTGCATAAAACGTCAATGGATGGTGATTGTCGTGAATTCCATGCGCGCGCGCACGGATGCGTCGGGGGAGAATCGCGGCGCTTCCGGCGTCTCCAAGGCGACCCTCTCCCTCGCGGTTCTGGCTTTGGCACAGCTGGGCGTCTCTGCCGACAACGGCGCCTTCTCGGTCGCGATGTCCGAGATGATGCGGGTGTTCGGCTGCTCCGTCGCCGACGTCCAGCTTGCGAACACCGTGTATGCCCTTATGGCGGGCACGTTCATGCTCGCCAGCGGCCTGCTCGGCCTCATGGTCGGTTGGCGCCGCACCTTTGTGGGGGGCATTGCCCTCATCGTCGTCGGCGAGATCGCGACCGCGCTCGCCCCCTTCATCGAGCTGCTCATCTGGGGCGGCCGCCTTGCCGTGGGCGTCGGCGCGAGCCTGGTGATTCCCTCTGTGCTCGGCATGGTCCCCTTGCTGTTCGAGGGTGATGGGCGCAAGCAGGCGTACGGCGTGATCGCCGGCTCCGCCGCCCTGGCGACCCTCGTGCCGATCCCGCTCGGCATGCTCGTCGACGGCCTCGGGTTTCGCTTCACCTTCGGCGTCATCGCTGCGTATTTCGGAGTGCTCGTCGCCGCCAGCTCGGCCCTACCCGTCTCGCAGCCGCACGCTTTCAAGAAATTCGACTTCCCCGGGGCGGCCCTCGCCTCTATGGGCCTTTTCGCCGTGATGTTCGGCCTCTCCCGCATCTCGGTGTGGGGTGTCGCGGAGCCGCTCCCCACCGCGCCCTTCACCGTGCTCGGCTTGTCCCCCGCGCCGTTCATCGCCGTCGCCGGCCTGGTGGTGCTCATCGCGCTCATCCCGGTCGAGGCATGGATGGAACGCACGCGCGGCGTGGCGATCCTGCCCTCGAGTTTCCTCAGGAGCCCCCAGGTCCGCTCCGGTGTCGTGGCGATCGCCCTGCCGTTCTTCTACATGGGCGCCCAGGGTCTCGTGGCGACTTCGTTCTACCAGCTCGTGGTCGGCCTCGGCGGGACCGGCACGGCTCTTTTGGGCATCGTCTCGGGCGTGCCCATGCTCGTGCTCGCCACGGGCATCCCGCGCAAGTTCCCGCAGGCGAATTCCTGGCTCGTGGTGCGCTGCGGTTACGTCGCGATCGCCCTCGGGGCGCTCATGGCCGCCATCGGCGTCCGCGGTGCCTCGCTGACCGCCGTGATGATCCTCGGCACCCTGCTCGGCGGCATCGGCGTCGGCATGGTGAACTCGCAGTCGAACAACCTCGTCGCCTCCGCGGTGCCCGCGCGCGACGCTCAGCAGTCCGGCGGCATTCAGGGGGCCGCGCGCAACCTGGGTCTCGCGTTGGGTTCCGCCGCCATGGGCTCGGTGCTGCTGATCGCCGTCAACATGGGCCTCGACGCCCGCGTGGCGGCTGTGAGCTCGCTCGACGAACCGGTTCGTGTCTCGCTTGAGGAGACGGTGTACACCTATGAGGGAGACCTGTCGTTCTCGGCGCGCATGGACGGAATGGGGGTCGCTGAGCCCGCGGCCGGCGAGCTGGTCTCGGCCAACCGCGAGGTGCGCGCCGACGCCGGCGCCATCGCGATGTCGACTGTCTCGGTCATCGCGGGTCTCGCGCTGCTCACGACCTTCCCCAAAAAAGAGCAATTGGGGACAGGCGCAAATTGATTACCATGTCCACCGATGGCGAGACACCGGGATGCGGATGGGGAAATCTGGTTTCTACCGAGGGGCTCGTGCAGAGCCCCTCGCATCTTGAGTACAGCCCCTTTCAAGCTATTCGACGGTGAACGGGCGGTTTTGACCCGCCGCGCGGATGTGGAGGTCGACGCCCCCATCCGACCGTGCGAGCGTGGCGCTCGACCCGAGCTCGTTGTCGAGTTCGGCGCCCAGGGCCGCGGCGAGTGCGCGCACGGCCAGGCTCGGCCGGTTGTTCTCCTGGGAGATATGCATGGCCACCACATGCTCCGTGCGCTCGCTCACGAGGGCGGGCAGGGCCTCGGCGGCCTGCGCATTGGAGAGGTGCCCGTGATCGGAGGCGATGCGATCCTGCAGGTGGCGCGGGTAGGGGCCGCAGCGGAGCATCTGCGTGTCGTGATTGCTCTCGAGCGCGAGGATGCGCGCATCCGCCAACAACTCCATGGCGCGCGGCGGCAACATGCCCGTATCGGTGGCGTAGCCGATCGCGTCGCCCGCGCATGAGAAGCGGAACCCCACCGGGTTCACCACGTCGTGCGAGGTGGGGAAGGTCTCGATGCGCACGCCTGCGACCTCAAGGGCGTCCCCGGGGGTGAAGGTCTCAAAATCGAGGCAGCTGAGGTATTTGCGCCCATCAACCGTGCCCTCGCTGGCAAACAGGGGGCCGTTGAAGATCTTGATCCACACGGATATGCCGCTCACATGGTCGGTGTGCTCGTGCGTGAGGATGAGCGCCCTCACATCGCGCTCGGCGAGTCCCAGCTCGTGCATGCGGTCGAGGACCTTGCGGCGTGCGAAGCCGTTGTCGATCATGATGAGCCCTTCGGGCCCCTCCACCAGTGCACAGTTCCCGCGCGAGCCGCTGCCGAGGATGTGCAGGTGCAAGGCGTGCCGGCGCTCGCTTTCGGCGTCTGTGACCGGCGTTCGCTGTCCGGTCGGGGATGCGCTTGCGGAGTGGGTCATGTCTGGTCCAATCAGTACAATACAAGGCGGATGAGATGAGCGTGCCGCACGGGGTGCCGCACGCGTGGAAATGACGGGCGGAATCGCCGCCGCCCGTCGCGAAAGGCGATACATGCCAACGGTTTCACAAAGATATGGGTCCGGGCACGCGCCGCATGCGCGCACAGCTGGCGAGCGGGGGCAAGCCCTCGCTGCGCCGGTGGTCCTCATGGTATCAGGAGGTGCGGACTCAACGGCGTTGACCTTGATGGCCTGCACCGGAGAGCTCGACATCGACGACGGGCGCGGCTGCGCCCGTATTGCCCGCGAGCGGCTGCACGTGCTGCACGTGAACCATCATCTTCGCGGTGAAGCCTCCGATGGCGACGAGGCCTTCGTGCGCGATTTGTGCGAGCGCCTGGGGCTGCCCCTGTGCGTGGAGCACGCCCACTTCGCCGATTTGGACGGGCGCAACCTCGAGGCGGCCGCGCGCGATGTGCGCTACGCCGCCGCGCGCCGTTATGTGCGCGAGCTCTCGCGGCAATCCGGCACGCCCCGCACCGCGGCGCGTATCCTCACCGCGCATACGGCGAGCGACCGCGCGGAGACGTTTTTCATGAACGCCATCAGGGGTTCGGGCGCCGCGGGCCTTTCGAGCATCCCGCGACGTCGCAACATCATCGTCCGCCCCCTGATGGACCGCACGCACGGCGAGCTCGTGCGCTATCTGCAGGTCGCCGGTCAGTCTTGGCGTGAGGATGAGAGCAATCGAGATACGAGTTACCTGCGCAATTTCGTACGCCACCGCCTGATGCCACTCGCCGCCGAGCGCAATCCCGGCGTGGCGCGCAGCGTGGGCGCGGCCTGCGACATCCTTGGCGATGAGGACGCCTTCATGTCCCAGCTCGCCGCCACCGCGCTGCGCAGCTGCACGCGGCGCGAGGGGTCGGGTCTCGTCGTGCTGGACGCCGCGCGTCTCGCTGCGGCAGAGGTGGCCATCGCCCGCCGCATGGTGCGCCTGGCGGTGAAAAGGATCGCGCCGGAGGCGCGTTTGGAGATGCGCCATGTCGAGGCGGTGCTCGCCTGCGTGGCGGCGGGGGAGGGTTCGGCCGCCCTGCCCGAGGGCGTCGATGCGCGCATCGAGTTCGGCACACTCTCTTTCCGAACCCCCACCGAGCGCGAGCGCGCGGCGACCGGTTGGTTGCCCGTTCCCGGCTCCATGGCCGTCGCGGGCGGCCGGGTGCTCGAGAGCGCGTTCGTTCGCGTCCCCGAGGGCCACGATGCCGTCAGCCTGGCGCGTGCGCTCAGCGCCGAGGCTGGCGGCGAAACGGCGGCCGTGATCGACGCCGCGGCGCTGGGGTACGCATCGCGCGACCTGCAGCGACTCGCCGAGGATCAGCGTTGGGGGACTTCGGCCGCCCAGGGAGGGACAGACGGCGTCCGCCTGTGGGTGGACGGCCCGGCGGCGGGCGATGTGATGTGCCCCCTGGGGATGCAGGGGCGCAGCAAGAAGCTCTCCGACCTCATCAACGAGGCGCGCATCCCGCTCGCCGAGCGCGCGGGCGTCCCGGTTGTGCGCAGCTCTCCGGGGGGCGCGATCGCGTGGGTCGCGGGAGTTCGTGCGGACGAGCGCTTCAAGTGCACCCCTACTAGCTCTATGCTGGTAAAATTAACGATTCGTCCCATTGGCGACGTGTAGCGTCCCCGAATGCGGGTATGCTTCAACCATCTTGTACGTGTATGCGAAAGGGAAGTCATGGAAACGATCCATCCTGATGTCGAGAAGGTCCTGTTCTCCGAGGAGGACATCGCGAATATGGTCAAGCGCCTGGGCGCTCAGATCACCGAGGATTACAAGGGCAAGGACCTGGTGCTCATCGCCGTCCTGCGCGGCGCCGTCGTCTTCATGGGCGACCTCATGCGCGCCATCGACACCCCGCTCGCCATCGATTTCATGGCCGTGTCCAGCTACGGCGACGGTGCCAAGTCCTCCGGCATCGTCCGCATCATCAAGGACCTCGATATCGACATCAAGGGTCGCGATGTCCTGATCGTCGAGGACATCCTCGATTCCGGCCTCACCCTCAAGTACCTCATGGCGAACCTCGCCAGCCGCGGCCCCGCGTCCCTGGAGGTCTGCACCTTCCTGTGGAAGGACGTCGAGGGCAAGCAGGCCGCCATCGACCCCAAGTACGTCGGCACCCACTGCCCGGACGAGTTCGTGGTCGGCTACGGCCTGGACTTCGCCGAGCGCTACCGCAACCTGCCGTACGTGGGCATCCTCAAGCCGGAGGTCTACGCGTAGCATGACCGACTGCAACGACGAGTGCATTCTGGGCGCCGCCACCCTCATGGCAGAGGGCGGCGGCGCCGGTTCGAATGGTCAGGGCCCCACGCCTCCCGGTGGCGTGAACGGGGGCCCGGCCGCCGGCGGCCCCAACCGCCCGACCGGCCCGAGCCGCACGAACTACATCTACCTTGCCATCGCCTGCATCCTCATGGGCTCTCTTTTCTGGAATCTGGGCCGCGGGGCGGGTCAGGGCGGCAAACCCGTCGAGTTGGCCACGAGCGAGTTCGTGGCCGCCGTGGAGGCCAACCGCGTCGACGAGGCGACCTACACGGTGCTCGACGGCACGGTCGAGGGCACCTATTGGCCCGAGGGCGAGAAGAAGACCGAAGGCAACCTTGAGCGCTTCTCCTCCACCTATGTGGGTTCCGACGCCCTGGCGGAGCTCATGGCCGCCCACCCCAAGACCACGTACAAAGTGGACACCGAGGACCCCGACATGCTGATGAACCTGCTGGTGGCGATCTTGCCCACCGGCCTGCTCATCTTCGTCATGTTCTACTTCATGCGCCAGATGACCGGCGCCAACAACAAGGCGATGCAGTTCGGCAAGACGAACGCCAAGACCACCGAGGCGACCCGCCCGAAGGTCAAGTTCAAGGACGTCGCCGGCATCGACGAGGCGGTCGAGGAACTCGAGGAGGTCCGCGACTTTTTGGCCGACCCCGAGCGGTTCCGCAAGCTCGGCGCCAAGATCCCGCGCGGCGTGCTGCTGGTCGGTCCCCCCGGCACCGGTAAGACCCTGCTGGCCAAGGCCGTCGCCGGCGAGGCGGGCGTGCCGTTCTTCACCATCTCCGGCTCCGAGTTCGTCGAGATGTTCGTGGGCGTGGGTGCCTCGCGCGTGCGCGACCTTTTCAAGAACGCAAAGGAACAGTCGCCCTCGATCATCTTCATCGACGAGATTGATGCGGTCGGCCGTCAGCGCGGTGCCGGATTGGGCGGCGGCCACGACGAGCGCGAGCAGACACTCAACCAGCTGCTCGTTGAGATGGACGGCTTCGAGGAGAATGAGAGTGTGATCCTCATCGCCGCCACCAACCGCCCCGACGTCCTCGACCCGGCGCTGCTGCGCCCGGGCCGTTTCGACCGTCAGATCACGGTGGACCGTCCCGATGTCCGCGGCCGCGAGCAGATCCTGCGCGTGCACGCCGCGAACAAACCGCTCGACACCGATGTCAGCTTTGAGAAGCTCGCCCAGCTCACCGTGGGCTTTGCCGGCGCCGATCTGGCGAACCTCCTCAACGAGGCCGCGCTGCTCACCGCCCGTCGCAACCGCTCCCTCATCTCGATGGACGAGATCGAGGAGTCCATGGAGCGCGTCATGGCCGGCCCTCAGCGCAAGAGCCGCGTGATGACCGAGGCCGAGCGCCGCATCATCGCCTACCACGAGAGCGGTCACGCCCTGGTGGGCCATGTGCTCGAGAACTCCGACCCGGTGCACAAGATCTCGATCATCAGCCGCGGACAGGCGCTCGGGTACACGATGCAGCTGCCCGCCGAGGACCACTTCCTCAAGTCTCGCCGCGAGATGCTCGACGACCTCGCCGTGTTCCTGGGTGGCCGTGTTGCCGAGGAGCTCATGTGCGACGACATCACCTCCGGTGCGAGCAACGATCTGGAGCGCGCCACCAAGATGGCCCGCGAGATGGTCACGCGCTTGGGTATGAGCGAGGCGCTGGGCACGCAGGTGTTCGGCGAGGCCCAGCACGAGGTGTTCCTGGGTCGCGATTACGCCGACCACCAGGATTACTCGGAGGAGACGGCGCGCCGTATCGACACCGAGGTCCAGCGCATCATGCGCGAGGCGCATGACCGCGCGGTTGAGATCATCTCCGCCCGCCGCGAGCAGATGGACCTCATGGCCCGCGTCCTGCTCGAGCGCGAGACGGTCGAGGGCGATGCCGTCACCGCCCTGCTCGACAACGAGTGGGATGCCTATCTGGAACGCGAGGGTGATATCGTCGCCGCCAAGGAGGCCCGCAACGACGCGGCTGCCAACGGCGCCGATCCGGCCGTGGTGGATGCCGAGCGCGCCCGTCGCTCCAAGCCGCGCCAGAGCGACGAGGAAATCGCCGCAGAGGCCGCCGCGTTCGCGCAGGCGGCCATCGCCGGCGAGGGCACCGTTGAGTCGGTCGCGCCCGACGGGGACGCTCTCTCCGAGGTCGTGGCAGAGGCTGAGGCGGAGGCCGGGGCTGACTGCGATTCCAACGAGAAGCGCGTCGAGGGCTCCGAGTAGGATCCCCAAGAACCGCGATGCAAGAACGTGCCGGCTGCCATATATCTATGGCGGTCGGCATTTTGCCTATGCTTGCCGAGACATTGCCTATGGTTATCTGTCGTTTGATGTTTTCAAGCGGCAGATAACCATAGGCAGTTTTGCATTATGTTGAGTTTGCATTATGTTGAGTTGTGTGCGATGGCATTGAAGCAGTGCCGCAAAACGGAAACGACCTACCGATTGGAGCCGCATGGCCGGATCTTTCTCGCGCGCCAAGGAGACCATGCGCCAGAAGCGCCAGGATGAGCCCATGGTGTTCTATCTGTATTTCATCCTTCGCGCCCTGGTGATCATCACCCTCGTGCGCTCGGCGTTCCTGGGTCACTACGAGCATATGATGTTGTGCATCCTCACCCTCGTGCTGCTGCTCGTCCCATCGTTCATGGAGCACACGCTCGACATCGACCTACCCGATCTGCTCGAGTCGATCATCTTGCTGTTCATCTTCGCCGCCGAGATCCTGGGTGAGATCGACGCGTTCTACATCCGTATCCCGTTTTGGGACACGGTCTTGCACACCACCTGGGGGTTCCTCTGCGCGGGAATCGGCTTCGCGCTGTTCGACATCCTGAATCGCAGTGAGGAGACGAGCATCCACCTCACGCCGCTGTACATGGCGGTCTCCGCGGTGGCGTTCTCCATGTGCATCGGCGCGTGCTGGGAGATCTTCGAGTACTTCGCCGATTGCTTCATCGGGGTCGACATGCAGAAGGACACGCTGGTCACGGCCATCAACACCGTGTGGCTCGACCCCACCAGCTCGAATGTCACCATCCCCGTGCACGACATCGCCTCCACGCAGGTCACGCTCGCCTCCGGTGAGGTCATCGCCATTCCCGGAGGGTACCTCGATATCGGCATCCACGACACCATGGCGGACCTCATCGTGAACCTCATCGGCGCGCTCGTCTTCGCCGTGCTCGGGTTCGCCTATGTGAAGGCGCGCGACAACAACTCCTTCGCCGCCCGCTTCATCCCGAGGGTGCGCCGCCGGGTTTCCGCTTCGTGACATGTCCATACCAGTGGATGACCCCCGACGCGGACGGGTATCATGGGCCTACCCTGTGGCGCTCGTGTTAGGGGGTTGCGCATGATCAACGAGGCCATGTACGGATACGGGGCGGCGAGCTCCAAGATTCGAGAGATATTCACCTACGCCTGCGAGCGCAAGGAGCAGATCGGGGCGGACAGGGTCTTCGATTTCAGCTTGGGAAACCCGAGCATCCCGGCGCCCGAGTCGGTGCGCGCCTCCATCGAGCGCTCGCTGGCTGAGCTGTCGCCTGAGGAGCTGCACGGCTACACGCCCGCGGCGGGGTTGCCGCAAGCCCGCATGGCGGTGGCGGACTCGCTCAACCGCAGGTTCGCCACGTCCTACGGTGCCGGTGACGTCTTCATGACGGTGGGCGCGGCGGCTTCGGTCTCCTGCGCGCTGCACGCGTTGACGACCCCGGGCGACGAGGTCATCGTGGTCGCGCCGTATTTTCCCGAGTACAAGGTGTGGATTGAATCGTGCGGGTGCGCGTGCGTCGAGGCCCCGGCCAAGCCCTATACGTTTCGCCTCTCAGTTGGGAGCATCGTGGAGGCCATCGGCCCCAAGACCGCCGCGATCATCGTCAACTCGCCCAACAACCCGACCGGCTCGGTGTACTCCCGCGATCTTCTGCAGCGGCTCGCCAACTATCTGCGCGAGATCAACCCCATGCGCGAAGAGCCCATCTACCTGATATCGGACGAGCCGTACCGCGAGCTGGCCTACGGCGTCGAGGTCCCCTGGATCCCCTCCGTCTACGAGCACACGGTGGTGTGTTATTCCTACTCGAAGTCCCTGTCCCTGCCCGGTGAGCGCGTGGGCTGGGTGCTCGTCCCGCCCGAGTGCCATGAGAGCGCCCGGGTGATGGCCGCGATCGCCGGATCGGCACGAGCCCTGGGGTTCGTGTGCGCGCCCTCGTTGTTCCAGCGCGTGGTGATCGACTGCGTCGATGAGCCATGCGATCTCCAGGCGTACGACCGCAACCGGAGAACGCTCGTGAACGCCCTGGGCGAGATGGGTTACTCCCTGGTCGAGCCACAAGGAGCGTTCTACCTGTGGGTCCGCGCCCTCGAGCCGGACGCCGAGGCGTTCTGCGAGCGCGCGCGTCGCTACGAGCTGCTGCCCGTCCCCTCCGACAGCTTCGGCGTGGGCGGATGGGTCCGCGTGGGGTACTGCGTGAGTCACGAGACCATCGTGGGGTCACTGCCCGCTTGGCAGGCGCTCATGGACGAGTATCGTAATTGATGATGAGGCGGCGCCCGGAGCGCCGCTCCGCCCCGTTGTGAGAAAGGAACCGTCATGGGCTATTCCATCTTGGGCGACGTGCATACGCATACGCTGTTCTCCCGCCATGCTTATTCGACCATAGAGGAGAACGTGCGTGCCGCCGCCGAGGCGGGCCTCGAGATCCTGGGGTCGACCGATCACTTCAGCTGCATGCTCTACCCCGAGCAGCACCTGCGCAATTTTCAGCACTTGATCAACACCGGGATCTGGCCGCGCACGTGGCACGGCGTCACCGTGCTGCACGGCTGCGAGGCCGACGTGGTTGGTCTGGACGGCTCGCTGTTCGGCCAGGACATCGTCGTCGACTGCGACATCACCGGCCGCAAGCTCGGTGTGGAGCGCACGCTGTACGAGCGCGCCACGGGCCCCGCGGATTACGTGATCGCCAGCGTGCACGACGGCAGCTTCGCCGACGGGGCCTCGGTGTCCCAGGTGACCGACATGTACGTGTCCGCCCTCGAGCAGGAGAAGGTGCTCATCCTCGGCCACACGGGTCGTTCCGGCCTGCCCTACGATGTCGATACGGTGCTCGCGTGCGCCAAGGAGCGCCATAAGCTCATCGAGATCAACAACCACTCGCTGGAATCCGGCGACCGTTATCACGCCGTGTGCCGCGGCATCGCCGAGCGGTGCGCCGAGATGGGGGTGGGCATCGTGGTGTCGAGCGACGCGCACATCGCGCCGCAGATCGGCGATTTCCCCATCGCCGTGCGCATGCTCGAGGAGATCCATTTCCCCGAGGATCTCATCATGAATCGCGGGCGCGAGCCGTTTTTGAGGGAGTTGGCCGCCTCCGGCGTCTGCGACCTGCTCTAGGACGAAGGCCGCCCTCGAAAGCGATCCGATTCGGGCTTCCATCACAGAAACGTAAGAGTTTCGTCACATGCGCACCGCGCGCCGTTGGTATCCTTGGGCGAACGATTTCCCAAGGAGAGGAGGGGCGCATGGGTTGGGAGCGACGCAATGACGGGTCGCCGGTCCGCCGCGTGCTGCATCAGGTGCCGTGTGCGCTCGCCGCCTTGGGGCTGACGGCCCTCCTGACGATGTCCGGCGCCTTGTGCGCCCGTCGTGCCCAAGAGCTCTCGGGCACCGGCGCCGTCGAGCAGCCGGGTCTCGACGCGGCCTATGCCGAGGGCATCGATGCGGCTGTCGGCATCGCCTCGGGAAGCGCCCGACCCTCGCGCTTTGAGACCAACCTCACATACACCAGCCTCGATGCACCAGGGGACGGTTCGGCGACGGCGCGCGTGACATGGGATGACGCCTGGTTCGCCGTCGATGAGACGGTGTACAACCACGAGCTCGCCCGGATCTCCTCCGTCCTCGCCGCACTCGCGTACGCGGAGTCCGGGTATTACCAGGCGTCCGAGTCCCATCCGCCGTATATGGAGAACGCCCTTGCCGCGCTCGGGTTCGCCGACGTCTCGACGGAGTCGTACCGATACCGCAGCAAGGTGGTCGATGAGGTGCTCGACCTCGTGACGAGCGATGCCGATGGCGTTGCGTACACGATCGCGCGCAAGCACCTGGACACGGGTGAGGGCCGTCCGCGGGACCTCATCCTGGTGAGCGCCCGGGGAAGTTACGGCTCGGAATGGCTGAGCAACCTCGACCTATCGCGCAGCGAGAGCGACGATCATGGCGGGTATGCCCGCGCCGCACAAGAGGTCGGTGCGGAGATCCTGACATGGGCGGGCGAGTCCCGGGCGTCGGGCGCCGAGGTCTCGGTGCTCCTGGTCGGTCACAGCCGCGGAGGCGCCGTCGCGAACCTGGTCGCCGCCGAGCTCGACGGGTATCGAGCGCGGGAGGGTGACCCGATCTCATCCGTGTACGCGTACACGTTCGCGACCCCCGCGACCACCCTCGCGTCGGATGCGCGTTCGGATCGCTATGACAACATCTTCAACATCGCCAACCCGTCCGACATCATGCCGTACCTCCCCCTCGAGACATGGGGCTACGAGCGCTATGGGGTCGATCTCGAACTCCCGAGCGTCGATGACCCGGGGTTTTACGCACTTGAGAAGGAGATGCGCGCGGTGTACCGGGACACGGTCGGCGTGGAGTGCGCCGCGGATTCGGCGGACGTGCTGGTCGCCCGGGCGGTTTGCGACGACATCGCCGCGGGTGTCGGATCGGTCGAGGAGCTCGTCACGCCGGGTGGGGCGCTTACGGCGTTTCGGTCCCTGGCGACGCATGTGGACCCCGTCCGCATCCTCTACAGCCATTACCCGAGCACGTACATCTGCTGGATGTCCGTCGTGCGCCCGACGCAGCTGGGTGTGAGATGAGGGATCAGCCGCGCGTGAGGACGGCGACGGTCTCCACGTGCTCGGTGTGGGGGAAGAGGTCCACGGGCGTGAGGCGGACGAGGCGGTAACCCTTGCGCCCGAGCTGCCCCAGATCGCGCACCTGCGTTTGGGGGTTGCAGCTGATGTAGACGATCCGACGCGGCGCCAGCGACGCCGCGGCGTCGAGGAATGTGGGCGTCGAACCGGCGCGCGGCGGATCCATCACCAGGACATCGACTTCGTCGCCGCGAGCGGCGGCTTCAAGTATGTACTCGGTGGCGTCGCGGGCGATGAAGGAGGATGAACCCTCGAGCCCGTTGATCTCGGCGTTGCGCACGGCGTCCCGCACTCCCTCGGCGTTGCGCTCGACGCCGGTCAGGGCGATTTCGAGGCCGTGGTCGCGGGCGAACGCCGCCGCCGCGAGCCCGATGGTTCCGCTGCCGCAGTAGGTGTCGAGCACGGAGTCGGAGCCGCGGAGCGCCATCCCGTCGATCGCGAGCTGGTAGAGGACTTCCGTCTGCTGGGGATTGACCTGGTAGAAGGAGACGGGCGATATCTCGAACATGCAGCCGAGCAGGCGGTCCGCCATGCGCTCGCGCCCCATCAGGACGCGGGTCTGCCCGCCGAGGATGGCGTTGGTGACGCGCGGGTTGACGTTTTGGGCCACCGTGACGAGGTCGGGGTGGGCTTCGACCAGGCGCTCGGCCAACTCACCGAGGCGATCGACGTCGAGGCTCCGCGTGACGAGGGTGAGCATGGATTCGTCCGTGCGCCAGCCGCGGCGCACGACGGCGTAACGGAGCTGACCGCGCCGGCGATCCTCGTCATACGCGGGGATGCCGAGCTCCGACGCGATGCGGGCAACGTCGTTGAGCAGGTCGCGGGCGCCAGGCGCCTCCACGGCGCACGCGGGGCAGTCGACGATCTCGTGCGTCCCGCGTGCGAAGAACCCGCCGCGCACGGAGCCGTCTGCAGCCGGCGCGAAGGGCGTCGACGCCTTGTGGCGGAACCCGCGCGGGGAGGCGAGCGGGGCGTCTGCCACGGTGACCGGCCCGCTCTCGCGCGAGACTCCCATGCCGAGCACCGGCTCGACCCGCACGTCCCACCCGAAGCGCTCGATGAGCGGCTCGAACAACTCGCACATCGCCGCGTGCTTGCGCGCGAGCTGTTTGCGGTAGGGCAGGCCCAGCCATGCGCAACCGCCGCATGAGTGCATGATGGGGCAGGGGGCGCCGGCGTCGGCGCGTTTCGCGGCGGTCTTCTTGGTCATGGCTGATCCTTCGCTCGTGGCTCTCTGCTCGGTATGGTACCCGAGCCGCGAACGCGCGCCGCGCCGGTCTCTTCCAAACCATATATCCCCGCCGCGAAACAATTGGGAAACCTGTGGATACGCGGTTGCACTCCACTAAACTAAAGTGCTATTCTTCCAGTCGCCGACAATGGCACTTTAGTTAAGTAAAGTGAAACGAAAGGAACAGGCCATGAAGAAGAACGAGCAGAACATGAGCAGCGGATCCGTCGTCCTCGCCGATGCCATGCCCGAGCGGGGCGCCATGGGGTCCGGGACCCCGCGAAAACTCGGGTTGACGCGCCGGTCGCTGATGGCCGGCGCCGCCTCCGCTGCCATGGCGCTGGCGCTCCTCGCCGGGTGCGGGGCCACTCCCGCGGCGAGCGACGCGGGCTCGGCGACCGGCGCGGGCTCGGCGGCCAAGGCGCCCGAGGCCGCCGAGGACACCTCCGCTTCCGCCACGGGCACGCTGATCGTCGGCTTCGATCAGGCGTATCCGCCGTACGGCTACGTGGGTGACGACGGCGAGTTCACCGGCTTCGACCTCGATCTCGCCAAGGCGGTCGCCGATAAGCTCGATTGGGAGGTCCAGCTCGAGCCGATCGATTGGGACGCCAAGGACGCGCTGATGGATTCCGGTGCCATCAACTGCATCTGGAACGGCTTCACCATGGAGACCCGTGAGGATGACTACACCTTCTCCGACCCGTACATGCTGAACGCCCAGGTCATCGTGGTCCGCGCCGACAGCGGCATCGCCACCCAGGCCGACCTCGCCGGCAAGACCGTGGTGACCCAGGTCGACTCCGCCGCCGAGGAGGTTCTGGAGGGCGACGCCGCCGACCTCACCGCGACCTTCGCCTCGCTCGAGACCATCGGCGAGTACAACACCGCGTTCATGCAGCTTGAATCCGGCGCCGTCGACGCCGTCGCCTGCGACCTCTCCATCGCCATGTATCAGATGGCGGCGAAGCCCGACGCCTACGTCATGCTCGATGAGCGCCTTTCCGAGGAGAATTACGCCGTCGGCTTCAAGAAGGGCGACACCGCCACCGCCGAGAAGGTGACCGAGGCGCTCAGGGAACTGTACGAGGACGGCACCGTCGCGCAGATCGCCGCCAAGTACGCAGACCAGGGCCTCACGATGGACAACTGGCAGATCAAGTAACGATGTGAACCCAAGCGGCCCTCCCGAGCCGGCCCTCCCGACCGAATCCGTCGCCCGCGCGAGAAGTCTCGCCGCGCCCGGGGTTCGGTCGGGTCGACGGGTTTCGGGGGGGGTGCGAGAGTGATGAGAGGAAGCGGGAGGCGCCTTGGAACTCACGACCATGATGCAGATGCTGGGGGAGGGCTTTCTCACCAGCTTGCAGATCTTCGCGTGGACGCTTGTCGGCGCCCTGCCGCTCGGCATCGTCGTCGCGCTGCTGCGCACGAGCCGCCTCGCCGTGGTGCGGTTCGCCACGCGCGCGTATATCTCGGTGATGCGCGGCACTCCGCTCATGCTGCAGATGTTCGCGATCTACTTCATGCCGTTCTACGTGTTCGGCATCAAGCTCACGCCCGATTCCAAGTGGCAGGCGGTCATTGTCGCGTTCATCGTCAATTACGCCGCGTATTTCGCCGAGATCTATCGCTCCGGCCTGCAGTCGATCCCGCGCGGCCAGTACGAGGCGGCGGAGGTGCTGGGCTATTCCAAGGCTCAGACCTTCGCCTTCATCGTGTTGCCCCAGGTGGTCAAGCGGATCATGCCCGCCATCGGCAATGAGGTGATCACGCTGGTCAAGGACACGTCCCTCGCGTTCGCCATCGGCGTGGGCGAGATGTTCTCGACCGCCAAGGCGCTCGTGGCGTCGCAGGTGAGCATGGCGCCGTTCGCCATAGCCGCCGTGATTTACTGGGTGTTCAACTTCGCCGTCGAGCTGGCGATGGGCCGCATCGAGAAGATGCTCTCGTACTACCACGACTGACGCGTCTCCGCGCCCCGTCGCGGCTTGTCGCCCCTGCTCGATCGATCGCATAGAGAGGACAGCTTATGTCTCCCGTTGTCTCCATACGTGGCGCCCGCAAGGCGTTCGGCAAGACCGAGGTCCTGCGTGACATCACGCTCGAGGTCGAGCGCGGCGAGGTCGTGGCGATCATCGGGCCGTCGGGAGGCGGAAAGTCGACGTTGCTGAGGTGCATGACGCTGCTGGAAACGCTCGACGCGGGTTCGCTGTCCTACGGCGACGTGGATGTCGCGGTGCCGGGAGTGAGCGGGGCGAGCTCCTACGTCAAAGGCGGCGCGCTCCGGCGGGCGCGCGACCGATTCGGCCTGGTGTTCCAAAACTACAACCTGTTCCCACACTTCACGGTGATGCGCAATATCACAGATGCCCCGATGCGCGTGCAGAAGCGTCCCCGCGAGGAGGTCGAGACGCGCGCCCGGGAGCTCATCGCGAAGATGGGTCTGATGGGTTGCGAGGACAAGGTCCCCTGTCAGCTGTCCGGCGGTCAGCAGCAGCGCGTGAGCATCGCCCGCGCCCTTGCGATGGACCCCGAGATCCTGTATTTCGACGAGCCGACCAGCGCACTCGACCCCGAGCTCACCGCCGGGGTCCTGCGCGTGATCAGGGGCCTGGCGGCCGAACGCATGACCATGGTCGTGGTCACGCACGAGATGGGGTTCGCGCGCGACGTCGCGGACCGCGTGGTGTTCATGGACGGCGGCGTGATCGTGGAGGAGGGTCCCGCGGGGCAGGTGCTCGACGACCCGCGCGAGGAGCGCACCCGCGCGTTTTTGAGGCGCGTGGCGGAGTAGGGGGCGAGTTCCCGCGGAGGCGACGCGCCGCGTTGCCCGCTCGCGGTGCGGGGCCGACGGCGTCCCCACGCTTTGATAGGATGGGGTGAGCGGATATGCCCGTCGATCGGCGCGGGAGAACGGGAGCATGAAAAATGTCGGACAAGCTGTTCAAACTTCCCCTCTTTGCCAAGACCAAGCAGCTCAGGGAGCTTCCCGGGCAAGAGCGCGGCCGTGTGTTCATGATCACCGAGGCGATCAAGCCCCAGCCCGAGAAGAGCATGGGCTATCTGGTCGAGCTCGCCGGCCCGCGCAGGGTCAAGATCCATGCGTGGCTCGCCTTGGGCGGGGCCATTTTCGCATGTGACGAGCCGATCGCGACGCGCCCCGGGCGCGAACCCGATGGCGGCATGTCGAAGAACGACGAGGGCGACATCTTCTTCTTCATCCGCCGGGAGGGACGGGCCGCGAAGATGGCCCATTTCTCGCAGCGGGAGAAGGACGGCCGCCTCACTTCGGCGAAGCATGTGGGCGACATGGGGCCCTACGGGACGGGCGCTTACAACATCGACGAGATGGGCGCCGCGTGTTTCGTGCTCTACCATGTTCTGCCGGTCGAGCGCGGGGACACCGACTCGATGCTGACCGTGGGCGACATCCTGGACGGCATCGTCGGCTCGTCGTACCCCGATGCGCTCGATGCGCTGGTGTATCGCGGCGGCAAGGAGGGCGCGAGCGGATTCGAGAGGTTCGCCGCGCGTTCGCTCATGGACGCCGGTGCGGAACTCGTGAGGCCCATCGCCGCCACGCACGACATCGACATCCGCAGGCTGGGATCAACGGGCCTGTTCTGGACCGCATGCGACAAGAGCGAGCTGACCGACCGCCAGGTCGATACCCTGCAGGCGGTCGAGGGCGCGCTCAACCGCCTCGTGTTCATGGAGCATTACCTGGGAGAGGAATCCTCCCCCATGGTGGGTGGCCTATCCGAGGAGGCCTGCGAGCGCGCGGCGCTCTCCTCGCTCCACTCGTTCGCGTCGGTGGCGGAGCGCCTGATGCGCGGCTGCGACTTCCCGAGTGACTACGCCAGCCTCCAAGGGACCGATGCGGCCCGGGGCGGGGAGTGGGACCTGCGCACGCGGTTCGCCGCCGCCGCCGAGGGCCTGCGGGCGCCCTTCGGTTTCGACTACACCTTCGATTGCGATGCCGCCTCCGGCGTGTTCGCGGTGCAGACCGCCGTGCCCGCCGCCGGCGCGTTCCCAGTCGCGGACGAGACGGGGCGAAACGAGGCCCAGGCCGCGTATGCCCTGCGTCTCGCCATGGCCCTCGCCTCGATCGCATTCGGGTCGGGCGTCGGCATCGTGCGCGCCTTCGTCACGGTGCGCGAACGCGGTCTCGCGGGCGACGCCCTCGCCTCGCTCGAGTTCAGCCGCCAGCTGTTCAGCATGGAGGTCGTGCCCGGCCTGCAGTCGGGCGCCATCCTCGACGGCGGGCTCCCCCTCGACGACCTCATCAAGATGCTCTCGCTCCGAACCCTGCGCATGGAGACGGGCGAGCGCGGCGCGTTGATGCCCGTCGAGCCGCTCGATGCGGGATTGCCCGACCGCTCGGTCAAGATGGCGGATGACGATCGGCCCCTGCCCTCCTCCCTGGTCGATGCCGTGCGCGCGGATATCGTGTCCGACCTCGATATCTTCGACACGGGGGACGATCCGCTGCGCGACCGGTACAACGAGATCTGCGAGCGCGCCCGTGACGCGTCGACTCCCGGCGAGGCATCCTCTCTCGCGAGCGAGCTCGCCGACCTGATCTCCGCGTACGATGCCGCGGAGATGTTGCAGGAGAGCGATGCCCGCCCGCTGTATTGCGTGAACATGATCTCCCGCATCATCGTGGGAGAGCACGACGACGGCCCGTCGACGCGCTATCGCAAGGTGCCCGATACCGCCTATGACGCTCGCTCCATGCTGTGCCGCATCTATCGCGAGCAGGGAAACCTCGAGGATTCAATCAGGTTGGGCGAGGAGCTGGTGCGCCTTGCGCCGACCTCGTTCTCGGCGTATCACTCCCTCGCCCTGTCGCTGCGCGAGGCCGATCGCGAGGCGGATGCCGCCAAGGCCCTCATGGACGGCTTGCGTGTGGCGGCGGACCCGAATGACATCGCCTGCGCCTACTATCGTCTGGGCTTCCTGTTCTGGCAGGGGGGCGACCCTTCGCTCGGCTTGGCCTGCTACACCTTGGTGAGACGTAATTCGTATTTCTACGGCGAGACCCAGTCCGAGGTCCAGGAGCTCATGCAGCAGAGTCACCTGAGCCGCCGCCCCGACATCGATGAGGCCAGGGCGCTCCTGCGCGCCGACGGGGTGCCCGTCGCCCCCGTGCCCCGCCTTGCCGAGCTCTCCGCCAAGGCGGGGATCGCGCTGGTCGACGCCGGCATGTTCGACGCCGCCGTCACGCTCGTGCATTTCCTTTCGAGCCTTGACGTCGCGCCCAACAGCTTCGATGTGCTCGCCTCGGTCCGCCGTTCCCTCGTGCAATAGTCCCAATTGAGTTCCAATTGGGGACAGGTACAAATTGAGTCATTTCGCCACGGCAACGCCGGCTGCCCAGATGAGGGGCGGCCGGCGTCATGTTGTTGGTGGGCGTAATTCGTGCCTGTCCCCAAGCGAGGTGCTTCCACGCAAGCCGCCCGCGGCGCCCGCGCCCACGTCTGCCGATGGACGTGCAATCGAATCCCCGCACGGGGGTAGGCTCAGGCCATACGGCTGTCGTGCGGGGATGCACAGGGCACCCCACACGCATTTTCGGCGCGGATGCATCGCGCCGGGAAAGGGAGGTGTCCCATGGGTGCGCCCAAGACTGGCAATGTGAGGAACGTGGTGCTCGTAGGCCAAGGCGGGGTGGGCAAGACCTCGCTCGCGGAGGCCATGCTCCACCTTTCCGGCAAGACCGCCCGCCTGGGCGGCCACGACGGCACCAAGCCCACGCTCGATTACGACGCCGAAGAGGTCAAGCGCGAGTTCTCGATCTCGACCGCCATCGCCCCGATCGACTGGAAGGGCGCGCGCATCAACGTGCTCGATGCCCCCTGCTATCCCGATTTCATCGGCGATGCCTACGCGGCTATGAGCGTGTGCGAGACCGCGTTGTTCGTGGTCGACGCCGCCGAGGGCCCGCAGCCCACCACCGTCAAGCTCTGGTATGCCGCCGAGGATCTGCGCCTCGCCCGCGCCGTGTTCGTGAATCGCGTGGACAAGGAGAACGCCGACTTCGATATGTGCCTCGATATGCTGCGCGAGCGTTTCGGCACGCGCCTGGGCGCCGTCACGCTGCCCTGGGGCACCGGCGATGACTTCAACGGCATCATCGACCTCGTCCGCATGAAGGCCCGTCATTGCGACGGCACCAAGCAGACCGAGTCCGAGATCCCCGCGGAGCTTCGCGACGCCGCGGAGGCCGCCCACGAGACCCTGTGCGAGCTCGTGGCCGAGGCTGACGACGACCTCATGGAGAAGTACCTCGAGGGCGAGCCCCTCACCCAGGAGGAGGTCGAGGGCCTGCTCGCCAAGGCGATCGCCAAGCGCCTGTTCGTCCCCGTGTTCGCCGGCTCCTGCGTGAGGGAGCAAGGCGTGAACTCCCTCATGGACGACATCGCGACCTACTTCCCCGCGCCCACCGACTACGGCGAGATGCCGCTGATCGACGGCGATACGCTCAAGATCTCCTCCGAGGACGAGCGTCCCGTCGTCTTCGATTTCAAGACTCTGAACGACCCCCAGCAGGGCCGCCTGTCCTTCCTCAAGGTCCTCACCGGCACCATCGAGCCGGGCATGGAGCTCGTCAACGCCCGTACCCGCAAGGGCGAGCGCCTGGCGCACCTGTACGTGATGTGCGGTCGCGAGATGACCGAGGTCGGCCACGCCTATGCGGGCGATATCGTGGTCGTTCCCAAGATGGCCGCCGAGACCGGCGATACCCTCTCCGTGACCGGCAAGGTCGAGGCTGCTGCGTTCAAGTTCCCCAACTCCCAGTACCGCATCGCCATCGAGGCCGAGAATCGCTCCGACGAGGATAAGCTTTTCACTTTCATCGAGAAGGCCTGCGAGGCCGACCCGACCATGAGCATCGACCGCGACGAGGAGACGGCCCAGACCGTGATCTCGGCCGTGGGCGAGGCGCAGGTGTCCGTGTTGCTCAACCGTCTTGAGGACCGCACCAAGGTCGCCGCGCACATCGTTCCGCTGCGCATCCCGTATCGCGAGACCATCCGCCGCGTGGCCTCCGCCCAGGGCCGCCACAAGAAGCAGACCGGCGGCGCCGGCCAGTTCGGCGATTGCTACCTGCGCGTCGAACCGCTGCTCGACGGCACCGAGTACGAGTTCGTCGACGAGGTCGTGGGCGGTCGCATCCCGCGCGCGCTCATCCCCGCCGTGGACAAGGGCGTCCAGGAGACCATGAAGGACGGCGTGATCGCGGGCTACCCGCTCACCGGTATCCGCGTGGCTTGCTACGACGGCTCCTATCATCCGGTCGACTCCAACGAGATGGCCTTCCGCACGGCTGCGCGCATCGGCCTCAAGAAGGCGTGCGAGGACGCCGATCCTGTGGTGCTCGAGCCCATGGAGAACATCACGGTCACGATTCCCGAGAGTTACGCCGGTGCGGTGATGGGCGATGTGTCCGCCAGCCGCGGCCGCGTGACCGGCATGGACTCCAACGACCGCGGAGACACCGTGGTCACCGCCACGGTGCCCTACGCCGAGCTCGTCGATTACGCCACGCGCCTGCGCTCGCTCACGCGCGGCACGGGCGACTTCACGATGGAGCCGGCTGGCTACGAGCAGGTGCCCTACGACGTGCAGCAGAAGCTCGTTGAGATCTACGAGCACAATCGCGCTCAGGGCAGGTAGATCACGTTCGGAGCGAGCGGATCGCGCCCCGTTCGTCGCGCGTTTGAGCGACGAGGCAGTCGAACGCCAGGATGCCGGGGAGTTCCAGTTCCGTCTTAGCTGCTTTGCTGGCGAGCGGAAATATATGAACGATTTGGCTGGCAGTTTTGGAGGATATGAACGATTCGTTCATATCCTCCATTTTTATCCAAGGCTGTACCTGGGAAAACGTCGCGGCAGTTAGACGTCTCAAATCGCCATCGTTCATAAGTTCCAATATTGCACGTGCCGCCCGCCGCTCCGTGCGCCACCCGGTTATTCGCGCGGCGTCCGGCTATTCGCGCGGCGCCCGGATTGCTCCCTATGCCGTCCGTCTGCCCCTATGCGCCCGTCCGCGAGACATGGTTTTCCCAGGTCTGGCCGTTTCCCGACTGGGATCTGGCCTCGGTCTGCCCATGCTGGACAGACTGCGACCAGCCCCAAGCGCAGGTCATGAGGCACCATCTCAAGTTCTCGCAAAGGCGAACATGGCGATGCGCGAGTATGGAGACATGAGCCTTGTTTTGTCACATAGCACCGCGATGATGGTTCATCGGGCATCGATGGGTCCATGCGGCCCGACCTCGATGCTGCCTCGGGAACCCCGATCGTTGAAGCCCGGGCCTGTCGATATGGGAAAGGTCGCTTGGGCACGACGGCTTCTCATTGCACGTGGAGTTCCGAAATCTGAGACCGAATCCATCGATGTCTTGGTCCTTCGCGATTGCGACAGGCGTTTCGGTAACGGTGTTGTCGCGCACGTCTGGTCTCATCCGATTCCACCGGGCTCCCTCATCGAAATCGATAAGGGTATCTATGTCGTCTCTCCGCTCCTGTGCTTGCAACAGATGGCGGCAAAGCTCAACGAGGTCGAATTGACCGAACTCCTTTTGGAGGCGTGCGGGCGCTACGCCCTGCTCCCCGGGTCGTTTGACATGGTGAAAAGAGATCCGCTGGTCAGTGTCGCCGAGCTTCGCAAGTACTGCTCCGAGATCAAGGGGCAGCGCGGATCTCATAAGCTGCAGCGCGCATTGGGGAGCGTGCGGGACGGGGCGCGTTCCCCAATGGAGACCGCGTTCTTCATGATACTGATGCTGCCGAGGCGGCTTGGCGGCGAGGGGCTGACCGATCTGGAGATGGCGTACCGCATCGATGTTAGGGGATCGGCAAGGCTTTTGACCAGGCGTTCTTATTTTGAATGCGATGCGTTTCTTCCGAGAACGAAGACGGATTTCGAATACAACGGAATCGTCCATGAAGAAGAGGCGCAATTCGTGACCGACGCCGAGCGGATCAACGCGCTCGAGGCGATGGGATACAACGTCATAACCATCACACGCCGGTCGTTTTTCGATAAGGGCGCATTTGGCAGGCTGATGAGGGCGATTGAACTGCGCTTGGGCCGGCGGAGCAGCCGTACTACGGCGGATTTCGCTCAAAGGCAAGAAGAGCTGAGGAGGTTCGTGCTTCGTTGGTATCTGGATGAGGCTCCGGACGACGAGCGGGAGGCCTTTTTGCTGGCGGAGGGGCGAGGCGCGGATTCGGGCTCTGGTGCTACCGAGGTTCCATGGGATTACATGCCGTTTGAGGAGTGAGTTATTGGATGGCGAAGCCCGTACAGTGGGCCCCACATACGGTGGGCTCCATATGCGTCGAGTCATCGTTGTCGGCAGAATTGCTGTGATAGAGGGTCGCGTGTGCGGCGATCATCGTTCCGTGATGGAGGTCGTGCAAAACTGGAGCTTATGAACGATGCGGCTCGCGGGTGAGAAAGGCTCACGTCATTTCCGCAGGTAGATGCGGGGCAAAATACAACCTTATGAACGGTTCGTTCATAAGCTGTAAAAGTTGCCATCGAAACCGTTCACAGCCTCCGTGGCCTCGCCGGGGCGGGGCGGGGCACGTCGCTCGTTTTCCGTCCGCTACCCGCTCCACCCGCTATTTGCCCCGGCCCGGTCCCGGTTCTGCCTCCCGCCCTTACAGGTCGTCAACCAGCGCGGTGCTCTTGGCGTATGCGGTGGACTTCGCCTCGAAGAAGTCGGTCTTCACCATGTTGGCGTTCGAGTACTGGCCCACCCACGCCATGTCCTCCGGCTCGGTGCGATACCCCTCGTAGAGTTGGCCGAATCCCAGCGAGCTCCAACGAAGATTGCCCAGGTACTTGATATAGCCTTCGACCATGTCGCCCGTGAGGCCGGGAATCGCATCTCCCAGCACGTAGCGGCCCCAGGTGATCTCCTGGCGCACGCCCTCCTCGAGCATCTCGCGCAGCATCGCCACGTTCTCGTCGCCGAACAGCTGCGGCTCTTCTTTCTGCAGCTCCAGGATGATGCTGCGGAACAGCCACAGGTGCGTGTTCTCGTCACGATTGATGTAGCGGATCTCCTGCGCGCTGCCGGGCATCTTACCCATGCGGGCCAGGTTGTAGAAGAACATGAAGCCGGAGTAGAAGTACACGCCCTCGAGGATGTAGTTCGCCATGAGGACGCGCAGGAAGGTGCGGGCGTCGCGATGCTCCTGGAACTCGTTGTACAAATCGCCGATGAACGTGTTGCGCGCGAGCAGGTGCTCGTCGGTTTTCCACTGGTAGAGGATCTCGTTGCGTTTGGCCGGGTCGCAGATGGTGTCGAGCATGTAGGAGTAGCTCTGCGAGTGCACGCTTTCCTGGAACGCCTGGATGGACAGGCAGAGGTTCACCTCGTTGGCGGTGATGTATTCGGCGATGTTGGGTAGGTTGGCCGACTGCAGCGAGTCGAGGAATACCAGGAAGGAGAGGATCTTGTCATACGCGGCGCGCTCGGCTTCGCTCAGGCGCGGGTAGTCCTTGACGTCTTGGGTGAGATTGATTTCCTCGGGGATCCAGAAGTTGTTCATGGCCTGGCGGTACCAGCTGGACACCCAGGGGTACTTCATGTTGTTGAAGTCGTTGAGGTTCGTGGTGTTGCCGCCGATCATGCGGCGGTCGCGCACGTCGAGGTCGCCGTCGGGGTTGAAGAGGGGCTTTTTGACGAGGGCTTGGTTGTTAGCGAGGGTCATGATATCGCCCTTTCAGGACGGGATGGATCGGTCTGCAATCGTGTCTTTGGGCTTTTAGTATACGATACAAAACTAGAAACAGTTAGGCTATGCTAACCATCAACATATCGGTATCGAAGCCGAGAGAAACACCAGATATTGCGTTTGCGCACACAGATAGCAGGGAGAGTCCATGACGGAGACCAGCACCTCGAGCGCGGGGTTCATAAAGAAGAGAGACGGTCGCAGCGAGCGTTACGACGGGGCGAAGATCGTCGAGGCGATGAGGCGCGCCTTCGAAGACGTCGCCGGTGAGCGGGCGGCTGCTCGCGGCCTGATTGCAGGGCATGGGGCATCTGCGCCGGCGGTGTCTGCCGACGAGCTGGAGGCACTTCTCGCCAGCATTGAACAGGCCATGGATCGTGATGCCGTCGATTGCGTTGAGGGGGTTCAAGACCTGGTTGAGCGCGCGCTCATGGAGCGCGGCCATTTCGACGTGGCGAAAAGCTACATCCTGTATCGCCATGAGCGGGCTGAAAAACGCGCGGTTCGTGTCGAGCTCGTGCGTGCCGTTGTCGGCTTGGGCGGGGGAATCGCATGCGAAGAGGGCCTCGTGACGGCCGGCTTCCCGTCCGCCGCGGATGACGCTGCTGCCGCGCCGAAGGACCACCTTGCGGAGGACCTCGACCGCACCCTCGCCCGCATCCAGCGCGACTTTGACGATCCAGCCTATGACCTGGCCATGCTCTCTGCTCGATTCCGCGCCCTCACGGGCGCCGGTCAGGATGCCGATGCGCGCCTCGGCGCGCTCATCCGCGCGGCCGTTGAGCTCACCAGTCAGGAGGCCCCACGTTGGGAGATGATCGCCGCGCGCCTTCTGGACCTTTCGTTTATGTGCCATCTTGCCGCCACACGTCGCGAGCTGGGCATCGCATCGTTCGGGGAGCTGGTGCGCTACCTAACCGAGCGCGGTCTGTACGGCGATTATATCCTTGCCTCCTATTCCGTCTCGGAGCTTGAGGAGGCGGCGGCCTTTATGGTGTCCGAGCGCGATGAGCTGTTCGCATACTCCGGCCTCGACCTGCTTATCAACCGTTACGTGATCCATGCGCACGACCATACGCCGCTCGAGAGTCCCCAGGAGATGTTCCTCGGCATCGCGCTCCACCTCGCCATGAACGAGGATCAGGCGCAGCGCCTCATGTGGGCCAAGCGCTTCTATGACATGCTCAGCCGCCTCGAGGTCACCATGGCCACGCCCACGCTGAGCAACGCGCGCAAGCCCGATCATCAGCTTTCCAGCTGCTTCATCGACACGGTGCCCGACAGCCTGGTGGGCATCTATCGCAGCATCGACAATTTTGCCCAGGTGAGCAAGTACGGCGGCGGCATGGGCATGTACCTGGGCAAGGTACGTGCCACCGGCGGGTCCATCCGCGGTTTTGAGGGTGTTGCGGGCGGCGTCATTCGCTGGATTCGCGTGATCAACGATACCGCCGTGGCGGTCGACCAGCTCGGCATGCGCCAGGGCGCCGTGGCGGTGTATCTGGATGCCTGGCACCGCGACCTGCCCGAGTTCCTCAACTTGCGCACGAACAACGGCGACGACCGCATGAAGGCGCACGACGTCTTTCCGGCCGTGTGCTATCCGGACCTGTTCTGGCGCATGGCCGAGGAGAGCCTCGACCAGGACTGGCACCTCATGTGCCCGCATGACATCCTGCAAGTCAAGGGCTATGCGCTCGAAGATTTCTATGGCGATGATTGGGAGCGCCGCTACCGCGATTGCGTGGCCGATCCCCGCATCCCCAAGCGTCGCATCCTCATCAAGGACCTGGTGCGCCTCATTCTCAAGAGCGCCGTGGAGACCGGCACCCCGTTCGCTTTCATGCGCGACACCGTGAACCGCGCGAACCCCAACAAGCATGAGGGCGTGATCTACTGCTCGAACCTCTGCACCGAAATCGCGCAGAACACGAGCGCCATCGAGGAGGTGACGCGAGAGGTTGTGACCGAGGACGGCGACACGGTCGTGGTGACCACCACGCGCCCGGGCGATTTCGTGGTGTGCAACCTCGCGAGCCTCTCGCTTGGCCGTCTTCCCGTCGAGGACGACGAAACCATGGGCCGCGTGATCGAGACCGCGGTGCGTGCGCTGGACAACGTCATCGACCTGAATTTCTACGCGCTGCCCTATGCCCGCATCACCAACCATCGCTATCGCTCGATCGGCCTGGGCGTTTCGGGCTATCACCACATGCTCGCCCGTCGCGGGATCTCGTGGGAGAGCGAAGAGCACCTGGCTTTTGCCGACGAGGTGTTTGAGCGCATCAACTACCATGCGATTCGCGCGAGCGAGCGCCTGGCGGAGGAGCGTGGGGCCTACGGGCTGTTCGAGGGTAGCGATTGGCAGACGGGTGCATATTTTGCCAAGCGCGGGTACTGCGAGCCGGGCGCGGCAGCTGACGATGCGATTGCCGTGCGCGAGGGCGCGATGGGTTCCGAGCGTTGGGGCGAGTTGGCCGAGGCAGTGGCGCGCAATGGCGTGCGCAACGCCTACCTGCTGGCGATTGCGCCCACGAGTTCGACTTCGATTCTCTCGGGAACCACGCCGGGCATCGACCCGATCATGCGCAAATTCTTCTTGGAGGAGAAGAAAGGTTCGATGCTGCCGCGCGTGGCGCCTGAGCTTTCGCCGCGTACGTATTGGTACTACAAGCCGGCGCACTACATCGAGCAGACATGGAGCGTGCGCGCCGCGGGCGTGCGTCAGCGTCATATCGACCAAGCGCAGTCGATGAACCTCTACATCACGAATGACTACACGTTGCGTCAGGTGCTCAACCTCTACCTCGAGGCATGGCGTCGCGGCGTGAAGACGATTTATTACGTGCGCAGCAAATCCCTGGAAGTGGAGGAGTGCGAGTCCTGTTCGGCATAAAGCCTCCACGTATCGCATGAGCGCGCTCGACCCCATTACAGTCTGAGTCGTCCATAAGGGCGGCCCTTCACCTTCAAGGC
>CAUWMY010000007.1:0-55055 GCA_963560155.1 uncultured Collinsella sp.
AAGTTCATGTTGAGGGAACTCCGAGAAAGGCCCCTAAACTAGGCAAGCCCCTTCCAATTGACGAGATGCCGCCGTCTCATGATCGCCGCCCTTGCCGTGATTCAAGTCCGGCAAATCGATACCCGTGCACTCACCCCAAACTGAATTCAGGGCGACCGCCTCGCGCCATGCGCTCGGGGCGATCTCCTCGAGCACCTCCGACGGGCGCCTTCTCAGCTCCGCCGCCATGATGCGGGCGGCGCGGTAATCCCCTCGCTCGAGCGCGCAGAGATGGAGGGCGAGGACCACGCCGACCCGCGCAGATGAGACCGCAGCACCGCCCATGCGCTCGATCAGGTCGGTCAAATACAATCCGTTGCCGCTCAACGCGCACGCCGTCGGATATTCCGCCACCAGCGCGACGGCATCCTCCACCCGATCGAATGAGCGCATCAGGGCGATGGCGCCATCGGCGTTTCGCGCCGTGAACATCATCTTCGCCGCGCGGATGGCGTACAGGGGACGGGCGTGCGCCAGCTCCGCCCTCAATGCCGAGAAAGAGGCGGTTCCACGACCCATGCAGCGATATGTGTCGCTTTTCGCATCGAAGCCGAACACCGGGTACTCCCTCGCCAAACGCGCCCAGCTTTCCTTTCTCACGCGCATTCCCGCGCGCTCGAAATCGCGTATGCGCCCGCATCCGCTCATCAACAGCATGCAAACCGTGCGATGCAGGCAGTCCCTCCCCCTCCTCATCTCGCGCACGATGCGCCCGTACAGGTCCGCGACCGCCCGCTCATATGCTTCCGACACCCCATCCGCGCATTTCGCATCACCGAGCATCGTGACCAGGCCCGGGACGCCTTGGGTCAGCCCATACACATCCAATCCACTCGCTATCGCCAACTTCCGTGCCCATGCCGAATACTCGCGGGGCCTCACCAGCAGCGCTTGCGCGGTAATTTTGAATGAGTCTCCCAAGGCCGCGACAAAATCCCTGTTACCCGGCAGGCATGTCACCACGATTTCGAAGCCCCGTTCCCTCAGGGACCGAATGAGGCCGGCCACGACCTCGATGCCATCCGGACCCAAGACGGTCAGGTTGTCGAGTGCGAGCAACGGCTTCATGCGCTCGTCGAGATCATCGGCGGCTCCCTTGATGGACGTATATGCCTGTGCCCCATCGAGACCGCCCAGATCGAGCATACGGGCCGACCCCCTATCCATGCGCGATCGGACTTCGGCAACGCGCTGGATGAGCAGGGTCGTCTTCCCGAATCCATCCGGCGCCACGATCAGCGTGATACCCGCCTCCTCGCCATGAGTTCTCAGATCGCGCAGCAACCGCTCGCAGTGCACCAGCCGCTCGATAGGCGTCGTTGCCATACGCGTGGGCACCCCTTCGACCGATGCGTTCTCTCGATCCCGTTCTTCATGCTCAGACATCCCATTTCCCTTCACGAGTCCACGAGCGGTTTCTTCAGGATACGGGGGCTTCTCCCGTACCGAACGATGAATCGCACGTATTTCAGACGCCCTGTCAGATATGTGACAGACAAATCGGGATGGGAGTCAGAGCACGTTGTTCTTCCCTCTCCCCCACTCCTTCATCACCTGTATGTTTTATTCAACATTTCTGCAGGTAGATTACATGTTTTAAGGATAGATGCAATCCATGGGTTCATGGGGTCGGTTCCGCCAGTGTTGATATCTACTCCGTGGACGGAGTTTTCCCGTCAGATATTTCCAAATCATTGACAGACCCCCTTTCTCTTTGTTAATAGGACGCATAAGAAACGACCCCCGGGAACCGGGGGTCGCATATCGCTTTCAGTCTCGTTCGAGCTTACTTGCACAGGGAGAGGGCGGCTTCGTCGGCGATGACGACGCAGTTAGGATGCAGCTGCAGGATGGAGGCAGGGCAGGAAGTCTGGATCGGGCCGAAGCACATGTCGTGCACGGCCTGGGCCTTCTTCTCGCCATTGGCGATCACGAGCACCATGTAGGCGTTCATGATGGTGTGGATGCCCATGGTGTAAGCCTGACGGGGCACGTCATCGATGTTGTCGAACAGGCGGCTGTTTGCCTCGATCGTGCTCTCGGTGAGGTCGACGCAGTGCGTGCCCTTGGAAAAGCAGGTGTCGGGCTCGTTGAAACCGATGTGCCCGTTGTTGCCGATGCCCAGGAGCTGCAGGTCAGGGTAACCGGCCTCCTCGACGATGCGGTCGTACTCGGCGCAGGTCGCCTCGGCGTCGGGGTTGGAGCCATCCGGCACATGGGTGTTGGCCTGGTCGATGTTGATATGATCGAACAGGTTCTCCTTCATGAAATAGTGATAGCTCTGAGGGTCGTCGTGCGACAGGCCGCGATACTCGTCCAGATTATAGGTGCTGACCTGGGAGAAATCGAGGTCACCAGCCTCATAGGCCTTGATGAGGTTCTGGTAGGTGCCGATGGGCGTGGAGCCGGTGGCGAGACCGAGAACGCAGGTGGGGTCCATGACGACCTGGGCGGCGATGAGGTTCGCCGCCTTACGGCTCATGTCCTCGTAGTCGGTGGCGTGAATGATACGCATGTCGCGCTCCTTTTCTCCGAGATGCTCGATCTCGGTCCATGCGGCCCTCGTCGGCCGCAACCAACGTGAGACGCGCACCATCCAGGGCGAGGGCGCGTAAGTTCGAAACCCCACCGTGTCGAGGCCCCTGCCCGTCCACAGCGATTCGGGGAGCATCTCCGCCGAACACATCTATATTCGCCGCTCGTGAACAGAAAAGCAAGGCCCCCGGACTCGCCGGGGGCCTTGCCGCAATCGCCAAACGGACGTCTATCGGGACCGGGCGACCAAAAGCTGGTCGAGCTCATCCACATCCTCGCCGATGTTGCCCTTGATGCTGGCAAACTCGGCCGAGTTGCAGATGAGGATGGGGACGGTCAGATCGTATCCCTCCGCCGAGATCGCCTCACGGTCGAACTCGATGAGCACGTCTCCGCGCTCCACGATATCGCCCACCGCGGCGTTAACCTTGAAATGCCTGCCCTCGAGCTTGACCGTATCAAGCCCGACGTGGATCAACACGTCCAGGCCATCGACCGTGTGCATGGCGACGGCATGGCCCGTCGGAAAAATCGCCTCCACTTTTCCATCGCACGGCGCGACGACGCGGCCGCCCGCGGGAATCATCGCAACACCCTGCCCGAGCAGTCCCTTGGCGAACATCTGATCATCGACCTCGGAAAGAGGAATCACATGGCCGGAAAGAGGGGCGGAAAGAGCCGTGGTGCGAGCGCCGACACCCAAAGTTTTGAAGAAGCTGGTGAACATCGAACTCCCTTGTAAAATACAGCACCCGTTATTCTATCGCGAACTCGAGCGGTCGAACAATCGGCGTGTATTAAGGCAGTTCGCGCTCCACGACCGCGACGATGGAATCAACCGCGTCCTGAGCCTCCTGCTGGGTCTCGGCCTCGGCCATCACACGGACGAGCGGCTCGGTGCCGGAGGTGCGGACCAGAATGCGGCCGCGGTCGCCGAGCTTCTCCTCGGCGGCACGGACGGCATCCCAAACGGGCTCGCAGGAATCGAGCTCGGCCTTGCGCTCACTGCGGACATTCACGAGGACCTGCGGGAAGATCTTCACCGGGGCGCACAGCTGTGAGAGCGTCTCACGCTCGGCGCGCAGGACCTCCATGATGCGCAGGGAGGTCATGATGCCGTCGCCCGTGGTCTCAATATCGCCGAAGATGATGTGGCCGGACTGCTCGCCGCCGAGGCTGTAGCCGTGCTCGCGCATGCATGCGGTGACGTATTTGTCGCCCACCGGCGTGGTCTCGTAGCTCAAGTTGGCGCGATCGAACGCCTTGAACAGACCGAGGTTGCTCATCACCGTGGGAACGACGGTCCCGGCGGCGAGACGGCCGTGCTTGTGAAGGTACACGCCGCACACATACAGGATGAGGTCACCGTCGACGATGTTGCCGCGCTCGTCAACCGCGAGGCAGCGGTCCGCGTCGCCGTCATAGGCGAAGCCCACGTCGAGACCCTGCTCGACGACATGGCGGCGAAGGCGCTCGATATGCGTTGAACCACAGTCGACGTTGATGTTGAAACCGTCAGGCGAATTGCTGATCACGCGGACGTCGGCGCCGAGGGCGTCGAAGACGGGCTTGGCGACGGAGGACGCCGAGCCGTTGGCGCAATCGAGGCCGATCTTGACCCCCTGTAGGGAGAAATTCGCACTCGCGATGAGATGGGCGATGTAGCGGTTGCGGCCCTGCATGTAGTCGACGGTGCAACCGATCTCGTCACCGGTGGCGAAGGGCACCTCGGTCTTGCCGTCGATGTAATCCTCGATGAGCTCGAGGACCTCCTCATCCATCTTGCAACCGTCACAGTTCATGAGCTTGATGCCGTTGTCGGTGTAGGGGTTGTGGCTCGCGGAAATCATGATGCCGCAGTCGAAGCGACCGTCGATGGTCTCGTAGGCGACGCCGGGCGTGGGGATGACATGCAGCATGTAGGCGTCCGCGCCCGAGGCGACGAGACCCGAGACCAGGCCGGACTCGAACATGTAGCTCGAACGGCGCGTGTCCTTGCCGACGACGATGCGCGCCTTGCGGCCCTGACGAGCGCCGTAGTACCAACCCACATAGCGACCGATCTTATATGCATGCTCGACGGTGAGGGTCGTACCCGCCTCGCCGCGGAAACCATCGGTTCCGAAGTACTTCATTCGCAATCCTTCCGTACATCCGGCGTCCACGCGACGCCGGCCTGGCAGGGGGCGAGCTGCACACGGCCTGAGCCCGATCCGCATTCGCCGCACCGCTTCAATGGTACAAAAAAAGGGCCCGCCGAAGAACTCGGCAGGCCCATTTCCATACTGGAAACGCCTTCGCAAACGCCTTAGCGCTTGGAGAACTGAGGCGCGCGGCGGGCCTTCTTGAGGCCGTACTTCTTGCGCTCGACGACGCGGGCGTCGCGGGTGAGGAAACCGGCGCGCTTGAGGTCGGCGCGGTAGTCGCCAGCCTCGAGAAGAGCGCGGGCGATGCCCAGGCGCAGGGCGCCGGACTGACCGGTGATGCCGCCGCCATCGCACAGGGCGATGACATCGAAGGAACCGAGGGTGTCGGTCACCTTGAACGGGGCGAGGGCGTCCTCAACGAGCTGATGACGGCCAAAGTACTCCTCGGCGTCACGCTTGTTGATGGTCACCTTACCGGTACCAGGAACGATACGAACACGAGCAACGGCGTTCTTGCGACGGCCGGTGCCGTAGTACACAACGGTGTTCTCAGCCATCTTTTAGCCCTCCAGCTCGATCTTAACGGGGTTCTGAGCAGCGTGCGGATGCTCGGCGCCAGCGTAGACCTTGAGCTTGGTCAGCTGCTTGCGGCCGAGGGTCGTCTTGGGGAGCATGCCGCGGACAGCGCGCTCGATGACCTTCTCCGGGTGCTTCTCCATAGCCTGGCGGAAGGACTCCGCCTTGAGGCCGCCATTGTAGCCGGAGTGACGGTAGTAGGTCTTGTGGTCGGCCTTGTTGCCGGTAAGCTGGACCTTATCGGCGTTGATGACAACCACGAAGTCACCACAGTCGGAGTTGGGCGTGAACTGGGGCTTGTTCTTGCCGCGCAGAATCTTGGCAACCTGGGCAGCGAGACGGCCCAGCGTGGCGCCCTCGGCATCGATGAGGACCCAGTTGCGGGCAACCTCACCCTGCTTGGCGTAGTGAGTCGACTTAGAAATCACTTTTCCTCCATGTACAGTACGTGTCTTAACAGAGTTTCACGGGGCTCTGGAAAGTAACCTGTCAATAATAACCCCTATATCCGGCAAGTCAAACGTTTTCCGACGTTCGTGCAGAAGTTCTGCACAGGCAAGCTCTGCACAGACGGAAGCGCGTCGGCACTCGACAAGAAGGAACCCGGGGGGCCATCGCGCCAGCCCGGGTTCCCGACCTCCCCGCCCTCGAAAATGGGGCACTCTGAGCATCTCAGTGGGGAGGACCCTTTTCTCGTTGTTCTTATACCGCGTTGGGCCTGTGTATAGTCTTAGTGGTATCGGTTTTCAAGACCAAACGGCAAGCGGTCGCTCATCGCACCCGAACGGCATCGCTTCGCTATCGACGCGTGAACGCCTTGATTTCCTCAAGCTGGCGTTTCGCCTCCTGGCGCCCTTGGATGTACAGGTCGAGCAGCTTAGCGGTGTCGTGTTCGACATGACCGACCTCGACGGGCCTGGGCGGCGCGATAACGAGCGCCCTGCCCGCTCGCTCGTATTCCCAGATATGCGCGCGCTGCTCGTTGTAACGCTCATGACGGCTCTCCATGGCATCGAGCAGGTACGGGTACCCGGCATATGCGCGACGCGCGGCGGCCATGAGGCCATATGGGCTTTTTTCATATGAGCGATCCTGCGTGAGGACCACGACCGCGCGATCGAAACCGTCGTCCTCGAGCGCATGCTCGACGGGAACCGAGTCGGCCGCACCCCCGTCGAGGTATAGGTGCCCGTCGATCTCGACCGGCTTGGTCACGAGCGGCAGTGACGTCGAGGCGCGAACGGCATCGATGTCCAGGGTCGCATCGCGAATGGGAAGATAGGCTGCGGTACCGAACACGACATCGGTCGCACAGGCGTACATCTCCATGGGGTTCGCCAAGAACGCCTCGTTATCGAAAGGGTCGAGACGGTCCTGCACATCGTTGAGGATGAAGTCGTAGCCCACCATCGAACCCGTCGTCACGAGCGACTGAGCGCCCATGTAGCGAGAATCGTTGCAAAACGCCAGGTTCACGCGGTTCACGCGGCCGATTTGACGGCTCTTGTAATTCAAGCCGTTCAGCGCGCCCGCCGACGTCCCGTAGCACGCGGCGACCTCGATGCCGTTCTCCATGAGGACATCGAGCACGCCCGCGGTGAACTCGCCGCGGAAACTCCCGCCCTCCAGCACGATCGCGACTTTCCCTGCGTTTTTCGCCTTGTCCTGCATGTTGCCGCCCTTCAATCGCCGCTTCATGGGGACCTTCTACCCATTCGAAACCTCCCTACGCGACCAAAGGGTCGCCTCTGGCGAATGTTTTCGGCCATTTTCGGCACGCTCAGCCTCCGCGCGATAGCGCGGCGCGACAAAACCGCAGGTCGTATTCATCGATTCTGGACACGCGCCCAAACTTTCGCGCAAAACGTTCGCCAGAGGCGATACATTGCCCACTAGGACCCAAAATCCGCACGATAATCGAGGGCGCCGGCGCCCGCTCTTCGGTCTGAGACGAATATAACCCAACTTCGCGCCCGCACTCCAACACGATTCGACACGCCGGGGGGCTGACGTGCTACACTGTTCAATCACGGAATCGCATTCATGCGCACTTCCGGGTACTTTGACAGGTCGTTGCCGCAACGCGGCACCAGCGCGCACCGATCCATCCGACGTGCGCACGACCCTTCACAAGAGGGGGCAACTGGTTTCGACACGATAGTTCTGAGAGAGGAAGCAGGCCGTGGTCTCCTCGCCACGTTAAACAGGGGTACCGTCAAAATGAATTGACAAGAATTCTTCTTTTGAGCCCCAGCTGGCTCTCGCTGCTTAATATATAGCGGCGCGTCAACCCGGTGATTTCCCCGACACCGGCGCGACGTCATTTTAGGGGAACGCTCCTTGGCACGTAATCGGTATGGCCAAGGCTAAGACTGAACCGGTTGGGACGCCGCGAGCGTGTCGCTCCGCGCAACGTGTCCGAGACTAAATGAGTGACTGAGCCTGGAGATGCCGATCAGGGAACTTTCGTGGACCGGAGTTCGATTCTCCGTGCCTCCACCATAGGAGAATTAGGCGAACTGTTAACCTCGGTTGACGGTTCGCCTTTTTTCTTTGCTGGCGTGAAATCATCGCCATAAGAGTCAAAGGCGAAATACACCATCACCTCATCACGGCCGATTTCCGCGAATCGAACGAAAGTGCTCAGGATCACTTCTGGCGTCAGCTCTTCGGCGGCGTCATCGAGCCACAGCATCAGTTCGTCAACACCGACCGTGAACTCTTCCTGTGCTTCGGCGATACGCAGCTCGGCTTCAAGCTCGCTTCTGCGGCGCTGCAATTCTTCGGTTCGCTCCCTTCCGCCGGGAGGGGCTATACCGTTCTCGATCGCTTGCCAAATACGCTCAAATGTTCGGTCGATGCGCTTGATCTCTTTTTTGATTGCGTAAGTCGGCGATTCCTTTTCGGGCTGCTCGGCAGCGCCTGCCGCCATACACGACGCAATGCGCTTGCGTACGTCATCGCGAGCGACTGCCTGCAATGTAAGGTCACAAACGGCATCTTCAATGAGGTCTCGCCTTATTGTGCGGCGGCACTTGCGACACCGGTAATAATGGTAAACGGAGCCGGTGCAAGACGTGCCGCTTGTGCCGCTCATGGGCATTCCGCACTTTGAGCAATAAAGCTTGCCGGAAAGCGGGAACTCTACCGCAGAGTCGAACTTTCTACGCGGTTTGCTCTTGCTCGCAAGAATGCTGTTGATCATGTCCTGATCTGTTTGAGACCATATGGCTGGCATTCCATCTTGAACCTCGTGACCAGCGTACTTGTAAGTTCCGGCGTTCTGCGGCCGCTTCAACATCTTTGTAACGGTGTCCTGATTAAACTTCGCGCCTCTCTTGCTGCGTTCATGCGCTACTTCCCTAACGATGTCGGCAACCGAGTGACCGGCGAACAGCAAGTTTTTCATACGCTGCAACACACTCGCTTCGCGCTCGTTGACAACGTAACGACCCTCTACAATATCCCAGCCGTACAGCGTGCGACCGTTAGCCATGCACCGTGCGGCGTTTTTCTGGATACCATCCCTGATACGCTCGCTATCGATGGCGCTCTCCCATTCGGCGAGGACTTCGAGCATGCCCAGTTGCAGAACACCGCTCGAACCGCTCGCGATCTCCTCACCGGCATACAGGATCTCGACACCGGCCTTGCGTAGCATGATTCTCGCGAGCGCCATTTCATCGCGGTTGCGCATGATACGCGTGACCTTGTAAATCACCACATAATCGAATAAACCTTTTTCGGCATCGCGCATCATTTTTTGGAACTGCGCGCGATCCGTGTTCCGCCCGGTCTGGGCATAGTCGCAGTATTCGCGCACGACCTGCAACCCCTCGCGCTCGCAATAGTCGCGCGAGTTCTCAATCTGAATCTCGATGCTCTCGGAACGCTGGTTGTGCGAGCTGAAGCGCGCGTATATGGCCGCTCGGTTCTTCACCATGCTAAAATCACCTCTTGAAGCGAGCACTGCCAAGTGCTCAATTCGACCTATGCCCCGCGCACGCGACCGCCAAGAAGCAGCGCGGGGCTCTTCATTTACCTTCCCGCTATTCTTTCAAGTCTCTTTCTTCTCCAAGGCTTCTGTAGGTATCTCCGCCACTCGTTCGAAAGCTGGTAATAGCTGCCGCTACCTACGTAATCAAGCGGATCTGAGAAGACAAACACATTCAGGCCGAGTTCCTTTACCCCCATTATCTCGTTGCTGTATGCGCCCATTGGGATCATGCCATTCGCTTCGAGCGCTTGAAGCATGGCGGATGCAAGACCTTCGCTCGCCCCGCCCATAAACAGCGTCTTCACAGGACGCTTGAGCCTGTATCGCATGCGAGCATAAGAGGTGGTCCATCCAAGCACGAAGCTTGCGGAAAAGACCGCGAATGTCCACCAGAAGAGCGGTTCGGCGTTCCCCTCTACCATCTGGTCAACAGCCCACTGAAGATTGAGCGCCTGAAGAACACTGAGCACGAAATCAGTGAAATCAATCATGCCTACATCGCCTCCCGCTTCTCGGTGGGAGATACAGCAAGCTTGGCAGCCTCTTTAGATTCGCCCGCTGCTGCGCGGGCGGTCATGGCTATGTTCTGCTTCCACTGCGGCGTGCTCTCGCGGTAGCACCCTACTATTTCGCGCTCTTCAGAAGTTAAGCGCTCGCCGTTATCTTCTCGCGGGTGGTCTTCGTACCAGCCGAGGATATCGTTAGGTGTGCAGCCAAGAGCGACGGCGCAATTCCAAACCTGTTCGGCGTTCATCATCGCTGCGCCAGATTCCCAAGAACGGTAGGTGTACTTGTTTACACCTATCTTCTTAGCGAACTCATCCCTATTTGAATAGCCCGCAGCCTTTCGAAGCTTCATTAGTTGGACGTTCACCGCTACCCTCCTTCGCTATTCGTACAAGTGCATAGTACAACGTAGTTAGCTAATTCACAACGAAATTGTTTGTTTTTACTTGACATAGCTATTTTGCTTGTCTATTATTCCGTTACAGTTGCTAACGTGATTAGCACTTATTGGTGAAGGAGGTGAACAAGCATGGGATTCAACAAGGATGCTTTCGCCGCTAAGCTTCGCGGGCGCATGGCCGAGCTGGACATGACGCGCGCGGAGGTCGCGGAAGCTACAGGGCTTTCCGAGGATGCAGTGAACAAGTACGCCCGCGGCGTATACGTTCCGGGCGCTGACAAGGTCGTTGCGCTCGCGGAGGTTCTGAAATGCGACCAAAACACGCTCATGTGCTGGGGAGAGTGACGCCCTCAGACCGGCAACGCGTACGCAACCGGCGCCGGTCGTTGGGCGGGACTTTGTTCCCCAAAGGCACGGGTCTTCGGTGATCACTCCGTCACCTCGCCGTCGGGCGTTGCGTCGCCCGCTTTTCGGCAGTGACTTAACGCAGCCCACGCGCTGGTGGCTCACCGCCTGAATGGGGGCCGGATGCTCAAAAGGTTGGTCGGTGCGACCACCCCCTTTCTGAGTGTGGAAGGGGTTCGGCTCTAGAGCATCGCGTTTCCATTCTAACAATTACCGTGCGTATAAGCACAGAACGCGAAGCGAAGGAGGTTCGCAGATGCTCGCTCTCGGCATCGTTTTTATCATCATCGCGCTGTTCAGCCCCGTGACCGTACCGACGTTCGTCATCTGGCTCATCGGTATAGGTGCGCTGGGCTTCTGGATGGGCAGGAGCGCCGCGGAACCCATGAAGAAATCGGAGGTATCTGAGTATGGAGACAAGTACTAAGGCCGTTGGCTCTGGGGGTGGTCTTGCGGATGCGGGAGCCGTGCGGCTCGCTGGACGCCGCGCAACGGGCTTTCTACCGCAGGGTGACGGCCATCGTTACCGAGTGGTGGACGCGAAGGAAGATGCCCGCCCGGTGTTGCAGCACCAAGCGGGCGCGTCAAGTGGGACTAACCAATCGACAGATGACATTTTAACACTCGGCGCGCGCTGGAAGCGCCGTGGTTTATGCGCGCTCGCGGTCGGGACCGTCACGGGGATCATCCCGCTCGCCGCCGCCGAGCTTGTCGCCGATGCGCTCACCGGTGCCCTCATGTCGCTCGAATCCCTTATAGGGTCGGGCATGATGGCGGCTCTCGGCATCGGCGCGTGCATCGCCGCCATCATCGCGTGCATGGCGTACCTGTTCAAGCTGGTGATCGCGCGATGAGCAACCCATTCCCCATCACGTGCCTGCACCGCGACCCTGAGGGCTATTGGGTCGCGCGCATCGAGCAGGGCGCAAGGACGCCTGAGACCAGCTGCGTAGGCTCCGTCTTCAAGCGCGTGCGACTGAACATACCGCCGACCGCGACCAGGGCTGAGGCCGAGCGCGCTTTGGGGCGCTACCTTCGCGCATGCAGGGAGCGCGGCTATGGACGTTGACGATTACACACGCCCCATCGAATCGGTCATCCGCGACGAGCGCAAGGCAAGACCGCTGCCGCTCAGGGTTCAGGATCACCGGGAGCTGTTCGACGAATGGTGCGCGCTCAACCCGCAAGCCCTTAGAGAGATCGAGCTGACCGCGCTCGCGATATCGGCGCACGGAAAGCGCGTATCGACCAAGTACCTGATAGAGAAACAGCGTTACGAGGGGCGCTCGAAGCTCAACCCGGTCACCTTCTACGACCTGAGCGGCCATGAGCACACCTATGGGATCAACAACACCATTACGCCGATGCTCGCGCGTTACCTGCTCGACCGCCACCCGGACATGGACATCGTAATCAAACACTCAATCTTCGATGAAAAGGAGAACAACCATGAAGCGTAAAGAGATCATCGACCTGATTGATGAGGTCGGGGCAAAGACCTTCGTCACCTGCGGGAGCATGAAGCTTCTCAACAAGAAATCCGGCGCTGAGGTCGAAGTCGATATGCCCGCCATCTTCTCTGTCGTGCGCGGAACCCTCGCCTGGGTCTGCACTCTTCTCGATGGCAGGGCTGACGCTGAGAAGAACACCGCAAAGCACCTGCAAGACCTGCTCGAATACATCGGCTCTTCAATCGCGCTCGACATCTCCGACGATGACGAGGACTAGCGGGCAAGGACAGCTGTCGCTTGATTTCGGCGAACCGCCGATGCCGACACCCGGCGCGTGCGAGTTCGAACAGAAGACGTTCAACACCAAATCGTGCTGCCTGTTCAGGGGTCGGGAGATCTGGACCAACTGCCGCGAATGGGAGCACTGCATTTGGGACGGATGGCACCAGCACGGGCAACCATGCGCCGAATGCGACGAGGAAGAGTGTGAGGAGGTGTGACATGGCGAGCAAGGAGGTACTGGTCGCATCACGCGAGCCGATGCCCTATTTCAAGCACGACTCAAACGCCGTGCACGATGACAAGTGCATGAGGCTAATCCTCCGCCGTGGATATGACGGATACGGGCGATGGTGGGTGCTGTGCGAACACCTCGCGTCATCTACTGGACACAGCATCGCGTTCCAGACGGACGAGGACGCGAGGATCATCGCGCGGGTTCTCGGGTTCGGAACCGGGGGCGATTTCGATGACCTTGCGGCAACGGAGGACTGCAAGGCGTTCATTGCGGATCTCGTTGATTTGCAGCTGTTGAAGAGCGATGGAAACGGCAATTTGCACAGCGATAGGTTGCAAGAAAACGCGATTCAGCTCGGTCAGCTCAGGGCGAATGGGCGCAAGGGCGGAAGACCTCGAAAGAAGGCTTCATCTGAAGAAGTCGCAGGTAAGGAGGTGTAAACAGATGCACTGCAAACCAGCTAATAAACCTTTGGTTTTTGCTTTGGTTAACCAGCTCGCAAATGCCAGCCAAAGCATAAAAGTAAATAAAAGAAAGATAAAGGAAAGGGCTGGTTTGGTTCTTAAAACCAAACCAAACCAGCCAACTTGCTTGTCAGTCAACCTTACAAGCAAGGTTATTTTTCTTGCTTCTTCTTTTTGCGAGCACTTCCGAAACGCGCGAATCGGCGACTTTGACCCGTTGTTTTCAACATGTTTTCCACAGAGTTTTCCACATTGCGCATTTGGAGGTAATTAGCGGTGCCATACGGGACGTATCACGGGCGCGTAGAGATACGACGATGCCCAATCTGCGGCAAGGAGCGACCCATCGACTGGTTCGTTCGAAACCATCGGGAACACGAATCATGCTGGCTCTGCCGTGAGACGGGCAGGGACGGCAGCAAGGCAGAAAAGGAGACGCGCGATGACCTCATCGGATGAAATCGAGCGTGAGCTTGTAAGTTCGACGCGAGCCACCATCGCGTCAATCAGGAGTCGGCTCGCGGACGCTTTAGAGCTGTTGTCCAAGCCGGATGTCGATTGGGATGCCGCTTGCGATCTCAGCCTAGACATCTGCGACCTCGCAAGCGGTTTAAACGTCAAGTGCTGCGTTGGCATCACAAAGTTTGGAAAGGCTAAATGACATGATCGAGGTTAAACAGGCAAAGACGCTCTCGGAGCTTTCGGGATGCCTCGCGGGGAACCCCGTCGAGCATCCCGACCATTACGCCGGGGACGGCAAGATCGAATGCATGGATGCCATGCGCTCGATGATGAGCGGCGACCAGTACGCATTGCCGCCCATAGCAGCCCACTGGTGGGCTGAAGCCTTCAAGTACATCTGGCGCTGGCGTCGCAAGGGCGGAGTTCAGGATCTGCGCAAGTGCCGTCAATGCATCGACTATCTCATTGCGGAGATCGAGGGCGAGCAGTGAAGCGTTGGCAAATCGTTCTCTGCATCGGCTCGTTTGCTACCACCGTAGCCGCCTTCTGGTGCGTCTATCGGATTGTCTACGAGCAACTGCTAGGCGTTGCGCACTTTCTCTTGTTCCTTGCCCTCGCGGCACTGACTATCTAGGAGGTTTCACATGGACAACATGACCGATAAAGAGATTATCGGATACTTGGGATGCTCGGCAATCGCCCTGCTCTTCGTATTTTCAATCGTTGTGAGCATCGCCGTTGGCGTGTTTTTCGGCGCTGGGTTCGGGCTTCTCGCCTTTGCGCTATTCATCGGGCTCGCTATCGCCTTCACGCTCAAAGCGTTCGTGAAGGCGGGCAAATAGCATGGGCGGCAAGTATGAGGTTCGCGGCGCTATGAGCGGGCTTTGCCCGTTCTGGGAAGGGCAATTCACTAACTCACTTGCCCACGCTCTTTGGCTGCTTGTGCGGTTCTCCATGAAGTACCGCATCGTTGAGTTCCACATCAGGAAAGAGCCGCTGGATTGCGCCGAGTGCGTGGACGAAGAGTGCCCGTCTAGGATTCGCGGCAAGCGCGAGTGGTCATGATGAACGCCAAGGTCAAGCGCGGAACAGACGGCATCTGGTATGCCCGCCCGTATCTCGGTCTTGACGATAACGGGAAGCCCATAAAGCCATACAAGCGGTTCTCCACGGCGAAGACCGAAGAGGAAGCGCAGGCCATGGCTGACGCATGGGCTGCAAGGCTATCGGCTGACGGAGAGGTTCGGAGCACGCGCCTTCCCGACCTTCTTTCCGAGTACGTCGCGACGCGGGAGCTTGGCGGCATATCGCCCCACACCGCCAAATCTTGGCGGCAGTTCACGCGCTACGCAGCTAAGTTCATGGGCGGGGCGCTGGCACCGGACGTTTCCGGCGCTGACCTTCGGCGCTTTCAGAACCGGCTTCTCATGCCGAAGGAGGACGGCGGGCAGGGGCTTTCGTGCAACAGCGTAGTTAACGTGCATAACTTCCTTCGTCTGGCGTTCGCCTACTTCGTAGAGATCGGTGTTTGCGAGCGGAACGTGATGATGGAGGTTGCCAAGCCGGTAGCGAGGTACAAGGAAGCGTTCGCCCTCGATAGCTACGACTACCCGCCGACCGCCGCAGCCCTCGAATGGATGTGGCGGGAGGACGAGAGCGCGACCGTGAAGATGCGCACATATGCCTTCGCCGCGTGGTTCGACCTCAAATGCGGGGTTCGCGTAGGCGAGATGTGCGCGTTGAAGCGCCGCGAGATCGTGCGCATGCCCGTCGGCGACGAGCATGTTCACGTCGCCGGTAACGTGGTGAAACTTTCCGGCATGAAGCCGTTCCGCCGCGAATGGACGAAGGGGCGCAAGACCCGCTCAATTCCGTTGAGCGACGAAACGCTAGCCGCGATTGACGATTTCACGAAGCTACAGGCTTCGTGGGGGTTGGAGATAACGCCCGACACGCCGCTCATCACCGTTGACGGCTCTTGGGTAAGCCCCAACGCGGTATCAGACGGCTTGGCGTGCATCCGCGACCGCTGCAAGCTGCCGAAGGCGCTCACGTTCCACAAGCTGCGGCACACCTTCGCGACATGGGTTCTAGCCAACGGGATAGCGGACATCGTGACCCTTTCAAAGTGGCTCGGGCACGTTGATGTGGCAACGACGCTTCGCAAGTACGGGCACGCCATGCCGGAGCACGACAAGGCAGCGATACAGGAATTGGAAAGCGTCTATTCGTCGGCGAAGGGAGTGTGACAAACGAGTGACAAACAGGGTTTCGAAGGGGTGTTGGGAAAGCGGGGCTTATCGGCAGGTAAACCGATGATTTTTAACCTTCGGGGAGCAAGCCCCGGTAAATACAGCCTAAGTATTCAGCAATCGTTAGAAAGGGGGTGCCATGAACCAAGCCGAGGCTCGGGAACTGGTTACGAATCTCGATGTGAGCGACAAGTTAAAGGCGTCAATGATGCGGACTTTCGACGCATTGCAGGATCGATGGGAGAAAGACCGCGATGCGGCAGCGACCGCGTACCAGATTGACATTCCCGCGCAATCGATTCGGATCTGCGGAGAGCTTCAGGCGAGGCACGCTCTGGACATGCTGAAGAGCCTGAAGCTCACCGGAACTTATCGAGTTATGAAAGGTGGAGTAAGTGAAGGAAATCGAGGTTAACGATGACGAGTGGATGCGGATCAAGCACAAGCTTATGACCTCCACCGTCGAGGATGCGCTGAGCGACTACACGGCGCCGGTTCGCATCGTGCATGGATGCGAGTACGTGACTTTCGAAAGGGGCAATGATGATTCCGAATCTGACCACTGAGCAACGCCGCGAAAACCTCGAAAAGGCGAAGGCCGCACGCCGCCGCCGAGCCGCGATCTTGAAGGGCGTTGCCGATGGCTCTTACAGCGTGCCCGACGTGCTAAACATGGCGCTCGAAGACGAGACCGTTTCGCGGATGAAGGTTTTCACGCTCATAAAGGCCGCACCGTGCTACGGATTCGCCCGCACGCAGCAGACCATGCGAAAGCTGCACATTTCCGAATCGCGCCGCCTTCGCGGCCTTGGCGCTAACCAGCGCGCGGAGCTCATGGAGGTGTTCGCATGAACGCTGATAGTGCCGAGTACATCATCAGTTTCATTTTTACTGTTGCCCTGCTTGCGTGTTTGACGCGCATTGCTTGTCGGCTTACCGAAATCCTCGACGCGATAAGGGACTTGCATGGCTTTTCGATTATCCCAAGAAACATCGACGTGTTCATAAAGAGGAAGGGCAAGGATAACGATGAGTCTTAACAAGATCACGCTTTCGGGAAATCTCGGCGCAGATGCAGAGCTGCGTTACACGAAGAGCGGAAACCATGTTGTTTCGTTCTCGCTGGCTGTCAATGAACGCACGCCGAACGGCGACGGCTCATGGGGCGAATACACCAACTGGCCTGATTGCGTCATGTTCGGCAAGCGCGCCGAAGCGCTCGCGCCATGGCTTCGCAAAGGCACCAAGATTTCGCTTATCGGGCGTATCCACACGCGCAGCTATCAGAACGACGGTAAGAGCATCAAGCGATGGGAAGTTCGCGTTGATGACGTGGAACTCATGCAGTACAAGCGAACACAGCCGCGCCCGGTCTTGCAATGGCTACCGGCGACCCATCGCCCGTTGCGCCAGTGTAACCGACAGCGCCAGACCTTTACGACGAAGACATTCCGTTTTAAGGAGGAACAAGGATGTTGTTGGAACTTTTCAAGCGGAGCAAAGAGGTGGAAGAGCTGCGCGAGCTGCTTGCCCAAGCCGATGATGTGACCCGCTCAAACCCGCGAGACGAACAAGGGCGGACGCTCGCCCTCGATGACGTTGTTCTCTACAACGGCGCTCACTACCGCGTCGTTGCCATGAGCCATCGCGGAAAGGTGTCAATCCGCCACGTCTCAATGCATGGCGGCTGCGGGGCGCGTTGGGTTCCCGCAGACCGTGTTTCGTTTCTCACCAGTCAGGAGGTCTCCTAATGTTCGGTCGTAAGCTCAACGTTAAGGTTGCGGACGGCATGCAGGTTCCGCGCTACGCGCATGATGGTGATGCCGGTCTGGATCTGCGCATCACCGAGACCGTGACGCTCGAACCGATGCAGAGGCGCATCGTCGGGTGCGGCCTGTCAATCGAGATCCCGAGCGGTTGTGTCGGACTGCTTTTCCCGCGCTCCGGCCTTGCATCCAAGCAGGGCATCACGCTCGCCCACAGCGTTGGCGTCATCGACAGCGGCTATCGCGGCGAGGTGTGCGCTCCGCTCATTAACCTCAGCTATGAGACCGTGACCATCGAGGCGGGCACGCGCGTATGTCAGCTTGTCGTGATGCCCTATGTTCCGTGCGAGCTTGTCCCGGTCGAAGAGCTGAGCGGCACCGAGCGCGGCGCCGACGGCTTTGGCAGCACCGGCGTCGAGTAGGTGAAACGCGTGAAGGCAAAGGAGTATTTCGAGGGAATCCGCGCCGAGGTGGTGAAGACCGAAAGGGCGTGGGAGATGCTGGAGTGCATGAGGGCTAAGGAGGGCGCGAAGACGCAGAGCTACCAGCCTTCGGGCGGTGGCGGATTCTGCACAGACGCATCGCTCGCCATCATCCAGCGCATCGACTTCGAGCAGAGGTTGGAGCAGAGAATAGCCGACGCGCGCAAGGAGATAGACGAGGCGTGCGTATTTCTCTATGGCGCTGACGGGCGCGGAGGTCTCGCTAAGCTAAAGGGCACGCGCTACGCTGATGCGATCTGCATGGGGTATCTGCAAGCCCAGCCGTGGGACGAGATTGCCGAGATTATGCAGAGTTCGAAGCAATGGTGTCGCAAACTATGTGATGTAGGTTTTGCGTATATTGATGCGGTCGGATGGGCTTTTATAAAGAACGCCTGATAAACGCCGGTTGCGTTCAGTTTCCAAGTTCTGCTAAGATTCGATATGGTGAATTGTCATGAAAGGCCGTGCGGGGGAACCTGCGCGGCCTTCCTCATATCGAGACATATCGGGATTCCGATATAGAGTCTGACATTCCGATATACGCGGAGAGTTGGCAGAGTGGCTTATTGCATCCGGTTGCTAACCGGGCGATGCGCGAGCATCCGCAGGTTCGAATCCTGTGCTCTCCGCCATCTAAGACAAGGGGGCGCGATGGCCAAGGATTTCAGCCGCGCCTTTTACCACAGCGCCGAGTGGGCGCAGGCGCGTGACGCCGCGCTCACCCGAGACGCGCACCTATGCCAACACTGCCTGAAGCGCGGGGACATAACGCCTGCGGTCATGGTGCATCACATCAAGGAGCTGAGTCCTTCGAACGTGGATGACCCTGACATTGCGACCAACCCTGACAACCTCGTGAGCCTGTGCGACCGATGCCACAAGCAAGTGCATGGATGGATTAGGCAGGGCGCGACCCGGCAGGGCTTCGGCTTTGACAGTGACGGCAACCTCGTGCCGCTCGATTAGCGACACACAAACACAGCACAACGAGGGCGCAGCGCAAAAACGCGACGCAAAACCGCAGGTAAACGCAGCGGACAATCCCCCCATCCCAAAAACACAGAATGGGTGGCCGGGGACCAACGCCGGGAGATAGTTTTATGCGCGCGCCGGGTTTCAGAAGGGGGGTGGTCTTGTGGAGAAGCGCAAAGTGTGCGATAGTTGCGAGCTTTTGGGCAAACCTGCCCGAAGTAGGGCGAAGCCGAGCGAAGACCCCATGGCGCGGCGCGTCAAGGCGGAGGTCGCGCGGCTCCAGAAGGCCACCAAGGACGCGATACCCGCCGAGAAGCGCGAACCGCTCATGCCGCTCTTCCACGATCTGGCCTTCCTGAAGGTCAAGTTGGACGAAGCGCGGCGCCAGCTCTTGCATGAGAGCATCTTTACCGAGTACGACAACGGCGGCGGGCAGACGGGGCTTCGGGAGCATCCGGGCTTCGCCGCGTACAACAAGCTGTTCACGAGCTATTCCCGCGAGATGGGCAAGCTCATAGCGATAGTGCCTTCCGGCTCAGCCGCAGCCGATTCACTCATGGACTTCCTCAATGAGACGCGCGGAACATAAGCCCTGCGAGCGCGCCATACGCGATTACTTCGGCGGAATACTGAGCGGCGAGATAACCGCTTGCGGCAAGATGAAGCAGGTTGCGGCAATCGTCATGCGCGGCATGGATAACGATGACCCGCTTTATCCCTACCACTACCGCGAAGAGTACGCGCAGAAGCACGTTCGCTTCATCGAACGCTTCTGCCGCCTTCCGTCCGGGCGCTTGGGGCACGCCTTCAAGCTCGAACCGTTCCAGCGCGCCATCCTATCGGTCGTCTTCGGCTTCGTTGATGCCGAGGGTGTGCGGCAGTACCGCGAAGTGCTCTGGATCATGGGGCGCAAGAACGGAAAGACCGCGCTCGCGTCGGCGATCGAGCTTGACTTGCTCGTGAACGACGATGAGGGAGCGCCCGAGGTCTACAACGTCGCCACGGCGCACGATCAGGCGGCGAAGGGCTTCAACAACGCGTGGCGCATGGTGCAGACAAGCCCCGACTTGGCGAAGCACATCCGTAAGCGCGTGGCAGACCTCTACTGCAACCTCAACATGGGGAGCATCCGCGCGCTCAGCGCGAACACGAACCACTTGGACGGCCTCGACATCTCGGGAGCGATCGTGGATGAGCTTGCGGCCATGAAGAACCGCGACCTCTACGACCTGACGATTCAGGGCACGTCGGCGCGCCGACAGCCGCTGGTCTTGGAGATCACCACGAACGGGTTCGTCCGAAACGGCATCTTCGACGCCCAGTACGAGTACGCCTGCAAGTGGCTCGACGGCCAAGCGACGGGTGACAAGGCGGAGAGGTTCATCGCCTTCATCTTCGAGCTTGACGAGCGCGAGGAATGGCAGGACGAGAGCTGTTGGATCAAGGCGAATCCGGGCTTGGGAACCATCAAGTCGCTCGTCTCCCTACGCCAGAACGTGTCGAAGGCGAAGGACGATCCGACATTCTTGCCGACCCTTCTCGTCAAGGACTTCAACCTCATCGAGAACCAATCGCAAGCGTGGCTCACGTGGGATGAGATCCACAACGATGAGACGTTCGACCCCGGCGATGGGACGTTCACCTATGCCGTGCTGGGCGTCGATGCCGCTGACACGACCGACCTGACGGCGGCGTGCCTGCTCATGCAGAGACCCGGCGACCCGAACATCTACGCCATGCACATGGTGTGGATACCGCTGCGCGCCTTGGAGCAGGCGGAGCGCGAGGGAAGGCGCGGTGGGCGCGATGGAGTCCCATACGATGCGTGGATTGCGCGAGGACTCATGAGGACGTGCGACACTCCGATCATGGACAAGCGCGACGTGCTGGACTGGGTTGCCGAGGTCCAGAGCGAATACGGCATCTACGCCGTTGCATGCGGCTACGACCCGTGGCACATGCGCGACGTGCCGACGCAGGAAGCCTATGAGGATTACTTCGGCGCGGACAACATGCAGAAGATCGTTCAGGGCGCTCAGACGCTGAGCATGCCCATGAAGGAGCTTCGCGCGCTTTACAAGGAGGGCCGAATCGTGGACAACGGCAACCCGATTGCCGAGTGGTGCCGCTCGAACGTCGCGATTCGCACGGACGTGAACGGAAATATCCAGCCCGACAAGAAGAACCAAGACCCGCGCAACCGCATAGACGCTTGGGCGGCTGAGTGCGACGCGTTCATAGCGATGAAGAACATCGCCGATGACTACGCTGCGATGATTGGAGGTTAAATGGCAGGCTCACGACCTATGGTGCGATCACTGTTCGATGCCGTCTTTCATCGACCGCAGATGCAGGCGGTCAACGGGTATTTCCAGACGTTCACCGCCTACGCGCCGAGTTTCACAACGTGGCAGGGCGGGCTGTACGAGGCGGAGTTGACGCGCAGTATCATCGAGAGCGGCGCGGACCACGCGAGCAAGCTCAAGCCTGAGGTTTCCGGCAGCGCGCAACCGCATGCCGCTCGTGCGCTCATGCATGCGCCAAACCCGTGGATGACAACGCCGCAATTCATAAAGCGCGTATGGACGATGTTGCAAGTCAACGACACGGCGCTCATCGTTCCGATGGGAGACGGCGGTGACGTGACCGGTTATTACCCGGTCTTGCCATCCCAGTGCGAGGCGTATGACGTCGATGGCGAGCTTTGGCTTTACCTGAGATTCCCCACGGGTGACACCGCGCTTGTCGAGTGGTCGCGTGTCGGCGTGATGACGAGGCACCAGTACCAGTCCGACCTCTTCGGAGACGGGACGAACGTGCTTCAGCCGACGCTTGAGCTGATGCACGCGCAGGCCGAGGCCGAGCAGACTGCCATCAGGCAGGGTGCCGCAATCCGCTTCATCGGCAAGCTTAGCCAAAACCGCAATGAGAAGGACTCGGAAGCGGCGCGCAAGAGCTTCAATTCCCAGCTCTCCGTTGACAACGCCGGTGGCATTGCGGTTTATGACAAGCTGTTCAGCGATGTGCAGCAGATCACGCCGAAGAGCTACACGGTTGATGCCGAGCAGATGGAGCGCATAGAAAAGAGCGCCTATCGATTCTTCGGGAGCAATGAGGAAATCGTTATGAACCGCGCCGACGAGGACACGTTCAACTCGTATTACGAGGGGCGCATCGAGCCGTTCGCGGTCCAGCTCGGGTTCGTGATGACCGGCATGACCTTCACGCCGAATGAGATTGCGCACGGCAACGAGATCATGTTCAGCGCGAACCGCCTTGAGTTCGCGAGCAACACGACCAAGCTCAACGTCTCGGTCGCCCTCTTCGACCGTGGCATCTGGTGCGGCAATCAGGTCGCGGACGTGTTCCAATCCGCGCATTACGACGGCGGGGAGCGCCATGTCATCCGTGGCGAGTACATCGACCTCGACCTCATCAGCGAACACACGTCAGAGCAGGCGGCTGATGCCGCCGCTAAGAACGCGAACATAGCCGCCATCGCGGCGAGTGAATCGACATCGACATACAAGGAGGATGAAGATGACAGCGAAGCCGAATGAGCGGCAATACCGCTCCCTGTCCGTGCCGCTGGTCGCGCGCGCTGAGCCGGACGGCGGCAGCACGGGGAAGCGCATCGACAGCGAGTTCTACGTCGAGGGCTACGCCTCGACGTTCAACGACCCTTACGTGTTGTTCGAGGACTACGACGGTTTCGAATACACCGAGGTGATCAGTCCGGACGCGTTCCGCGATGCGGACATGTCGGACGTAATCATGCAGTTCGACCACACCGGCAAGGTGTTCGCGCGGATCAGCAACGGAACGCTCATTGTGGAGCCGGACGAGCACGGTCTTTTCATCGCGGCGGACCTGTCGCGATCTCAGGCCGCTCGCGACCTCTATGAAGAGATTCAATCCGGCCTCATCACGCGCATGTCTTGGGCTTTCACGGTCGCTGCCGACGAGTACGACCGCGAGACGCACACCACGACGATCACGCGCGTAAAGAAGGTTTTCGACGTTTCGGCCGTCAGCCTACCGGCAGACCCGAACACCGAGATAAGTGCAAGAAACCTGCTCAACGGAGCGATTGAGCAGTCGCGCAAGGAGCTTGCGCGCCGTAAGTACGCGCTGGCAAAAGCCCGCGCAACACTGGCAATCGCCGAAAGTAGGAAGGTTTAGAAAATGGGAGACGAGAACAAAACCACGCAGGAGCTTGTGGACGAGCTGGAGGTACTTGTCGAGAAGTACGACACGCCCGCAGAGGACGGAGCCGCGCAGGAGCCTACCGAGCAGGACGCAGAGCGCATGAGCCAGCTTACCGCCGAGATCGAGAAGCGCAACGCAGCCGCCGAGAAGAACCGCGAGACGCGCGCCGCCGCCGTCGCTGCTGCCCGCTCCGCTATCGCAAGCGGTGCCGCCCGACAGGTCGATACCGTGCCGCTGGGAAGCTCCGCGACCGCGCGCGGCAGCGTCGCCGACGTGCGCGACGTTACCGATTACCGCGCCGCCGAGACGCGCGGCTTCCTGAAGCGCCTTGCGTCTCAGATGGGCGTTCGCCTGACTGAGGGAAACGACCTCACGGATGCCGAGCGCTCCGCGCTCGCGCATCTTGAGCAGCGCGCCGCTTACACCGTCACCACCGCGAACACCGATGAGGTGGTGCCCGTCGAGCTGAAGAACGAGATCATCACTCTTATCGACAACAGCACCGCCATTTTCAGCGACGTTACCCGCGACACGATGCGCAACCAGTACGAGCTTATCCGCCATAAGAGCATCGACAAGGGCGATGCTGCGAAGACCGCCGAGGGTGTAGCGCCAACCGACGATGAGCAGAACACCTTTGACCGCATCACCCTTACAGGCGACGAGATCAAGAAGCGCGTCACGCTGTCCCGCAAGATGATGATTCAGAGCATTGACAGCTTCCGAAACTACATCACCCGCGAGGTAAGCGCCCGTTGCGGCGTTGCCGCAAACGGCATTGTGCTTGCCCGTCTTGTTAACGGAACGCTTGGCATGGCTTCCGCCAACAAGATTAGCTGCGCGACCGCAGGCACGCTTGCCAAGGCCGACTTCCTGAAGTCTTTTGGTCTTCTGAAGACCTTTGGCAACCCCACGCCCAAGGGCGCGCGCGTCTACGCCAACCAGCAGACCATTTGGAACCATATTGCCGCCGTCGAGGACGCGAACAAGCGCGCCTACTTCGTCAACGAGAAGGACGAAGACCCGACCGTTGAGGGTCGAATCTTCGGAAGCATCGTCAAGCGCGAAGAGGGGCTGGCTGATGGCGTTATCATGATCGGCTACCCCGACCTGTTCCGTGGCAACCTGTTCGACGGCCCCACCGTCGAGGCGGTCAAGCTCACCGACGGTAGCTGGAACACTGCCATTGACGGTTACATGCTCTATGACGGTGGCCTTGCCGTCCCGGAGGGCTTCACTCAGCTCACCATCGGCACCGCCGCAGCAGCCAAGGCTTAGGAGGTGCCGCATGGCAGAGAAGCCGAAGCTGCTTGACGCTTGCCGCGAAGCGCTTAGGATTCCCGCCGAATGCTGCGACTTCGACGCTGAGATCGAAGACCTCATCGAAGCCGCCCGCGCCGCGATGCGCGCGGGCGGCGTTGCCGCTTCCGTAGCCGCCGACGATTCGAACGGTACGGTTCGGCTCGCGGTGAAGGTCTACTGCAAGGCGAACTTCGGCATAGACAACCCCGATGCCGACCGCCTTACTCAGAGCTTCGATGATCTGCTAACCATGATGTGCGGCAGCTCGGAGTTCGGGGGCGCGTCATGAGCATGTGGGCTGGCACGTGCAAGCTCATCGCTAAGACCGTCAAGAAGGACGAATACGGCGTGCAGCAGACGGAGGAAACCAAGCGCAAGGTGTTCTGCAACGTCTTCTCTATGGGCGATGCCGCATACTACGCCGCCGCTGCCGCTGGCATCCATCCCGAAGCCGTGTTGCAGATACGCAAGAGCGCATACAGCGGTGAGCGGCTAGTCGAGTTCGAAGGCGCGCGGCTGAAGGTCGAGCGCGTGGACAGGTCAAGCCCCGACTTCGTGCGCCTGACGCTCGCAGAGGTGGTGGGCGACCGTGGCTGAGCAGAGCATCGAGCGCTTCATCCGAAGCTGCATGAAAGAGTGCGTGGACGATAACGTTTCCGCGCTCGCGGAGAACTCGGAGGAAGCCGGAAAGCGCGCGGTGAAGCTCCTGAAGCAGAAGAGCAAGGTTCGCACCGGCGCTTACAAGAAGGGTTGGAAGGCCGACGTTGTGACCGACGAGACGGGCACCGAATGCACGGTGCATAACCGAATCTACCAGCTCACGCACCTCTTGGAGAACGGGCATGCAATCAAGAACCAGACGGGCAAGAAGTACGGCGACGTTCCCGGCGACGGCGTTATTGCCGAGGTCGCCGATCAAGTGGCGCGCGAGTTCTCGCAGATGGGGGGCGATGGCGAATGATAGGGCTGAAGGAGCTTTGCGGCGTGCTCGATTCTCTCGGCATCCCGTGGGCTAACCAGCGATTCGCCGACGGCGAAGAGCCTAGCCCGCCGTTCATCTGCCTTGTGGCTGGCTACAACGAAACCGCCTACGCGGACAACAGCGCCTACATGTCGTGGATGCCCTACGACGTGGCGCTCTACACGCGGCACCGCGACTACGCGACTGAGCGGCGCGTGCGCGAAGCCTTGGACGCGGCTGGCGTTGCCTACACGCTCGGCGTTACCAACATCGATTCAGAAGAGTTGACCGAAGCGGCGTTCACCGTGAACGTCAGCGAAGACAATTAGGAGGAAATTATGCGAAACGGATTCTTCGGCGTGAAAAACGCGCACTTCGCGCCCGTCGAGGACGAAGACGCGCTTACCTACAAAAAGCCAACGCACGTTGCGGGCACCGTCGCAATCAGCATGGAGCCGTCCGTTGAGACTGCGACGAGCTACGCCGACAACGAGGTTTGGCTTGACAAGCAGCAGGACAACGGCGGCAGCGGAACCATGAGCTTCTACGACACCGAGAGCACGCCGGAGCTGCGCGCCCTCATCGCAGACCTCGTGGGCTACGAGATCGCGCAGGACGGGCGAACCATCCTGAGCGCCGACCGCACGCCCAAAAAGTTCGCCTTCATGTGCGAGCAGCCGGGGCATGCGCTCGGTCGCCGCCGCTGCCTTCTCATGTGCCAGCTCTCGAAGCCGACGCAGGAGCTTAACACCATTCAGGACACGCCGGAGATCACGCAACTCGATTACCCGTTCACGTGGCGACCCGTCACCATTCCGAGCACCGACATTCGCACGAGCGGATACGACAGCTTCACCGGCCTTGACGATTACGACACCTTCTTTGATGCGGTCAATATCGAGCTTGCGCACAAGACCCCGGCCGCGTAGGAGGTTGCGAATGGTTATCAAGGTTGGCGAAAACGAGTTCGAAGCGACCTTCAACGCGTTCACGCCGATTGTGTTCTCTCGATACTTCCATGTCGTGAACACCAACGGCACGCGCAGGCCGAAGGACATTAACGAAGCCGTGGGCGCTATTCTCGCCGCTCAGAACGAGTACGGTTTTCCGCCCATTGCTCCGCTTCTCGAAATCTTCTACGCGTGCATCAAGACGGCTACGCCGAAGTTCGATGAGATGTTCGATGAGTGGGTCTCGGCATTCCCCGCCGACGCATACGATCTGGGGCGCTCGGACGGTTGGGCTTCCGACGTGATGGAAATTGTTCAGGACAACTTTTTTCCATCGGCGAAAGAGGTTATGGACACCGCGACCGCCGAAGAGGAAAGCGCCGCCGCTGCCAAGAGAGCTTAGCGACGCGTGCGACGCGCGATACATCTACAACTGCCAGCAATGCGGCCTGACGCTCTCAGACCTTCAGATGATGAGCTACCGGCAGGTTCAAGACCTGTTGGAGATCAACGCGTTCTACGCCGACGCTGCGGCGCACTACGACGAGGACGAGAAGGCGCGCAAGGCAGAAGCCGCGTTCTGGTCATGACGTGACATGAAGTGAGTTCTTGACGGCAGCGCGCCCGCGAGGGCGCGCTGCTTCAAGCACTCATGGGACTTTGACAACCGAAGAGGGGTGATTACGTGGCGGTCACTTACAAGGGGCTTGTTATCAAGTTTGGCGGCGACACTACCGAGCTGCAAAGCGCCCTGAAGAAGGTTCAGCAAGCATCGCGCGACACCCAAAGCGACTTGCGTGATATCAACAAGGCGCTGAAGTTCGACCCCGGAAACACCGAGCTGCTAGAGCAGAAGGTAAAGGCGCTCAATTCCGCATACAGCGAGACAGAGCAGAAGCTTGACGCTTACAAGCAGGCGCTCGCGCAGTTGGAGAGCAAGAAACAGAGCGGCGCGCAGCTCACGGCTCAGGAAGAACGGCAGTACGACAGCCTGAAGCGCGCGATCATGCAGTGCGAGCGCCAGCTTGACAGCTACGGTACCGAGCTTTCGGACACCGCGCGTCAGGCCGAAGGCTCGAAGACGGCTCTTGGCAAGCTCGGTCAGACCATCGAGGACAACGCCGACAAGATTTCAAGCGCAGGCTCCAAGATGGCGGGCGCTGGCACGAAGCTTTCCGGCGGCATCATCGGCGCTGCCGGTGCGCTCACGGGGCTTGCATCGAGCCAAGAGGAAGCCATACAGCAGAGCGGGCAGTTGGAAACCGCGTGGAAGAACGCGGGCGGCACCGCCGAGCAGGCTTCGTCCACCTACGGCATGTTCTACCGTCTTCTTGGCGAATCCGACACGTCAACCGAAGCCGCGCAGAACCTAGCGCGCCTTACCACCAACCAGCAGGAGCTTAACCAGTGGACGAACATTGCGGCGGGCGCGTATGCGACGTTCGGAGACGCGCTGCCGCTCGAAAACCTCGCTGAAGCCGCGCAGGAGACGGCTCACACGGGAACGGTCACGGGCGGTCTTGCCGACGCTCTCAACTGGTCCACGGCATCAGCCGAGCAGTGGAGCGCCGCCATTTCCGGCCACTCTTCGGCTCAGGCCGCCTTCAATCAGGCGGTCGCCGAGGGTCAGACCAAAGAAGATGCCTTCAACGCCGCGCTCGCGGCGTGTGGAAGCGAGCAGGAGCGGTCGCAGCTCATCACCGAGACGCTCACGGGCTTGTACGGCGAAGCCGGTAAGCAGTATCAGGAGACGAACAAAGACCTTCTGGCATCCCGCGACGCTCAGAACGAGATGAACGCGGCCATGCAGGAACTCGGCGAAGCCGCGATGCCGGTTCAGGCGGCGGTAACGGAGATCGGCGCGAGCCTTCTTAACACGCTTGCGCCCGCGCTCGAAACCGTCACGGGTTGGTACAAGAACCTCACGCCGGAGCAGCAGACGCTTGTTAACAACCTCGCTCTAGGAGCTGTCGCATTCGGCGGCGTGACCACTGCCATAGGTAAGACGATGGAAGCCGCCGATGGCGTGGGAAGCGCCTTCAAGACCGCTGGCGAGCTTTGGGGCGGCGCTAAAAAGGTAATGGGAGATTCGAGCTTCCTAACGAAGATCGGAACCGGCTTCTCGAACATCGTCACCAAGGCGGGCGGTCTGGGAAGCATGCTCACCGGCACGCTCTCTAGCGGATGGACGGGCTTCACCGGCCTTATCGCCGCGCATCCCATCGGCCTTGGCGTTGCCGCCGTGTCAGCCGCCGTCGCTGGCCTTACGTGGTTCTTCACGCAGACCGAGACGGGCAAGCAGATGTGGTCTGACTTCACCGGCTGGATTTCGGAGAAGTGGCAGGGCGTGCAGGATTTCTTCGCTGGCGTGCCTGAGTTCTGGGGCGGAATCTGGGAGCAGGCGAGCACCGGCGTTTCGGATTTCTGCACCGGCGTTGGCGAGAAGTGGGAGCAGTTGAAGCAAGGCGCTTCCGACACCTGGGAGAACATCAAAACCGGCGCTTCTAACGCTTGGAACGACCTTAAAACCAACGTCGGGAACCTCGCGCAAGGCGCGGTCGATACCGTGTCTAACGGGTGGAACAACCTCAAGAGCAACACGCAAACGGCCTTCTCGAACATCGGCCAGACCGTGCAGAACGACATGAACACCGCGAAGACCGTCGGCAGCTCTGCGGCTGGCGCTCTGCAAGCCGCGATGAACGGCGACTGGGAGACGGCGAAGAGCCAAGCGGCAAACGCCTTCAACGCGGTTAAAGACAACATCGGCTCGAAGCTTGACGCTGCCGAGAGCACGGCGGTTAGCATCGCAGACCGAATCGGCGACAAGCTGGGATTCCCCGGCCTTGGCTCGAAGGTGCAAGGCGTGTTCGACGGCATCAAGGGGTTCATTCAGAATCCCATTGAAAGCGCGTGGAACGCGATTTCAAGCATCCCGAGCAAGATCATGAACGCCTTTGGCGGCATCAAGATCAGCATTCCGAGGCCGAAGCTTCCGCACTTCAACGTGAGCTGGAACGACTTCGGCCCCGTGAAGCTGCCGAGCGTAAGCATCAGCTGGTACGCGAAAGGCGGCATCTTCGACGCGCCTTCGGTCATCGGCGTTGGCGAAGCAGGCCGAGAAGCGGTCTTGCCAATCGACCGCCTTTCCGACCTCATGGCCGATGCGCTCAACCAGATTGGCGCTTTCAGGCAGCAGCCCGCGTCTCAGGTTGTGTCCGTCAACGTCGAGCTTAACGCTCAGATTCGCGACGGCGTGGACGCATACGAGACAGGCCAGCAGATCGGCGCTGGCATCGCAAGCAAGCTGAAGCAAAGGGGTGTTCCGGTTGCAACTTAGAAGGGATAGGAACCAGCACGACCGCATCATTTTCAACGGGCACGACCTTTCGGCGCTGGTTTACTGCAAGGTGCGCCGTCCCGTCATGGCGACCGTCAACGCGACGTTCGAGAGCGTTCCGGGGCGGCATGGCGAGGTCTTCAAGAGTGCCTACCGTGGCGGCTACGACCTTCCCGTTGAGATTTGGCTTAGGACTGAGGACCGCCGCGAGGTCGCGGAGATGCGGCACAAGCTCGCGGCGGCTCTCTGGACGGACGAACCCGCGCCGCTCTACCTTCCCGATGACCCGACGCGATACCTGCTTGCAATCGTGAGCGGCAGCACCGACCTAGACGAGATCACCGACGATTGCCCGACTACAACCGTGACTTTCCATATCGGCGACCCCGACTATTACGGACAGCGCCGCCGCATGGAGGTTTCGGCGGGCAACGTCTACGTCAACGCTGGCGGCAACCGCCCCGCGCGTCTGAAGGTGACGGCGAAACCAGCGGCGGGCAGCTCGTGGCGGATTACGAACGTCGATACTGGCGAGTTCGTGGCTGTCAACACGCCGCTCACGTCTTCGAGCACCATACGTCTTGACATGGCGACCGAGCACGCGACGGTCAACAACCAGGCCGCGCCGGTAACGATTGATTCGGATTACTTCGAAATCAACGGGCGGTGCCACCTGAGCATCACCAGCGGCACGGCGGTACTAGAGTGGGTGGAACGATGGCTTTAATTAGACGCATAGGCTTCACCCGTTTCAGCCGTTGGGGCGACAATCTGGGGCGGCTCACGGTGAGCGCCGCGACGCACACCGACGCGCTGGACGGAACCGACGAACTCAACATCACGTGCGCCGAAGACCTCGTGAAGGGCGACCGCGTAGTCTGGATTGACCTTCAGGGCGTGTGCCACGAACACATCGTTGACACCATCGACCGCGTACACGACGATGACGGCGCGCCAGAGACGCAAGCCGTCTGCATCAACTCGGTTAACGAGACGTGGGATGATTGGTTGGACGATAAGCGGCCTTCTGGCAGCGTGTCGGTAGCCCTCACATCCATTCTCGCAGACACGCGCTGGGAGGTTGGCACGTGCGATCAGGGCGGCACCGCTTCGCGCACCTTCTACCATGAGAGCGTGCGCGAGGGATTGGCCGGAATCATCGAGACGTGGGGCGGCGAGCTTGAAACGACCATCGTTCACAACGGCGCTGGCATCGTCGCGCGCCGCGTGAACATTCGCGCCCTTCGCGGGAACCAGAGCAGCGCAAAGCGCTTCACGTGGACTAAAGACCTCGTTTCGGTCAAGCGCTCAATGGCGAGCGACAACCCGAAAACGCGCGTCTACGGATATGGAAAGGGCGTTGAGACGGAGAGCGGCGGCTACGGTCGCCGCCTTACCTTCGGCGACATAAACGGCGGCAAGGACTACGTTGAGGATGCCGAAGCCACCGAGATTTGGGGACACCCCGACGGAGAGGGCGGCATTCTGCCCGCCGTGACCTCATACGTGAACGAGCAGTGCGAGGACGCGGCGCAGCTTTTGCAGGAAACGAAAGACTACCTGAAGCAGGTGAAGGAGCCTAAAGTTACCTACACCGCTTCGGTTATCGACCTATACGCGTTCGGGCGATCGTGGGAGGGCGTGGGCGTTGGCGATGACGTTGCGATCATCGACAAGGGATTCTCCGAAGAGGGCGTGCGGCTCCATGGCCGCGTGTCTCAGATTGAGCGCGACTTGCTCACCGGCGACGCGACCGTTACGTTCGACACCCTTACTGACACGATGGCCGACATGTGGCAGAGCGTGAGCAACGCTCTGAAGGGGAACAGCCAGCAAAACGCGCTCTACGACGCGGCGGCTGGCACATCCGTTTCATGGCTCATTCAGCTACAGCAGTCGCTCAACGCTCAGTTCAATTCGGTTGGTACCTACAAGGTCGAGACGTTCGAGCTTGGCACAATCTACAGCAACGTTCCCATAGACGCGCTGACCGGCCTACCGCTTCGCAGCACGTCCGGCATGTGGGCTGTCAACCTTAACGGCATGGGTCTTCGCCTTGCATCCGGCCTTACCTCAGAAGGACAGTGGGACTGGAAGACGTTCCTTACCGGCGGCATGGTGACCGCAGACCTCATCAACGCCGGTACGATGCGAGCAGACCGCGTGCGCGCCGGTCTTCTCACCGATGAGGAAGGTAAGAACTTCTGGGACTTGACCACCGGCAAGCTCACAACAAACTACATGACCGCAAACAACATCGACGCAAGCGGGACGTTCGAGTGCGGTTCTGCATCGAACTTGATTCGCCTTACAGGCGGTAAGATTCTCGGACTTGAGAACGGGACGCAGATTGGAAATATCGATTTCTCCGCGCATTCGTACAACATAGACAATCCGTCGATCAAGTATCGAGGAATACAGATGACGGCAGAAGGTGCGGTGCGTATCAGCTCGCCGCAGATTTCGACAGCAGCTTCAAGCAACGAGAGCACCACGGCGACTATATGCCATACGGGTAACCATAAGTTTCACTACGTCAGAGAGATTCACGACAACGGCAATGGAACCGTTGGATGGACTAATTCATGGCAATCTATCAACTTCATCAACGGTTTGTGTACGACGTGCAGCTTCGATTAGGAGGTATCTAATGGCAATTCTCTATTATCTAGCTCATGACCCGATATCGAACTCTGAAGCCGTGCTTACTGAGTACGACGCTGAGCTTATAAAAAGAGCCGACGAAAGCGGAATAGTGTTCATAGCGGTAGACGATCAGGGAACACGTTCAATCGTCCCTGCTTCCGACGTGAGAGAGCCGGAAAACCGAGATGAGCACTTTACTTTCGTTCAGCCGTTGTATGTCGATGACAGGTTTAAAGCGGTAGTTGACGTGTTCGACGCGCTGGCGGCAAGCGTGCCAGCCGTGGCATCGAACGCCGACGTTCAGCCGGTTTCGAGCAAGGCGCGAAGCGCTATGAGCTTCAGCGAAGCGCTGGAAGCGCTCAGAAAGCTTGCCTATCCCGATATCGAGGAAGGAGGCGCGCAATGAGCAACACGCGGACGCTCGAACTCGATATCTCGAAGGAGGGAACGGGAACCTGCGTCAAGGTTGGTCAGGGCGACGATGGCGGAACCACAATCAAGGCGCTTATCTACGACAACGGCGCTGAGTTCGAGCTTTCCGGCGCTACGGCATGGCTTGCCGTGCTTTTGCCTAATAAGCGGAACTACTATCGCGGTCAGTGCTCAGTGAGTGGCAACGCCGTAACGATCACGGTTGACGAGTCGAAGCTTTGCAGCGTTTCCGGCTACACCGACGAAGCCTATTTCACGATCACGAAGAGCGGCAAGACCTATTCGACGGAGCGCTTCGCAATCGAAATCCTGCGCAGCGCTCTGGACGGTCAGAAGCCAGCGCAAAGCTGGGACGATGCCGTTCAAGACCTCATCGACCGAGGGAACGCGGCGGTCAACAAGGCAAATTCCGCCGCATCAACCGCCAACTCTGCCGCGAACGCGGCGAACACGGCGGCGAGCAACGCCAACGGAAAGGCCACCGCCGCGCAGCAGGCAGCAGAAGCCGCGAACAGCGCCGCATCCGCCGCCAACACGGCAAAGGCGAACGCCGACAAGGCGACCACGGCTGCGAACAACGCGGCATCGGCGGCAAACACCGCTAAGGCGAACGCCGATAAGGCGACGGCGAGCGCAAACACCGCGAAGACGGCTGCTGACACGGCGGCGAGCAACGCGAACGCAGCCGCCGCGCGTGCGAACGGTGCCGCTGACGATGCGACGGCGGCTGCGCAGAACGCACTGAACATCGCAAACAGCATCGCGGCTATCGAGCCGCCTTCTGACGATGAGGTTGAAGAGCTGCGCGACGCTAACGCGGTACTCGCTACCGCCGTCGCGGAGCTGCAAGACGATTACGTGGTTATCAAGGAAACGGCCTACATGCCCGCGAGCCGCCGAAGCGCGCTGTCGGGCGAAACGCTCACGGTCGCGCAGGCGAGCATGAGCGGCGAGACGGCCACGCTCAACTAAGGGGGAATCATGGCTGACCTTTCCAAGTTCTCAATCAACGGGACGGCATATAACCTGAAGGACACTTCGGCGCGCAACACGGCGAACGCCGTAACGACTGCCGAGGAATACGACCGACAGCACAACACAAACTCTTACGCTGGGCGCTCGCTCGCTTCGGTCTTCGCAAACGAGATCGGGAGCCAGAGCATCTATACATGGCTTCGCGACCGCGCGCGCAACGGCAACTTCGCCGGTCTTCGCATCGGCGATTATATCGACGTTCCCATCACGGCGGGCGCCAACGTGCCGTCGCAGACGGTGCGCTACCGCATCGGCGCTATCGACCACTATTACCAGTGCAGCGACACAGCGAAGGGGCACCATATCGTCATGGTGCCGCTCGCGCCCGTGAGCGTCACCGGCAGCAAGGCGGTAAACACGAGCTACCTTCAGTGGCGCGACACGAACAACAACAACGGAACGGCCGACGAGAAGCACCCCTACCTGTGCTCGAAGCTGCACGACTGGGAGATAAACGACTTCCTGCCAGCCCTTCCATCCACGCTCCAAAGCGCGATCATGGCGCAGCACGTGCTTCTCGAAGAGCGCTATTCTTCGAGCGAAAAGCTCACTGAATCGAGCAGTTGGAGCTGGGTGGACTTGGGCAAGGTCTGGTCGCCCTCAGAGATGGAGGTTTACGGCTGCCCGGTATGGGGCACCAAGGGCTACTCTGTCGGCTTCGATAGCCAGTTCCCCATCTTCAGCGACACGGCAAGCCGCATCGCTGGCGGTCGCGTCGCTTGGTGGCTGCGGTCTGTCATGGGTGGTTCTTCGTCCAACGCGTGCGATGTCAACGACAACGGCGCTGCCGGCCGCGACGCGCCGACGTACGACTGGATACGCCCGCTGCCGTGCTTCCTCATAGGCTGATAAGCCGTACACAGTACCGCGCTGGCGCATGCCTTGCGCATGCGCCTAACCGTCGCAGATTAGGAGGTGCCGCGAAGTGAGCGGCGTATACATGCGCAACCGCAACCTAAGCTCTTTCGAGTATTTCAACACGGCGGTTGCGATCAGAAACGACGTGACGCGCCTTGTAACGTCGCGCGACGTTCCGAAATCCTACCGCTTCATCTTTGCGGTGCCTATGGCAGAGACGGCGCGAAGCGTTGTCTTCAATCTGGTTAAGGCCGACGCATTCTATCCGAACGCGCCGCGCAACGTCGATGAGCGGAAGCGCTATATGACGCTTGCGCTGGCAGATCTAAACCAGCTCTACCAAGACATGCAAAGCCTTCTGGCTATGGGGCTTCCCATCAAGGCTGCGCGGCTCGAAGGAATCCTAGACAGAATCGACAGCGACATTAAGCTGATAAAGGGCGCTCGCGCTGGCGTGAAACTCATAGGAAAGGGGTAAAATGTTCGCGCGTTGTCCCTTGAAAATCATCGCGTCAATTGGTGGCTGCGGTCTGTCATGGGTGGTTCTTCGTCCAACGCGTGCAATGTCAACAACAACGGCAATGCCAACAACAACGCGCCGACGAACGACTGGATACGCCCGCTGCCGTGATTCCCAAGCTTTGCCAGACCGCGCGGCTGTAAGCGCCGCGCGCCGTGCATTTGAGGAAGGAAGGGGCGACCATCGGGCATGCGCCCGTAAATATGCACCCCGCGACGGTTGCCGTTCGCTGCTTGCATGGCGCGGTTCTCGGCTTCCGACCGCGTTTCATGGTCAACCGTCAAGCGGCTGCTGGATGCCGACTGCAAGCCGCGCGGGGTGCCCTCATGAACTCTGAAGAGCGACGCGCGGCACGCCGCGCAAGGCGAGATGCCAAGCGCGCGGAGAATAGGGCTAGGCGCATCGAGGGATGCACGCTAGAAGCCGTCGCAGACCTCGATAACCTATACAGCGCGGCGAACGGCGCTGCTGCGGGCGTTCGCTGGAAGGCAAGCGTTCAGCGCTACATGGGGCGCGTCATGCCGAACATCATGCGGGCGCGCCGCGACCTGCTCACGGGCGCTGACTTCCGGCGCGGCTTCATCGAGTTTGACCTTTTCGAGCGCGGCAAGCTTCGTCACATCTGCTCTGTCCACTTCTCGGAGCGTGTCATACAGAAGTCTTTGAGCCGTCACGCACTCGCGCCCGCGATCTGGCCTACCCTGACAGAGGGATGCGCCGCAAACGTGAAGGGGCGCGGCACCGAGTACGCAATCAAGCGCATGAAGCGTCAACTTGTAGCCCACCGGCGAAAGCACGGGACGGAAGGCTACATCTTGCAGGTCGATTTCTCTGACTATTTCGCGAACATCGACCACGACGCTTTCAAGCGCATCATCGACAGAGCCATTGACGATGAGCGCGTTAAGCGCGTCATAGGCGACCAGATAGACGCTCACGGTGCGTGCGGGCTTGGTCTTGGCAGCGAGCCGAACCAGATTCTAGCGGTGGCCTTGCCGTCGCCGATAGACCATCTGATGCTTTCGCTTCCGGGCATCCTCGCGAGCGGTCGCTACATGGACGATAGCTATTGCATCGCGCTTGACAAGCAGACGCTTTGGGACGCGCTTTCGCGCATCGAAGCGCTCTGCGACGATCTGGGAATCATCATCAACCGCAAGAAGACGCGCGTAGTGAAGCTGTCGCGCGGCTTCGTTTTCCTGAAGAAGAGGTTTTCATATGGCGAGGGTGAAAAGGTGGTTGTTCACCCTTGCCGCTCTTCCGTGACGCGACAGCGGCGCAAGCTGAAGAAGCAAGCGGCGCTGGTCGCTCGCGGCGTTATGACCGTCGAGCAAGCCAACCAGTCTTACCAATCGTGGCGCGGAGGAATGAAGCGGCTTGACGCTCACGAGACGGTAAGGCGCATGGACGCGCTCTATAAGCAGCTCTTCAGCTAAGAGCGAACACACACAATCAGGTACCAAAGCCCTCGCAGACGCTGGGGCTTTTTCGTTACCGAGAGAAAGGGGCAACAAATGGCACTCACCGAAGACGAAGAGAGCATGGTGCGCGCGATCATCGCGATTTACAAGACACAAGCGCCGTCTCTCTCAACCGACGTGGCGAGCCGAGCCGTCGCGCTCTTCGCCGCGTGGGACGGCAACGGCCACGCCTACGCCGAGGCCGAGCGCGTGAGCTATGAGGGCGAGCTTTACGTTTGCCTTCAGGCGCACACGTCGCAGACCGATTGGGCACCCACGGCAGCGCCGAGCCTTTGGGCGAAGGTGCTTGAAGCGGGCACACCCGACACGCCGACAGAGGAAATGCCCGAATGGGTGCAGCCCAATTCTACGAATCCCTACCCGCTCGGTGCCCGCGTGAAGCACAACGGCAAGGTCTGGGAATCCCTCGTTGCTAACAACGTCTGGGAGCCGGGGGCTGTCGGCACAGAAACCGTCTGGCGAGAGGTGACGGAGGGCTGACGTGGCGGAGAGCGTTTTAGACCATGCAGCGGCCTTCGGTGCCGAATGGTTCTTCGCGTTCCTCGTTGCTATCGGTTTCGGAATACTCGCAAAGCAGTTGCTTAACGAGTACCGGCGCAACAACGAGCGCAAGGCAGAGCTTGAAGATCGAAACGCGGCGCGGCAGGCAGAACTAGAGCTGAAGCGCGAAGAGCGCAAGCGCGACGAACTCAACGAGCACGCGCAGCGCGACCGCGAGCGCTCGGAAATGGAAGGCCGCATCGCTGCGCAGATGGAGCGTAGCAACAACATTTCGGAAGGGCTGCAAGCCACAATGGAATCTCTCAGGGCTTCCACGGCGGCGCTGCACGACGAAATCAGGGAATCGCGCGAGCACTCGCACGACATGGCCAACAAGGTCAATCACATCTACGACCGCGTAGACCTCATCTATGAAAAGGAGAACTGAAATGATTAACTTCACTGCACGAATCAAGAACAAGACGTTCTGGTTGACGCTCATCCCCGCCGTGCTGCTGCTTGTGCAGGTATGCGCGGCACCATTTGGCTACCAATGGGATTTCGGCGTGCTCAACGAGCAGCTTGCCGCGATCATAAACGCGCTTTTCTCCGTGCTCGCGATTCTCGGTGTGGTCAACGACCCGACAACTGCCGGATTCAGCGACTCGAAGCAGGCGATGACATACGAGAAGCCGAAGGCTGATGCGTAGGCTCAGGCTTCTGGCGGCGTTTCTCACGGGCATGGCATCATGCCTGCTGCTCGCAGGAATCACCGTGCTCACCGCACCGGGCGACCCGACCGAAATGCCGTGCCAAACCGAGCCAAGCGCCGTGATAATCAGCGACGCGCCCGCCCCAAGCGTTCCGATCTACTTGCAGACCGATGAGCGATGGGGCGGGCTTCCTTATGCCGATGAGACGCTTTCCGTATCGGGATGTGGTCTGACGTGCGCCGCGATGGCGTGGAGTTATTTCACCGGCGATGATTGGACTCCAATCGAGATGCTGAACGCCGTCGGTAACGATTACGTGCAAGAAGGCAAGAACTACATGCCGGGGTTCTGCTCATGGATGCATGAGCAGGATGCCACTATCGCAAGCTCGGTCATTTACGAGGATATGGCGCGCGCCCTTGATGATCTTGAAGGCGGCTCACTCATCTTCGCTGAGATGCAGGGGCAGCTTGAAGATGGTGGGCGAAGCTATGGCGGGCATATCGTCTTGCTGACGGGATTTGACGAAGAGAACGTAATTGTCCACGACCCTTGCAGCCCATACGCCGTCACGCTCAGCTTGGAGCAGATGACGTGCGTTGACTGGGGTTATTTCATTTCTGTTTGGAGGTCTTAACATGGCGTTAAACGGCATCGATATTTCTGATTACCAGCGTGGCCTTGATCTTACAAAGGTTCCTTGTGACTTCGTGATATGCAAGGCCACAGAGGGAACGACCATCGTGCATGACACGTGTGATGGATTCATTCAGGCCGCAAAGAAACTCGGGAAGAAGTGGGGTTTTTACCATTTCATGAACGCGGCAGACCCGGTTGCTCAGGCAAACTACTTCGTCGCGAATTGCAAGAACTATTTCACTGAGGGATTCCCGGCGCTCGACTATGAGATGTACGGTCGAATCGGAACCGATAAGGCAAAGCTGTTTCTCGACCGGGTTTTCGAGCTTACGGGAGTGCGCTGCGCCGTATATATGTCCCGATCGGTCTGCACTGAGGAAGATTGGAGCGCGATCGCTCCCAATCACGCCCTCTGGGTTGCGCAATATGCGAACACCGAGCGAACCGGATATCAAAACTCGCCTTGGTTGCCATCAGGTGGCTTCGGCGCGTGGAACACGTGTGCATTGCATCAATACACGTCTAACGGCAGACCGGGCGGCTATGACGGCCCGCTCGATCTCGACATCGCGCATATGACGCGTGCCGCTTGGGACAAGTTCTGCAACCCGTCCGAGGCTGTCAAGCCGGAGGTCGATGCGCCCGACACACCAGCGCAGACGATCGATGGCACCGCACTCGAACTTGCTGCCCGCGTCATGCGCGGTGAGTTCGGTGCAGACGATGAACGCAAGGCAAAGCTTGGCAATCGTTATGACGAAGTGCAAGACCTCATCAACTACATCGATCGCACGAGCTGCGAACAGCTTGCCGACGATGTTGAACGCGGCATGTTCGGCGTCAATCCAATTCGTGCCGAAGCTCTTGGCGGCAAGGCGAAGGCGGTGCAAGCGATCGTCAACAAGCGTGCCGGAATCGGATCCGAATCCGTCTACATCGTCAAGAGCGGCGACACGCTGAGTGGCATCGGCGCGAAGCTCGGTGTTGACTGGCATGCGATCGCGAACAAGAACGGAATTGTTGAACCTTACACAATCTACCCCGGCCAGAAACTCGTCTATTAGTAAAAAGCGGGCTACCCTACTAGGGTAGCCCGCTTTAATGCGTTAAATGCCATTCTTGCAAGTCGCCTATCTGTGGTTTTGCATGTCTTCTGAAATAAGCTTCTTGATGTAGTCGGTTGTGTTCTCTTGCGATTTCAGCCACGCGTACATCTCTTCATCGCTGTCGCTGTTCGGGTAGAACCGGATGGTCAACTGCTTGACGTTCTTGCGGTAATTGCTGGTTGCGCGGCGTTGTGCTTCCGTCTGCATCATTTACCCCCTGCGGTTACGTGCGTTGCGCCACATCCTGAACGCGACGAACGACACGATGAACGACACTGCTAGTGTTTTCATTGCGCACCTCCTGCGCTAAAATCGTGAGTGGCGGGGCACCGCCTAAGCGATGCCCCTTGTGCTAAGACCTCTTTGTGTGCTTACCGGGCTTGCGAGGGGTCTTTTTCTTTAGACGCTCAACTGTTTCGTCGGTCACCTTTGCGAGCACCACGCCAAGGACCACAAGAAACACGTCCCAAACTCTGTCTTCCAACTGAATCACCTCCCTTCTGACAGTTATTATTATAGGGTAGACCCCATAAAAGTGCAAGGGTTATTTCGCCTTAATCAGATTTTTTTCCAGCAATCCAACTATCACAAACCAATTATTTGTTGCCTGGACAATGCAAGTATCAAGTTGTATTGAATGGTTGCCCTGCTCAGAGAAGTCACGTGAGTTCGCCGTTTTTCTCATTAGCTCCACCACAAGATAATTGGGCGAACTGTTAACCATGATTGACGGTTCGCCCTTTTGTTATCCGCATTCATTGCAGCGAACGTCGAGGCAGTGGCACACCGTCTGCGATTTCTCGTTTCGCTTCACATCGGACAATCCAAAACTCCGTGCACCGCGACAAAACTCGGTGCACCTCTCGACCATTTCCGTCAGGAAAAATAGTCGAAAAGTGCGCCGAATTTCGAAAAGCGCTCCGAAGATTTGAGGACCGGCGGGCGGCGCGCTACGCAGTGCGACCTGTGGCTCGGGCGGCAAGGCAGCGCGACCTGTGGCGCGGCGCTAGCTCAGACTCGCACGCAGCAACTCGTTGAAGAGCTTGGGATTGCCCTTGCCGCGGCTTGCCTTCATGCACTGGCCCACCAAAAACCCGATGACCTTTTGATTGCCGTCGCGATACTGCTGGGCCTGGTCCGCACATGCTGCGAGCACTTCGTCCACGTATGCCTGCAACGCACCGGCATCACTCACCTGGCGCATGCCACGCTCATCCACGATTTTCTCGGGGTCGTCACCGCTTGCCGCCATGGCCTCGAACACCTCGTGCGCCTGGTTGCTCGAAATCGCATCGGAAGCGAGCAACTTGGCAAGCGAGGCCACCTGCTCCGGCGAGATACCGCTCTCCCCCAACGCCACTCCGGAAGCCTTGAGGTATGCGGCCAGCTCGTTCACCACGAGGTTCGCGACAGTCTGCGCGGCCTTGCCGGCGAGGCCCGCGGCAGCTTCCTCAAAGAACGCGGCCGTCACGGGGTCGCCAGCCAGCTGCTCGGCATCGGCGCGCTTGATGCCGAAATCCGCCTCGAATCGGTCGCGCTTGGCATCGGGCAGCTCGGGCAGCTCCGCGCGGCAATGCTCGATGAACTCGTCGGTCAGGTCGAACGGCTCCAAGTCCGGATCGGGAAAGAGGCGGTAGTCGTCCGCGGTCTCCTTCACACGCATCACGACGGTGCGCTTGCGGGAGGGTTCCCAATGGCGCGTCTCCTGGTAAATCTCGCCGCCGTGCTCCAGCACCTCGGCCTGACGACAGATCTCGTACGCAAGGCCGTCGTGCAGCGCCTTGAACGAGTTAAGGTTCTTGAGCTCCGTCTTGGTGCCGAGCCCCGTCTCGCCACGACGACGGATGGAGACGTTGCCGTCGCAGCGCATGGAGCCCTTCTCCATCGAGCAATCGGAGATGCCGATGGTCAGGAAGATGCGGCGCAGCTTCTCCATGAACAGGCGCGCCTCCTCGGGCGTGCGCAAGTCGGGCTCGGTGACGAGCTCGATGAGCGGGGTGCCGCAGCGGTTGTAATCGATGAGGCTCTCCGCGGCACCGCCGATGCGGCCCTCGGCGCCGCCCACGTGCACCATCTTGGCGGCATCCTCCTCCATGTGGATGCGCAGGATGCGGATGGGCACGCTGTAGGAACCATCCTCACGCCGCTCGGGGACGGCGAGACCGGCCGTATCGTAGGAACCCATGCCACCGAGCGCAGCGTCGGAAACCTCCACGCCCTCGGGCAGTCCCTCGGCCATCTGGCGCGACAGGCCCACGGCGTTCGCACTCGCGCTCGCCAAGCTCCTCGCCTCGTTCTCGCCGAACGCGCACTCAGGACGCTCGGCGGCGCCGCGACCGGAGACCTCCAAGTCCAGACGGCCGTGCATGCAAAACGCCACGGGACCCTGAGTGGTCTGGAAGTTCTTGGCCATATCGGGATAGAAGTAATGCTTGCGATAGAACATCGAGTGCTTCTGGATCTCGCAGTTCGTGGCGAGACCCGCCTTCACGATGCTTTCGATGGCGCGACGGTTGGGCACGGGAAGCGCACCGGGCATGCCGAGGCAGACCGGGCACACGTGCGTGTTCGGCGCGTCGTCATGGCTGAGCCTGCAACCGCAGAACATCTTGGTCTCGAGCGTCGTGAGCTCGGTGTGGATCTCCAGGCCGATGACGGCCTCCCAATCCTTTAGGACTTCGCTGAGCTCCCTCATGCGAGCTCACCTCCCTTCTCGGCGAACGCGGGGGCGACGGGCAGGACCGAAGCGGCGCCCGCCTCCGTCGCGGCGCGCTCGACCGCGCGGGCAAAGGACAACAGGTGCACGTCGTCGAACGGCTTGCCGACCAGCTGGGCCGCAACGGGCATACCCGAGTCTTCGCCCAAACCCATCGGCACCGTGACACCACCGTTGCCGGCGATGTTGATCGAGATGGTGAACAGGTCCGACAGATACATCTGCGTGGGATCGGACAGCTCCCCGAACTTGAAGGCGGCCGTCGGACTCGCCGGCATGAGAATCGCATCGGCCCGCTCGAACGCACGGGCGTAGTCGTCGGTGATGAGCGTGCGCGCTTTCTGAGCGGCAAAGTAGTACTTGTCATACACGCCCGAGGACAGCAGGTAGGCGCCGAGCAGCTGACGGCGCTTGGCCTCGGCGCCGAAGCCGCGCGCGCGGCTCTTGGCGCTCTGCTCGGCCAGGTTCGCGCAGCCGGGCTCCTGATATCCGTAGCGGACGCCGTCGAAACGGGCGAGATTAGAAAACGCCTCGGCGGGCCCGATCACGTAGTAGGCGGCGATCGCCGCATCGAGGTGCGGAAGATCGACCTCGACGAGCTCGGCACCCTGATCGACGAGCGAGCGAGCGGCGCGCTCCACGGCGCGCTTCACCTCGGGCGCAAGACCCGCGGCCTCCATGAACGCCGGGACGATACCCACGCGCTTACCCGCGACCCCGTCCTCGAGATGCGCGGTAAAGGAGGCCTCGACATCGCGGCTCGTGCCGTCGTATGCATCGCGTCCGCCGGACACGAGCGCATCCAGGGAGAGCGCGACGTCGGTGGTCGTGCGACCGAACGGACCGACCTGGTCAAGCGAAGATCCGAACGCCACCACACCGTAACGCGACACGGTTCCGTATGTGGGCTTCATGCCGACAACGCCGCAAAGCGCCGCAGGTTGGCGAATCGAACCGCCGGTATCCGATCCCAGGGAAAGTGCTGCCATGCCCGCGGCGACCGCCGCGGCAGAACCGCCGGAGGAGCCGCCGGGGACGCGTTCGAGGTCCCATGGGTTGTTCGTACGGTGAAACGCCGAGCTCTCCGTGGAGGAACCGAACGCGAACTCGTCCATATTGGCCTTGCCGAGCGGGACGCAGCCCGCATCGAGCATGCGCTGGACGCATGTGGCGGTATAGGGCGACTCGTAGGCCTCCAGCATACGGGAGGCGCAGGTGGTGCGCGTGCCCAACATATTCATGTTGTCCTTGATGGCGAGGGGGACGCCGGCCAGTGGCGGCAGGACCTCGCCGGCGGCGCGGAGCTCGTCGACGCGGGCGGCGGCACCGATCGCCATCTCGGGCGTGACCTGGAGAAACGCCTGAACCTCCGGCTCGCGCGCATCAATGGCGGACAAGGCCGCGCGAGCCACCTCGACGGCGCTGAACTCCCCCGTTCGCACGCCCGCGGCGATATCCGCGGCGGTGAGGGAATCGATGAACGTCGCCATCAGCGCTCACCCCCATCGCCCAAGATCGAGGGCACGCGGAACTGGCCGTCGCGTGCAGAGCCGGCGTTGGACAGGGCCTCATCGATGCCGAGTGCACGGCCTTCATCGGCTTGATCAGGCCGCATCACATTCGCAATACCGCCGTCCGGGTGAAACGTCGGCTCGACATCCTCGGCCGCATAATCCAGTATGGGCTCGAGCATGGCCACGGCGTCGTTCAAGTACGACGTCATCGCGGCGAGCTCGGCCTCATCGAGCGCGATGGTCGCGTAATCGGCAATCGCGCGCACGTCGTCTTCTGTCAGCACCGCCATGTGCGCTCCTTTCGGTTCTTCCGGGCAATCGCTCCATTATAGACAAACGGGGCACTCCACTTGCATGGAGTGCCCCGTACGATACGTGTTCTTTCGAGACGGGCAAGCTGGCTCACTACGCCCGTGCGCGACGCTCCTCTCGCAACCATTCGGCGAATTGCTCGATATGATCCCACGAGGCGTCCTTCACCACATCGATTACCGCAGAGGAGATCGTCACCGTGATGAGCGAAAAGACAATCTTCACCACAGGGATGTAGGTGAGGGAGAGCGCGAGCACCGAGAGGTCGGTGAACAGGTAGCAGCGGCCCACGCGCCACCCGGTGATCTTGGAGATCGAGAGCGCCAGCGCGTCGTCACCGCCGGCCGAGGCGCCCTGGCGAATCACCAGGCCCACGCCCACGCCCACGAACAGCGCGCCGAGCACGGCGGCGAGCAGCGGATCGTTCGTAAGGTCGGGCAGCATGTAGGGCAGGCTCTCCCACAAACGGTAAAAGCCCGCGACCGCGACGGTCGCCACGGCGGACCAGCCCAAAAAGCCGCCGCCCAGGACCTTGAGCGCCACGGCGTAGGACAGGCAGTCAAGCGCCGGCGACACGATCGACGGCGGAATGCCGAACCAGTGGTTGCCGAACAGCACCAAGCCGATGATGCCGCCCTCGGTGATGCCCGTGACGTTATGGATGTTGTGGACGCCGAACGTGAAGATGGCCGAACCGATGAGGATGATGGCTATGCGCTTGACGAAGTCGAGGGGTCGCAAGCCCGCGATGAGGAACTTGGCGGGTTCGTCCGAGGCTGCCGCTCTATATGAAGCGCACGGCTCGTCCAAGGTGCACGGCTCAGCCGAGGCGCGCGGCTCGCCCGGGACATCCGGTTCAGCCGAGCCCATACAGTCAGGCTCACCCGACTCCTCGTCGATATTCGAGATTTCCAGATCAGTGTGGTGCTGCGTGGTCTCGCGCGGCATAAAAATCACGTCTCCCAAGTGAATAGCGTGTATTACCAGCCTATCTGAGGTTTTTCGACACGGCAAGACGGGTCCACGACGACATCGAAGCCGTGCACGCCTTCTCCACAAATTTACACTTTTTAATACCAGTTTTTCCCATGTTGCATCCGCTCGGTCGTCGCAGCACGTTTGGGGACAGGCACCAATTGCGACCGAGCGACGTTCCCGTTAGAGGCCTTTCGACTGCCCCTCAGCGCGGCCGTCGTCGCCAAAGCCGCAAGCTCCCCCGGCTCGGCACCCATCGGCAAAGCCACCGGTCTCTCGGGCGCGCTCCTCGTCGACGAGATCGCCGATCTCCCTGCCCCGCATAATGAGAATCGCGAGCGGCACGACGGCCACCAGCACCCCGGCGGCGACAAGGGTTCCCTGCACGCCCATGACATGAGCAAGAGCGGGTGCGCAGAGCAGCGGGATGGCCCCCGCAAGGTTATTGCCCGCGCCCATGGCGGCGTTCACGCGCCCGATACGGTCGAGCGGCGTGTGAAACTGGACCAGGGTATCTTTTATGGGACCGAATGCGGAAAACGCCACCCCCAAGATGAACTGCCCCGCACAGGCAACAAGCACATACGGCGTGGCGACGTACAGGAGGCTGCCAACCCCCGTAACAAATAACACGACGAGCAGAGCCCGCACGTTGACAAATCGCGGGGGCAGGACGCCGGCGATCGCCGCGCCCAGCAACCCGCCCACCCCCGCAAGGGCGGAGAGCCATCCCATCCAGGAGGCGCCCACCCTGAGGACGTCGCGGTAGAACAGAGACTCGAGCGGGTCGAACGCGCCGTAGCCCATGAAGGAGAGCATGGTCGCCCAGAACAGCAGGGAGAGAACCCGGCTGCCGAATATCGCCGAGAAGCCGGCAGAGACCGAACCGTTCGGAGCATCGGAGCCCTCATCCGCACTGCCCGCCGCGACCTCAGGTTCTCGCAGGGCCTCGATGCCCCATCCGGGAATGAGGGAGATGGCGGCGCACGCGACCATGAAGAGGAACACCGCCTGAGTGGGTGCGACGAGCGCAATCGCGCCGCCAGCGATAGGGCCGATGACGATCGCGAGGTTGCCCGTCAGCGTCACGAGTGCGTTGATGCGCTTGAGCTCGTCAAGGTCGGCAGTGAAATACGCCGGGAACGCACGGGGCACCGTTTCGGCGATCCCCCAGGCCATGCCAAAGACCGCCGCGCCAACGAACACGCCCGCGATGCTCGTTCCCACCACCTGATACAGCAGGCCGCTCGCAATCAAGCCGAATGCCGCCAGGCGGAAGAACACGCGCGGACCTATCCTATCGAGAAGCGCGCCACCTCGGATTTGGCCGATCACGATGCACAGGTTCAGCAGGCCCACGGCAATCGCGTTGTCGCCCACGCCGGCGCCCATGGAGAAGGTCAGAGTCCCCATCACGCCGATGAAATAGCTGCACATGGCACCGAGGTACAGGAAAAAGCGGGCCGCGATGAACCGGCGTATCTGATGCGTCAGCTGCGGTGTGGCGAAAGACAAGCCGCGACGCTCCCGTTCGATCGAGCCCTTCTTCATGCTCCCCCTCCTTTTGTACTTTAGCGCACTAGTGTACCAAAGCGATATACCAGGCACATTCGCGACCGTTCAATTGGAAACCGATGCAAAGCGCGCAATTTGCACCTGTCCCCAATTGTCCTGTCGAAGCGCGGTTCGGGTACCATAGGTTCATATATCGGATGACACCCCATACGACCACTCGAAAGGCGCGCATGCCCCGCGAACTCCATGACGGCTTCGGCCGCGGCATCAACTACCTGCGCATCTCCGTGACGGATAAATGCAACTTCCGCTGCGTGTACTGCATGCCCGAGAAGGGCGTGCCCGCGCGCGCCCACGGCGAGCTGCTCACAGCCGAGGAGATCGCCCGCTTCGTGCGCATCGTGGCGCAGGAGGGCATCACCCGCGTCCGCCTCACCGGCGGCGAACCGCTCGTGTCCCATCGCATCGTGCCGTTGATTGAGGAGATCCGAGGCATACCCGGCATCGAGGACATCTCCCTCACCACCAACGGCACCCTGCTTCCGCGCATGGCGGCCGACCTGCGAGCGGCGGGTCTGAACCGCGTCAACATCTCGCTCGATACGCTCGACCCCGCCCGATTCTCCCAAATCACGCGCCTCGGCCGCGTCGAGCAGGCGCTCGCCGGCATAGACGCGGCCCTCGAATACGGCTTCACGCCGGTCAAAGTAAACACCGTCGTCGTGCGTCGTATGGACCAGGACGTGCTCGACCTCGCGCGCCTGTCCATCGACCGCCCCGTGCACGTGCGCTTCATCGAGTACATGCCCATCGGCGGTGGCCAGAGCGCATCCGCCGAAGACCCGAGCAGCGGCCACGGGCTCGACCCGCACTGCGGAGCCGGCACGGCCGGAAACGGAGGCGCCCTCAATCCCGACCTGTGGGATGCGAGCGATGTGATCCCCTCGTCCGAGCTGCGCGAGCGCATATCCTCCGAGGCGACAGCCGCAGGCCTCGGAGCACTCGAGCCCGTGCAAAACGGTGGCCCACTCGGCGCCGGGCCCGCGCGCTACTGGGCCTTCCCCAACGCGGCCGGCACCGTCGGGTTCATCTCGGCCATGTCCAACCATTTCTGCGAGTCGTGCAACCGTCTGCGCCTCACCGCCGACGGAACGATTCGCCCCTGTCTATTCTCCGATGCCGAATATCCCGTACGCGAGGCCCTGCGCTCCGACGATGAAGACGCGGTCCGCGCCATCTACCGCGATGCCATCGCCCGCAAACCCCGACAGCACGATGACATCGACGGCACCCAGCGATTCATGTCGCAGATTGGAGGGTGATCCCCATGACCACTCGCACCCCCGACAAACCTGAACGCCCACGTACCCTCTGCCGCGAGGTGCACGAGAAATACCCCGCCGCCGTCGTGGGCGAGCAACCCGAGCTCACCCTCGTGGAGGGTGGCGAGCACGGAGGTGCCTCAAGCCCCGCCGAGGCGGGGCGCACGACGAGCACTCCCGTCTCCCCCGGCGAGCGCGACGCCTACCGCAACGATCTCACGCATGTGGATGAGCACGGCGACGTGCGCATGGTCGATGTGGGAGACAAGCAGGTCACCAAACGAGTCGCAATCGCCGAGGGCACCATCCTCATGCACCCCGAGACCCAAGCCATGGTGCTCGAGGACCGCGCCAAAAAGGGCGACGTCCTCGCATGCGCGCGCGTCGCAGGCATCATGGCGAGTAAGCGCACGAGCGACCTCATCCCCATGTGCCACCCGCTCAACATCACCAAGGCGAAAGTCGAGATCGAACCCATCTCGTCCTCGGCAGTCGCGGCCCCCGGCTGGGCACCCGCGCGCGACGACCACCGCGTGGGCTTCCACGTGCTCGCGACCTGCAGTGTGACCGGCGTGACCGGCATCGAGATGGAGGCGCTCACAGCCGCGTCGACCGCCTGCCTCACCATCTATGACATGTGCAAGGCCGTTGACCGCGGTATGGAAATCGTCGATGTTCGCCTGCTGCGAAAGGAAGGCGGGCGTTCCGGCCTCTGGGAGCGCGACGGGGAAGGCACCCATTCCGACACGGTCGATGCCGAGGCAAAGGAAGCCGAGATCATCGCCGCCGAGCTCCCCTCCCCGCTTCCCGGCGGCCCGCGCACAGGCGCGCCGGCGCCCGCCGTCGCCTTTGTGGGATACCAGAACGCCGGCAAGACCACGTTGGTGGAGAAGGTCATCTCGCGTCTCACCCAGCGCGGCGTGCGCGTGGGATCCATCAAGCACCATGGCCACAAGGGCTTCGACATCGATCAGCCCGGCAAGGATTCCTGGCGCCATGCGCAGGCGGGCAGCCGTCATGTGGGCCTGATCTCGCCGGACATGTACGCCGAATACGCGAGGACCAAAGACGAGGTCCCCGTGATGGACATGCTCACGCGCTACACCGACGTGGACGCCGTTATCGTCGAGGGGTACAAGGCCGCCGGCCTGCCGAGCATCGTCGTGGCGCGCTCGGGCATCGACCGCATGCGCGGACGCGATTCCTTTGAGCTCATCAACGACGACACGATCGCCGTCGCCTGTAACGACGTGGTGGCGCGCGATTTCCGCACCCGAGCGGTCAAGCAGGCCCGCGCTGCCGCAGAGGAAGCCGGGCGCGCCTTCTCCGAGGCGGATGTCCATCTGCCGCCGTTCCTCGACATCAACGACTCGGCCGCCATCGCGAGCTTTGTCTACGATTACGTGCAAAAGGCGCGTTAAACCATATTGCGACGGACGCGTCGCACCGCTTCATACGCAATGGGGCCCGCTCGTACGGGCCCCGTTTCCATCTATTCGATCATCACGCGACCACGCTGAGCCCTAAGCGTCTGGAGGATGTGCTTGGGCACGGCGTGGAACTCGCAGCGGCCGATGACCGCACTCGCAGCGGCTTTCGCCTCGGGACTGCCGTTGGCAGTGGCATATGAATGGCGGAACCGACGCAACATAACGAGGTCGTTACCACCGTCGCCGTACACCGCGATCTCATCTTCCTCGATACCGTAATAGCGACCGAGCCAAGCGATCGACGCGCCCTTGTTGCAATCCTTGTCGGTGATCTCGAACATCACGGGGTCGAACGGGGCGTTGACCACCGTATCGGCATACCCCGCCAAGAACGCCTTAAGTTCGCGATCCAGGTCGTCGCTCGTCACGCGGCAATTGATCTTGCAGACGTCGTGGGAGAGGATCGAGCTGAGCGGCTGGTCGAAAAACTGTTCCTCATGCGCCCCTCCACGTGCGCGCATGCCGCGCATCACGATGCGGCGGAACAGGTTGTCGCGGCGGAAGCCCTCTTGGTGCATCTCATAGCTGCCGCTCGAGAACATGCCGTCTGGCGTGCAGCAGTCGAAGCAGATCTGCGGAAATGCGCGGATCAGCTCTTCCACGAAAGCCGGATCGACCGTGAAGGTCTTGAGTACCTCGCCATTCTGACCACGCACGATGGCTCCATTGGCGCACACGGCGTCGATCTTGAGCCCCGTGAACCCCCGGTCGCCGATGGGCAGCACGGAACGGCCGGTGGCGGGCACCACATGGGCGCCCTGCGACAGGGCCTCCTTGATCGCGCCGCGAATCGTGCGGTCGGTCTCATGCAGGCCGTTGAGTAGGGTTCCGTCCAAATCGCTTGCGAACATCTTGATCATGCGCGTCTTCCTCTCACTGGGTTTGTCCGCGCATCATTCTACCGCCGCCTCCAATGCGAGCACGCGGAGCGCCGCCTGCTTTTCGCATCGGTGCCTCATCACGGTCTACGCCTGTGGAACCTCGCCCGTGGCGAGGATCCGCTCCAGGGCCTCCTCGTCGAGCACGGGCACGCCCAGGCTCTCGGCCTTGGTGAGCTTGGAGCCCGCTTTGGGCCCGGCGACCAGGTAGCTCGTCTTCTTGGAAACCGAGCCGGACACCTTGGCACCGAGCAATTTGAGGGCCGCACCCGCCTCGTCGCGCGTGCGGTTGACGAGCGTGCCGGTGAGCACGAAGGTGAGACCGGCGAGCGGTTGCCCGGCCGCGAGGTCGGCATCGACGCCGGTCTCTTGAGCTGCCTGCGTAACCGCCGCACCCAGGTTCTCCTCGAGCGTGAGGCCAGCGTCGCGCAGGCGCTGCAGGACCTCGAGATTCTCGGACACGGAGAGGAACTCGCGCACAGACGCCGCGATCTTGGGCCCGATGCCCTCGCACGCCGCGATGTCCTCCTCGGATGCGGCGGCGAGCGCGTCGATGGTGAGGAAACGCTGCGCCAAGACCTCGGCGACCGACTTGCCCACATGGCGGATGCCGAGGGCGAACAGCACGCGCGAAAGCGGCTGCGCCTTGGAACGGATGAGTTCGTCCATCACCTTGCCGGCGATGGTATGGCCGACCTTGATAGGATCGCCCGCAGCCACGCCCTTCCTCTTGTCGTCCTTGGCGTAGGTGCGGCCGGTGTCGAGCGCGGCGATGGCGTCGGCATCGAGCGTGTAGAAATCGGCGACATCATGCAGCAGACCCGCCTCGATCATCTTGTCGATGAGCTCGTCGCCCAAACCGTCCACGTCCATGCAGCCACGGCTCACCCAGTGGATGAGGCGCTCCTTGAGCTGCGCGGGGCAATCGAGGGACACACAGCGGTACGCCACCTCGTCGCCCTCGTGCACCACGGGGCTGCCGCAGGCGGGGCAGGTCGCGGGCATATCCCATTCGGGCGCGCCCTCAGGGCGCTTGTCCAGCACCGGGCCCACGACCTCGGGAATCACGTCGCCGGCCTTGTGGACGATGATGGCATCGCCCACGCGCACGTCCTTGCGGCGAATCTCATCAAGATTGTGCAGGGTCGCACGGGCGATGGTCGAGCCTGCCACCGTGACGGGGTCGAACTCGGCGACTGGGGTGAGCACGCCGGTGCGGCCCACCTGGATGCGGATCTCGCGCAGGACGGTCGTCTTCTCCTCCGGCGGGAACTTGAAGGCAATGGCCCAGCGCGGTGCGCGGGCGGTGAAGCCGAGGTCGGCCTGCTGGTCGAACCCATCGACCTTCACAACCACACCATCGATGTCGTAATCCAGGTCGCCGCGGTGCGCGAGCGCATCGGCGCAAAAGGCGTGGACCTCCGCGGGCGAGGTGCAGCGCGCCACATTCGGGTTGACGGAGAATCCGGCGCTGCGCAGCCAATCGAGGAATGCGTGCTGGGAATCCACGTGCAAGGGCGCCGTGTCGGCAATCGAGTAGATGAAGGTGGCAAGACTGCGCGTCGCGGTCACCTTGGGGTCCTTCTGGCGCAGGCTGCCCGCGGCGGCGTTGCGCGGATTTGCGAAGGGTTCACGACCCTCGGCGTCGGCCTCCGCATTCAGACGAGCGAAGCTCCCCTTGGGCATATAGACCTCGCCGCGGACCTCGATGGGCGTTCCGCGGTCCGCGCCCATGTGGGCGAGCGCAGCCTTGGACAGGTGCACGGGAACGTCAGGGATCGTGCGCACGTTGAGCGAGACATCCTCGCCCGTCGTGCCGTCGCCGCGCGTAGCGGCGCGTACGAAGGAACCGTTCTGATAGGTGATGGCCACGCCGAGGCCGTCGATCTTGAGCTCGCAGGTGTAGGCCACGTGTCCCGCGCCGAGCGCATCTTCCGTACGTGCAAGCCACTCGTCGAGCTCCTCGAGGTTCATGGCGTCGTCCATGGAATACATGCGGGCCATATGCGTGACAGGCGTGAACTGCTCGGACACGTAACCGCCCACGCGCTGGGTGTAGGAATCCGGGGTGACGAGCTCGGGATGGGCTGCCTCGATCTGCTGGAGCTCGATGAGGAGCTTGTCGAAGGCGGCATCTGTGATCTCAGGCGCGTCGAGGGCGTAATACCGATAGGCGTGGTAATCGAGCAGATGGCGCAGCTCCGCCGCGCGCGCTGCGGCCTGAGCCCGGACGTCCTGCGGGAACTCGACAGCAGTCGCCGAAACGCCATCCGTCCGCGCGCCGTCATCCGTCGCCATATCGCCAAACAAGCTCTGCTGCTCCGTCACGTGGGCCTCCCCGATAGTCAAATCTCAACCATTACAGAGTACCATCGCGCGCGGATGCTTTCCCTCCTCCGCATACCGATAACGGAATAACGGGTCGCCACCCAGCAGTGAATTCCAGTTCACCCGTTTAAAGCATCGGCATCTGGATACAAACCGTGCAAATGCGTGCGCATTGCCAAATGTACCTGCGCAATCCCGCGGCACGCCGGCTTCAGAGGAGAGAGGAACCATCATGAAGCAGCTCAACGAGAAGGTCGCCGTCGTCACCGGCGCCGGCCAGGGCATCGGCAAGGGCATCGCCCTGTGCCTGGCCAAACGCGGCGTCAAGGTCATCGCCACCGGCCGTCGCCTGGAGCCCATTGAGGCCACCATCGCCGAGATCCGTGAGCTCGGCGGCGAGGGCTTTGCCATGACCTGCGACTCCGCCGACCGCGAGCGCGTCTTCGAGGTCGTTGCGAAGGCCGTCGAGACCTACGGCTCCATCGACGTCATCGTCAACAACGGCCAGGCCATCGTCCCCTCCCAGCCTGTCGAGGACACCGAGTACGACAACATGCTCAAGGCGTGGCAGTCCGGCGTGATCGGCTCCCTCAACTACATGCAGGCCGCCTTCCCCTACATGAAGGAGCAGCACGAGGGCCGCATCATCAACTTCGCCTCCGCCACCGGCATGTTCGGCATCGCCGGCCAGCTCGCCTACGGCTCCAACAAGGAGGCCCTGCGCGGTCTGACCAAGATCGCCGCCAAGGAGTGGGGTCAGTACGGTATCACCGTCAACGTTGTGCTGCCCGGCGCCGAGTCCCCGGCCGCCAAGGCATGGGCCGAGAAATTCCCGGAGGAGTACGCCAAGCAGGTCAACCTCAACCCGATGAAGCGCTTCGGCGACCCCGAGACGGACATCGCGCCCGTCATCGCCTTCCTCGCCGGCCCGGATTCCTGCTACTACTCCGGCCAGAGCGTCATCGTGGACGGCGCCAACAGCATCATGCCGTAAGGGGCCGCCAGCCGCGATCTTGCCGCTTGGAGGCCGCTCGTCACCCGTAGACAACCGCCTCGATCCGTTCAGGGCGAGCGCGCCGCATGCGATGTACGCGTGCGGCGCGCTTTTCTTGTCGATGGTCGTACGGGCACCCAGACCGGTCCTTATGCCCACATAAGCGCGACCATGGGCACTATCGTCACCACGAAAAACACCAGGGCGAAGGCCCACTGCACCTGCTTCCAGTGTGGCAGCACCCAACGCCAGACAAAGGTCTGCGGCAGCGCCGCGCCCGGTTGATACCCCTCGAGAAACGCGGCGACGTCGACGACGCTTTCCAGACCATGATCGGCCTTGATGCGGTTGACCTTGAAAAAACCCACACTGCTGGCAAGCAGGAGGAACCAGTCCACAGCGTCCACGACATTCGAGATCGCGTACGCCCGATCCCAATCGAGATATTTGAACGCCAACACATTCACGAAAAGGTCGATCGGCTGCCATACGAACCACATGCAGTCGAGCGCGATGGCGACCCATATGGTTTTACGCTCGCGCTCGGTCTGACGCAGGTATTCCTCCGAGCGATCGTCCAAAAGCGCATCCAGCGTGATGCCAAAAGCGGCGGAGAGGCGCTTGAGGCTCTCGGCGTCCGGCAGCGTGCGTCCCTTTTCCCAGTTTATGACCGTCTGCCGTGACACGAACACGAGCTCAGCCAGGCGCGCTTGCGACATGCCCGCGCCCTCGCGGAGGCTTCGGATTCGCATGGCAAGCGGGCTGGTGACTCCACCCGAATTCGCGTTCGGCCCTTCATGCTGAACGCAATCGACGCCAGTCTCTTCCGGGCATGTCTGCTGCGCGACAACGTTTTCCTGTTGCATGGCGGCCTCCCCATCAACATGGTTGGGATTCCATGCGCTGAGTGTACACCCGTATGAGGCCCGACCTTGCAAATCGTCTCAGAAACCCCTGTCCATTCTCTTTAACACATGCCTTGAGCTGGTATTACCTTAAAACACATCAATCTCTATGCGTACGCGACGGCAATCAACGCGGCGGCAAGTAGCACGATATAGAGCGTATAGAACGCCGGCAGGTTGGTGAGGAGCACTCGATAGAACCACGTGGCCGGCGGTTCCTTCCCTTTCGGATAGCCCTCGACGAACATCATGATGCTGATGGCGTCTCCCAAATCTTGCCCTGAGACGATGCTGCGAAACCTCTTCGCGATCGGCATGGAGACAAAGCAAAGCACCACCCTCATCCCGCTGAGCACCAAACGGAACTCTCCGCTTCCAGGCGCACGAAAAAATGAGGAATACAAGAAGGGGCTTGCCTAGTTTAGGGACCGGAAAGGCTCTAGAATTAGGCCATGAGCA
>CAUWMY010000008.1:0-53476 GCA_963560155.1 uncultured Collinsella sp.
CGGATTGCATTATACCCAAGCCGCCCGGCCGCGTCGGAGTCAAAACGAATCTTTCAAATTCGACGTCACCGAATCCTTGCAGACCCCATCCCCCCGGCAACGGCCCGCGCCCCTCCGGCGCCCGCCTCGTCGGCAGCCGCAAAGGCGCAGATTTGTCGCACATGTAACCATTTGACGCCGGCGCTTCAACCCCACGCGAGGGGCCGCCCACTCGGGTACACTCAGAAGAATCGACGCTCACCCGTCGGCCTCCGACGGCTAAAGGAAGGATCCCGCATGATAGCGATACTGCGCAAAGACGCATCCGAGGCAGCCATCGAGCATATCGTCGCCTGGATCGAGGGCAAGGGCCTCGTCGCCCACGTGAGCCGCGGGGAGAACGAGACCGTCATCGGCTTGGTGGGCGACACCACCAAGATAGACCCCTTCCTCCTCGAATCGATGGACATCGTGCAGCGCGTCCAACGCATCTCCGAACCTTTCAAGAAGGCGAATCGCAAGTTCCATCCCGCCGACACGGTCATCGACCTCGGCGGCGGCGTCAAGATCGGCGGCGGAAACTTCCAGGTCATCGCCGGGCCTTGCTCGGTCGAGGGCGATAACCTCCTCGAAATCGCGCGCCGGTGCAAGGCAGCCGGCGCGACGATGCTCAGGGGCGGCGCGTACAAGCCGCGCACCAGCCCCTATGCATACCAGGGAATGGGAGACCGCGGGCTCGACCTGCTGATCGAAGCGAGAGCCGAGACGGGCATGCCGATTGTCACCGAGGTCATGGACACCCGCGACGTCGAGCTGTTCGTGGACAAGGGGGTCGACGTCATGCAGATCGGCGCCCGCAACGCGCAGAACTTCAGCCTGCTGAAGGAGGTCGGCAAGACGGGAACCCCCATCTTGCTCAAGCGCGGCATCGCCGGCACGATCGACGAGCTCCTCATGGCGGCGGAGTACATCATGAGCGAGGGAAACGAGAAGGTCATGCTGTGCGAACGCGGCATCAGGACCTTCGAGACGCGGACGCGCAACACCTTCGACCTGAACGCCGTCCCCGCGCTGCACCACCTGACCCACCTGCCCGTCGTCGCGGACCCCAGCCATGCGACGGGATACAGCCGCTACGTCGAGCCCATGGCGCTCGCGGCATGCGCGGCGGGCGCGGACGCCCTCGAGATCGAGGTGCACGACGACCCGGCCCGTGCGTGGTCCGACGGGGCGCAGGCGCTGACGCCCGAGCAATTCGATCGGGCCATGGCGCGCATCAGGGCGATCCGCGCCGTCGTCGCCGACTTGAACGCGGATGGGCGGTAATCCATATGGAACCGATACATGGGACGGATTCCCGCGAGGGCGCCGGCGGGGCGCCGGGCGATGGGAGGACGCCAACCGTCGGCATCGTCGGGTTGGGGCTCATAGGAGGCAGCTTCGCCCGCGCGTACGCCGCAGCGGGATGGAACGTGCTCGCATGGGACAACGATGTCGACACGCTCGCCATCGCCCGCGTCGACACGGTCTCGGGATTCCTGCGCACCCCGGAAGATATCTCCGCATGCGACCTGATCGTCCTCGCCGCGTATCCCGACGCCTGCATATCGTGGCTCCAGCGCCATGCCGAGTCCCTCGGCGCCGCGACGAGGGACGCCGCCGAGCGCGGGGGCACGTGCGGCCCCATCGTCATCGACGTCGCCGGCGTCAAGCGCCACGTCTGCGAGGCCGCCTTCCCGATCGCCGAGCAGTACGGATTCGCCTTCTGCGGCGCGCACCCCATGGCGGGCTCCCAGTACTCCGGATTCGCATACTCCCGTCCCGACCTCTTCAAAGGCGCGCCCATGGTGCTGACGCCCCCGGCATTGCCGGACACCGCGAAGCTCGACCTGCTCGACCGCATCAACGAGCTCCTCAGGCCCTGCGGGTTCGGCACGTTCTCCGTGACCACCCCCGAAAGCCACGACGCCGCCATCGCCTTCACGAGCCAGCTCGCGCACGTCGTGAGCAACGCCTACGTGAAGTCGCCGACCGCTCAGGGGCACCACGGCTTCTCCGCGGGAAGCTATCGCGACCTCACGCGCGTCGCGCACTTGAACCCCCAGATGTGGTCGGAGCTCATGATGGAGAACGCAGACAACCTCGCTTGCGAGCTCAGGGTGCTGATCGAAAACCTCTCCGCCGTCGAGTCCGCGCTCGTCGACGGTGATGGCGGGCGCCTGGAGCTCCTGCTCGCCCAAGGCGACCGCATAAAGCGCGCCCTCGACGACGGCCCGCATCCGCGGACCTGACCCGAGCAAGTCTGAAACGAAAAGCATGTGGAGCAACATAAGGAAGACCATGACGACATCCGCATACACCCTTGACATCGACACACCGCAACCGTATCAGGTCCACATCGGCACCTTCCTGCTCGAGCAGGTCGGCGATACCGTCGCATCGACATGCCCGGGGGCGGCGCGCGCCCTCATCATCACCGACTCGAACGTGGGGCCCCTCTATGCCGCCCCGGTCAAGGACGGCATAGAGGCCGCCGGGATCGAGGCGATCGTGGCCATGTTCGACGCCGGCGAGGAACATAAGCGCATCGACACGTACTCGGCCATGCTGGAGCGGGCCGCGCGGGCGGAGCTGTCCCGCCGGGACGTCATCATCGCGCTGGGAGGCGGCGTTGTGGGGGACCTCGCGGGGTTCGTCGCCGCGACGTACATGCGCGGGATCCCGTTCGTGCAGGTGCCCACCACGCTGCTCGCCATGGTCGACTCCTCCGTGGGCGGCAAGACGGCGATCGACCTCGGCGCCGGGAAGAACCTCGCGGGCGCGTTCTGGCAGCCTCGCGCCGTGCTCGCCGATGTCGGCTGCCTGGGCACGCTCACCGACGCGCAATTCGCCGACGGCTGCGGCGAGGTCGTCAAGCACGCGATGATCGCCGATGCCGAGCTCTTCGAGGAACTCGAGCAGACCCCGCTCACCCCCGACCTGCTCAAACGCGACCTCGCGCGCGTAGCCTGGCTCATCGCCCGCAACGTCGACATCAAGCGCGCCGTCGTCGTTGAGGATGAACGGGAATCCGGCCTGAGGAAGCTGCTGAACTTCGGCCACAGCATCGGGCACGGGGTCGAGGCGGCCGAGGGCTACCGTCTCGGGCACGGCGCATGCGTCGGCATCGGCATGGTGGCCATCGCGAGTGCCTCGGTGACCGCGCAGCTCTGCCCCGAGGATGTGCCGGAGCGAATCGCGCGACTGCTCCATGCCCACGGGCTCTCCCTCGATTTCACCGCCGACGCCGCCGCCGTGTACCGCGAGGCGCTTCATGACAAGAAGCGCTCCGGTTCCACCATCGACCTCATCGTTCCGCGCGGGATCGGGGCCGCCTCGCTCGCGCCCACCGACATCGACGAATTCCGTCGCATCCTGGAGGTCGGCCTCGCCTGCACCCATGCGCTCGCCGAGGATCTCGACGACGCGGAGGGTCTCGCGGCTGCGGAAGAACCCGAAATCGCGGAAGACCGGGTGACCGCGGACCGCATGCGGGCCGACCAGGCACCAAGGACCACGACCAACCCCCACATCCAGAGCTAGGAGGACGGATGCTCGCCAGAATCAACCCCAAGCCGCTCTCCGGCACCGTTCCCGCGATCGCCTCGAAGTCGATGGCGCACCGCATCATCATCGCCGCGGCCCTCGCGAACGGCGTGACCCGCGTCGCGTGCGACACGACATGCGCGGACATCGATGCGACCGTGCGCTGCCTCATCTCGCTGGGAGCGCGGATCGCCCTCATCGAGGGGGGCTACGAGATCCATCCCGCCCCAAAGAGCCTCGAGCACGGTCTGCTGCGCGCCCTGGCGGGGGCGACGCTCGATTGCGGCGAATCCGGCTCGACGCTGAGGTTCATGCTCCCCGTCGCATGCGCCCTCGGCGCGGATGCGACCTTCGTGGGATCGGGACGCCTGGGGCAGCGCCCGCTGTCGCCGCTCACCGACGAGCTGATGGCGGCCGGATGCTCGTTCGACGGCCTCGGCGGCCTCCCCCTGCGGGCCACGGGGCGCATGCGCCCGGGGCGATTCGAGTTGCCCGGCAATGTGAGCTCCCAGTACATCTCGGGCCTGCTGCTCGCCGCCCCCCTGCTCGACGGCGACACCGAGATCGCGGTCACCGGTACCCTCGAGAGCAAGCCCTATATCGCCCTCACCCTTAGCGTCCTCGGCGCGTTCGGCGTCCGCGTCGACGCCGAGGAGGGCGCGACGCCGGGCGGCCTGCCCCTCACGGTGTTTCGCATCCCGCGCCAGGGCTACCGGACCCCGGGCGAGCTCGCGGTCGAGGGGGATTGGTCGAACGCGGCGTTCTGGCTGTGCGCCGGCGCGCTCGGTCGCCATTCGGTGACGGTCCGCGGCGTGTCGTCCAACTCCATCCAGGGGGATCGCGCCGTCAACGCCGCCCTCATGCTCTTCGGCGCGAAGGGCCAGCGCAACGCCCGCGCCGCGACCATCAGGCCGGACCATCTGCACGGGATCGAACTCGACGCCCAAGACATTCCCGACCTCGTGCCCGTCCTATCCGCCGTCGCGGCGTGCGCCGAGGGGACCACGCGCATCAGCGGTTGCGCCCGCCTGCGCATCAAGGAATCCGACCGCCTCGCCACGACCGCGGCCGAGCTTACGAACCTCGGGGCGAACATCCGCGTCGAGGGCGACTCCCTCGTGATCGAGGGACGGGAGCGGCTCGACGGCGGGCGCGTTCAAAGCCACAACGATCACCGGATCGCCATGATGGCGGCGATCGCGGCCATTCGCTGCGACGACCCCGTCGAGATCGAGGGAGCCGAGGCCGTGAACAAGAGTTATCCCGCGTTCTTCGACCACTACCGGCTGCTCGGCGGCGACGTCGAACTCTACGATGAGTGAGGTGGGGCCATGTCATCGCTCTACGGCAACGTCATCCATGTATCGATTTTCGGCCAATCGCACTCCCCCGCCATCGGCTGCTCGATAGACGGCCTGCCGGCGGGGATCCCCGTCGACTTCGACCGGTTGCAATCGTTCCTCGACCGCCGCGCGCCCGGTCGCGATGAGACCTCCACGACCCGCCGCGAGGGAGATGCCCCCGAGTTCCTGGCGGGCATCACGGAAGGCCGGACGAACGGGGCCCCCATCGCCGCCATCATCCGCAACGGCAACACCCGCAGCCGGGACTACGAAGAACTCAAGCGCATCCCTCGACCTGGGCACGCCGACCTCGCCGCCCAGCTGAAATTCGACGGCCACCAGGACGTCGCCGGGGGAGGGCATTTCTCCGGCCGCCTGACCGCCCCCTTATGCATCGCCGGCGGGATCGCCCTGCAGGCACTCGGGAAGCGCGGCATCCGGATCGCCGCGCACATCGCCGCCCTAGGGCCCGATGCCATCGCGGACTCCCCGCTCGACCCGATGAAAATGGACGAGGGGCAGCTATCCGCGATCCTGTCGAACTCCCTGCCCTGCGTGGATGAGGTCGCCGCGGCGCAGATGCGGGCGTGCATCCTCGACGCCAAAAACGATCTGGACAGCGTGGGGGGCGTCGTCGAATGCGTCGCCTACGGCGTGCCCGCGGGGATCGGCGACCCGATGTTCGACGGCATGGAGAACAGGATCGCCCGCATCGCCTTCGGCATACCCGCGGTCAAGGGCGTGGAGTTCGGCGCGGGCATGGGGGCGGCGGCGCTGTGCGGCAGCGAGAACAACGACCCGTACCGCATGGAGGACGGCTCCGTGGCGCTGCAGTCCAACAACGCCGGGGGCATCCTCGGGGGCATAACCACCGGCGCGCCCATCATATGGCGCATGGCGGTCAAACCCACGCCGTCCATCGGGCGGAAACAGCCCAGCGTGGACCTCGCGAACGGATGCGATGCGGACCTCGTCGTGCACGGAAGGCACGACCCCTGCATCGTGCCGAGGGCGGTCCCGGTGGCCGAGGCCGCCTGCGCGCTCGCCGTCCTCGATGCGATGCTGGAGGACCGGGCCTGGTAGCTGAGCGCGAGCCTCGACGCGCGATAGGCGGATGGGTGATTGGCCGGGCATGCGCGCGACCACCCACACGCCACGACGCGAGAACACGACGACCGCGAAAGGAGCGCACATGGACCTGACTGACGTGCGCGGGAAGATAGACGATATCGACAACCGGATACTCGCGCTCTTTCAAGAGAGGATGGATCTCGCAGCCAACGTCGCGGCGAGCAAGATCGAGACGGGAAAGGCGGTCTTCGACCCCGCCCGCGAACGGGAGAAGCTCGCCGCAATCGCCAGCAGCGCGCCCGAGCACCTCCGCAACCAGTCCGTGGCGCTCTTCTCGCTTCTCATGAGCATGAACAAGGCCGAGCAGCTCAAGATCATCAATGAGGGTAAGGGCGATAGCGCGTCCTCGAGGATGCGCGCCTCGTTCCTTCCGCTCGAGACGCCGTTCCCATCCATCGCATCTGTATGCTGCCAGGGGGTCGAGGGCGCCTACAGCCAAATTGCCGCCTGCAAGGCGTTCTCGGTGCCGAGCATCACATTCGCTCCCACGTTCGAGGGCGTGTTCGAATCTGTCATGGACGGTGCGTGCGAGTTCGGCATCCTGCCGATCGAGAACTCCACGGCGGGGTCGGTGAACGCGGTGTACGACCTGCTCGGCGCAAACGGCTGCTCGATCGTCCGCGCCGTGCGCGTGAAGATCGAGCACAACCTGCTCGCCCGCCCCGGTGTGGGCATCGAGGACATACGAGAGGTCATCTCGCACAACCAGGCCCTGAGCCAGTGCGCCGGGTACCTCAGACGGCTCGGTGTCCGCACCACGGCGTGCGAGAACACCGCGCGAGCCGCTGAGCTCGTCGCCTCGTCGGAACGCCGAGACATCGCCGCACTCGCCTCGCGCGCATGCGCCGACCTCTACGGCCTCTCCACGCTCGAGCGCGACGTCCAAGACTCCAGCGCGAACTACACGCGATTCGTCGTGGTCGCGCGCGATCCCGCGATCTACCCCGGCGCCGACCGCGCGTCGATGCAGCTGACGCTGAAAAGCGAGCCCGGGGCCCTGTATCGCGTTCTGGAGCGCATCTACTCGCTCAACATAGACTTGCTGAAACTCGAGAGCCGCCCGGTTCCGGGGAGCGATTTCGAGTTCACGTTCTACTTCGACCTCGCCTGCCCTGCCGTCAGCCCTGCCTTCTCGACGCTGCTCGACTCACTCGACGACGTCTGCACCGACTTCACGTATTTCGGCAGTTACACCGAAGTCCTGTAATCAACCGCATCGATTCAGCGACCCCGATTTGGACCAGGCAATGTGCAACGGCCCAGATCGAGGCCCGAGGAAGGGATACGCCATGCAACCAACGACTCGACCCTATGGAGTGCTCGGCCGCGTGCTGGGTCACAGCTACACGCCGGTCATCTATCGTGAACTCGCGGGCCTCGATTACCGCAAATTCGAATGCGAACCCGAGGACCTCGAGACGTTCCTGCGATCCGGGGAATGGGAGGGCGTGAACGTGACCATCCCCTACAAGCGCGACGCCGTTCAATATATGGACGAGCTCTCCGATGTCGCCCGTCGCATGGGCAACATCAACACGATCACACGACTACCCGGAGGGGGACTCCGCGGCGACAACACGGATTACCACGGGTTCAGAGTCCTCGTGGAGTCACTCCGGCTCGAGCTCTCCGGCAAGAAGGCCGTGGTGTTCGGCGGCACGGGCGGCGCCGGCTCCACCGCCATGATGGTACTCGCGGACCTCGGCATGAACCCCGTCTCGATCGATCGCGCCGGCGAGAACACCTACGACGACCTCGACCGGCATTCCGATGCGGCGCTCGCGGTCAATTGCACCCCGGTGGGCATGTACCCCAACTGTCCCGCCGCGCCCTGCGGCCTCACCGTCTTCCCGCGGCTCGAGGGATTTGTCGACATCGTGTACAACCCCGCGCGGACGGCGCTCATGATGGAGGCCGAGAGCCTGGGCATCCCGTGCGTCGGCGGCCTCCTCATGCTCGTGGCTCAAGCCGCCCAGGCAGTCGAGCGCTATACCGGCGAGGCCATTGCGATGGATCGCATCCTCGATGTGACCGAGCGCCTCTCCGCGACTGAGCAAAACGTGGTGTTGATCGGTATGCCGGGCTGCGGCAAAACTCGTGTCGGCGAGCAGCTGGCCGAACTCCTCGGGCGCGAACACGTCGACATCGACCATGCCCTCGCCCAGGAGCTCGGCATGGGTTGCGCGGAATTCATCGAGACGCGGGGCGAGCAGGCATTCAGGGCGCGTGAGACGGAGATGCTCGAGCGCGTCGCCGCCCGCTCGGGACTCGTCATCTCGTGCGGCGGAGGCGTGGTGACCCGTGCGGAGAACCGTCCGCTCATGCGGCAGAACGGCGTCATCGTCATGCTCGACCGCCCGATCGGCGAGCTTTCGAAAAAGGGACGTCCCATAACCGCCCGGGACGGTATCGAGGTGCTCGCGGAACAGCGCATGCCCCTGTATCGCGAGTGGGCCGATCTCATCGTCAGGTCCCGCGATTGTGCCAAGAAGACGGCGACCGCCGTGAAGGATGCCCTACCGCCCATGCTCACGTAAGGTGCCCGCTCGTGGGGCGCGCTCTGTCATAGACTGCGCTCTCATTGGGCGCAATTAGACAGCGCGGCCTCGCCGCCAAGTAACCCTTCAACCGCAAGCAGAACAGGAGGCTGCCATGAAAGTCCTCGTCATCAACGGGCCCAACCTCAATATGCTCGGCATACGCGAGCCGGGCATTTACGGATCAGAAAACTACGAGACACTGGTCTCGACCTGCCAAGACGCCGCCGATGAACTCGGGTTCGACGGCATCGAGGTGTTCCAATCGAACCATGAGGGCGCGATCGTCGACCGGATCCAGGCGGCATACGGCACAATCGACGGCATCGTGATCAACCCCGCCGCCTACACGCACACGAGCGTGGCCATTCTCGACGCGCTCAAGGCGGTCGCCATCCCCGCCGTCGAGATCCATATCTCCGCCGTGGAAGAACGCGAGGAGTTCCGCCAGGTCTCTTATGCCGGCATGGCGTGTTTCGCACGGGTATCCGGTGAGGGCCTTGCGGGCTATGCGCATGCGCTTCAAATCCTCGCAGAGCGGCTCAAGAGCTAGACCTTGAAACGCTCGCGGCGCCGGCGATATTCCACCGCCTCGACGCAACCCATATGCGCATAGAACGCCTGAGTCTCAATTGCCGAACGAGACGAGATATACAGCTTGAGCGTCCCATGATCGACCGCCCATGCCTTTGCCGCCCCAAACAGGAGCGATCCGATGCCAAGCCCGCGCATACCCTCGGAAACATGCAAGCTGGTGAGGTCGAGATAGCGGTTTCCCCACCAAACATCTCAACCTCGACCGAGGCGAACCCCTTTAAGGCGCCATTGCAAAACGCCCCGAATACCACTCCACCAGTCCGTATGGTGTTAGTAAGGCACTGAACTAGGAACTGATACTCTTCCTCGCTCCAATCATCGACAAACGGATCATCAACGACCGTCCAGCCATCGTCGGTCTTGCAACGGCGTTTTAATTGTCATATTTGACAGATGTGTAACCGGTCGTCGCAATCAAAGCGTCGCTCAGCATAAACAATCGAGCGATATCACTACCGTGAGGCCAAATCGAATGATTAATTGGCTTCCAATAAATCAGATATCGACACACATGATAGATATCTCGTTTTAAAGCGTCGCCTTAACAGCCGAAAGCGTCTGGATATACGTGAGTCCGGTTACACAAGTGTGAAATTTGACAATCGGCCTTCGTGCACAGAGCGAAATGGAGGCATATATGAGGAATCAAGAGTGAATAAGGGATACCTGATAAAAGGGCACCGTCGCAGAAGCGATGGTGCCCTTACCTGGAAAAGATACCCACTGTTCAACGCAAAGCCTGGTTCAACGCGAAAACCGACATGGAAATATGAGTCCTCACGCAAGCGACCTCACGCGCAACATGGAGGCTCAGCGAAGGATAGTGGCCGGCTACTCCGCCTCGTGGTGACGACGCGGGGCGCGGCCGCCGTTGTCGCCGGGACGACGGGGGCGGTCACCGCGCTCGCGACGGGCGGGACGGTCGAAACCGCGCGCGCCGGTGTCGCGGGCACCGCGGCCCGGACGATCGCCGCGATCGCGACGCTCGCCGCGACCATCGCCCTCGCCGCGGCCGGAACCAGCCGGGGCCTCGGGCTTCTCGAGGCGATCGAGGGAGATCTTGCCGCGGTCGTCGATCTCGATGACCTTGACCTTGACCTCGTCGCCGACGTTCAGGACGTCCTCGACCTTCTCAACGCGGCCCTGGGCAACGCGGGAGATGTGCAGCAGGCCGTCCTTGCCGGGCAGCAGGTTCACAAACGCGCCGAACGGCTGGATGGAAACAACGCGGCCGGTGTACTCCTCGCCCACCTCGGGAACCTTGACGATGAGCTCGATGCGCTCGATGGCTGCGGCGACGGACTCGCCCACGCCACCGACGTACACGGTGCCGTCCTCGTGGATGTCGATGGAGGCGCCGGTCTCGTCCTGGATGCCGCGGATGGTCTCGCCACCCTTGCCGATGACATCGCGGATGTTCTCGGTCGGGATGGTGATGCACTGGATCTTAGGCGCGGTAGCGCGCGTCTCCTGACGCGGGCCGGGCACGACCTCGAGCATCTTGTCGAGGATGTAGGCGCGGCCCTCCTTGGCCTGCTCGAGCGCGGTGCGAAGGATGTCGAAGGTCAGGCCGGTGGCCTTGTTGTCCATCTGCAACGCGGTGATGCCGCGCTCGGTGCCGGTGACCTTGAAGTCCATGTCGCCGAGGAAGTCCTCGAGACCCTGGATGTCGGACAGGACGACGGTCTTGCCCTCCTCCTGGATGAGGCCCATGGCGATGCCGGACACGGGGCGCTTGATCGGCACGCCGCCGTCCATGAGGGCCAGGCAGCTGCCGCAGGTGGAAGCCATCGAAGAGGAGCCGTTGGACTCCATGACCTCGGACACCACGCGAATGGCGTAGGGGAACTCGTTCTCATCGGGCAGGACCGGGATCAGAGCGCGCTCGGCCAGGTTGCCGTGGCCGATCTCGCGGCGCTTCGGGCTACCCATGCGGCCGGTCTCGCCGGTGCAGTAGGGCGGGAAGTTGTAGTGGTGCATGTAGCGCTTGCCGTCGACGGGCTCGATGGTGTCCAGACGCTGGCCCTCGTTGAGCATGCCGAGCGACAGCACGGAGAGCACCTGGGTCTGACCGCGCTGGAACAGGCCGGAGCCGTGAACCAGGGGCAGGTAATCGCCCTTAACCATGATGGGGCGGATCTCATCGGCGGCGCGGCCGTCAACACGCTCGCCAGTCTCGACGACCATGCGGCGCATGGCGGTCTTCTCGAGCTTCTTGAGGTTCACCGGGATCTCACGCTCCCAAGCGAGCTGCTCCTCCTCGGTGAACTCTGCCTTGATGGCCTCCTTGAGCTCGGCGACCTTGTCCTGGCGGGACAGCTTGTCGGCGTCGCGCAGGGCGGCGGCCATCTCGTCGTAGTGGGCGAAGATGCGGTCGTGGACCTCCTCGACAGGCTCGTCGAGCGGGTACTCCTTCTTCACGATCGCGCCGTTGACCTGCTCCCACTCGGCCACGAACTCGAGCTGGGCGTCGCAGAAGGCGCCGATGGCCTCCTGGCCGTACCTCATGGCGGCGAGCATGTCCTCCTCGGAGACCTCCTCGGCGCCGGCCTCGACCATGGAGATGAAGTCGCGGGTGCCCGCGAGCTCGAGGTCGAGATCGGAGTTCTCGCGCTCCTCATAGGTGGGGTTGACGATGAACTCGCCGGTCTCCTTGTCGCGGCCGATGCGCACGCAGGCCAGCGGGCCCTCGAACGGCACGCCGCCGATGGTCATGGCGAGCGAGGCGCCCATGACGCAGATCACGTCGACGGGGTTCTTCTGATCGGCCACGAGAGAGGTGGCGACGACCTGGACCTCGTTGCGGAAGCCGTCGGGGAAGGACGGGCGGATCGGACGGTCGATCATGCGAGCGGTGAGGGTGGCCTTCTCGGAGGGACGGCCCTCACGCTTGAGATAGCCGCCCGGGATGCGGCCGGCAGCGTACATCTTCTCGTTGAAGTCGACGGTCAGCGGGAAGAAGTCGTAGTTCTTGCGCTCCTTGGAAACGACGACCGTGGTGAGCACGGTGGAGTCACCCTGCTTGACGAGCGCGGCGCCGGTGGCCTGCTTGGCAAGCTCGCCGGCCTCGAGCACGTACGTCTTGCCGAACAGGTCGAAGGTCTTGCTTACGAGTGTCATTACTTACTCCTATCCCCACGCGCCCCTTGCGCGCGGGCTTCTCAGGGTCGGCGGGACCCTCCCGCCGATCGGTTGCGGGGCGGGCGCAGTAGGCCCTCTCCCCTTTTGGACGGCGCATCGGCGCCGACCCGGACCCCTACCGCCGGGATAGCGGCCCAACATGAAAAGGGGCGCCCAGCGGACGCCCCTGCATGCACAAATCCCTACTGGATGTTGTCGCGAATGCCGAGCTCCTTGATGAGCTCACGGTACTCGTTGATGTCGTTCTTCTTGATGTAGGAGAGGAGACGACGACGCTTACCGACGAGCATGAGCAGGCCGCGGCGGGTGTGGAAGTCCTTCTGGTGGGACTTCATGTGCTCGGTCAGCTCCTTGATGCGCTCGGACAGGATGGCGACCTGAACCTTGGAGTTGCCGGTGTCCTGGGCGTTCTTGCCGAACTTGGCGGTGAGCTCCGCCTTGCGCTCCTTGGAAATCGTCATGATTTCACCTTTCTTGCAACGGCCGCGGGATGCGCTCCCCATGGCCTCGATTCGCCCTCAACTGGGAAGCCGCCGGTGGAGCGGGTATCCAAGTGGAGGGTACCAACAGGTCGGTATGTTACCACAGACCAGCAGCACAACGCTGCAATCGCACAACTTGCCCATGTTATGGGTCATGCATGATCAACGACCGAGGAGAAACTCGAGCGCCCTCAGCCGGCAGTCCAGGTGCGTTGCGGCCCATATGTGCGCGAACCCGAGAAGGCGCGAGGCGGTATACGGATCGATGTCGACTGCGACGAGGTCGTCAAATCGCATGGAGATGAGGCTCGCGAGCCATGCGGCCTCCGCCCCTTCGAGCGCCTCGCTGCCAGGGACACTCGAGGCGCAGCTCGCGCACAAGAGCCCGCCGGCCCGCGCGGAGAAATAACCGGGGGACTCGTCTCCACATGCCACGCAGAAGGGGTAATCGGGAAGATAACCCACGTGCGAGAGCAGCTTGAACACGTACGCGGCAACAATGAGGTCGAGATGCGGCGCGTCGAGCGAGGCCAGCTGTGCGAGAACCGCACGCGTGATCGAATACACGAACGGGTCCTCGGCATCCTCGTACGTGCAATGACGGGCCACCTCGGCCACCGCGCTCGCCGACATGAGCAGCTCGTAGGTGGGCTGCGCACCCAGTGGTGCGGCGATGAGGTCCGCCTGCGACACGATGTCCAGGTTGCGCCCATGAGCCAGCAGCAGGTCGACCTCGCAGCACAGCTCGCAGCGAGCCGCCAAACGGCTCCCAGGTTTGCGCGCGCCCTTGGCGACCGCACGGATCTGGCGGCCGGTCTGGTCGACGAGCGTGAGGATGAGGTCCGTCTCCTTGAGCTTGGTCTTGTCGAGCACGATGGCCTTCGTGCGATACGTGCGGCTACCGGCCATTTTGCACCCCTGGCGATGTGTGTAATTGGGGACGGGTGCGTTTTACACATCGCCCGCGCGTGGCGCCGCGGCGCCCTTGATACTCGATGTGCAAAACGCACCCGTCCCCAATTACACATCGATCCGCATACTCGGACGAAAAGTTACTCATCGTCCGCCGCGTAGCCAAAACGGCGAATCTCGCGGGCGTCTTCGCGCCAATGCGGCTTGACCTTCACGTCGAGCCCCAGAAATACGCGACACCCGAACATGCGCTCAAGGTCGCGGCGCGCCTCGACGCCGATGCGCTTGATCATCTCGCCGGCCTTGCCCACGATGATGCCCTTCTGGCCCTCGCGCTCAACGTACACGGTGGCGTGCAGGCGCAGCAGGTCACGCTTGGGGCGCTCAAACTCGTCGCACATGACGCCCACGGCGTGCGGGATCTCCTCGCGCGTGTGGCGCAGGACCTTCTCGCGCACAAACTCGGCGACCATGACCTCGTCGGCTTCGTCGGTGCCCATGCCCTCGGGGAACCAGCGCGGACCCTGTGGCAGGTAGGCGGCGACCACGTCCACGAACGCCTCCACGTTGAAGCCCTCCGTGGAAGACACCACGATCTCGTCGTCGAACTTAACGAGGGCGCGGGCCGCCTCGAGCTGCTTGAGCATCTCCTCCGGGCTCGCAAGGTCGGCCTTGGTGAGCACCAGGACCTTGGGCGCCTTGGCGGCGGCCACGCGCTCGGCAACCCAGGCGTCACCACGGCCGATGGGCGCGCTCGCGTCGATCACGAAGGCGATGACATCCACGTCCGAAAGTTCGCCCAGGGCGCTCTTGTTGAGCTCGCTGCCCAGGCCGTCCTTGGGCTTGTGGATGCCGGGCGTGTCCACGATGACCAACTGGCAGTCCTCGCGGTTGACCACGGCGCGCAGGCGGCGGCGCGTGGTCTGGGCGACCGGCGAGGTGATGGCGACCTTCTCGCCGTAGCAGGCGTTGAGCAGCGTAGACTTGCCGGCGTTGGGCCGGCCAACAAGCGCGACAAAACCGGAGCGGAAGCCCTCGGGGACATCGGCGCACAGGGCAGGCGCGTCAGTGGCGCCCGGGAACTCCCCCGCCTCGATCATGGCATCGAGCTCATCGTCGGAAAGGTCGGCGAACGGATCGAAATCGGTCATGGTGTCGGACATAGGTACTCCTCAACAGATACGTTGGAACTAAAGGTGTGCAATTGGGGACGGGTGCGTTTTACACATCGCGCAACGCAGCGTACCGGATGTGTAAAACGCACCCGTCCCCAATTGCACACAGCGGGCAGCATCTGGCGCTAGTGCCAGGAGCCGATCAGGCCGAAGGCGTGGGCGAACACCAGGATGCCCACGATCGCGGCGGTGATGGACAGCACGTACACGCTGGCGGCTGCGATGTCCTTGGCGCGCTTGGCAAGCGGGTGCAGCTCCTGCGTGGCCAGGTCGACGATGGCCTCCATGGCGGTGTTGCACAGCTCGGCAAAAATCACCAGGCCGATGCAGATGACGATGAGCGCCCAGCTGATGAGCTGCAGCTTGGCCACAAAGCCCATGATCACCGTCAGGATGCCGGCAACCAGCATGACCTTGATGTTGCGCTCGGTTTTGACCGCGGTGACAAAGCCCTCGATCGCATAGCCGAACGAGCGGATGAAGGACGGATGGTCCTTGTTGGAACCCGGGATCATGGCAGCTCCTAGTCGTGTGCGTGGTTGGTGATGGGGCCGACCTCCACCTCGGAGGGATCTTCGCCGCGCATGACGGCGAGCTCGCGCAGGATCGCGTCCTCGCGCGCCTCCATGACCTCGGCTTCATCATCCTCGATATGGTCGTAGCCGAGCAAGTGCAACAGCCCGTGGACGAGCATGAGACGGCACTCATCGGCGGGGTCGTTGCCAAAGCCCGGCGCCTGTCGCGCGATGACCTCGGGCGCGAGGATGACATCGCCGAGCTCGAGGACCTCGTCCAGCGGGATGTCCTCGTCAAAGGCGGAATCGCACTCGAACGAGAGCACGTCGGTGGTGCGGTCGATGTCGCGCCATTGGCGGTTGAGCTCGTGCATCTCGTCCTCGTCCACGTAGGAGAGCGAGATCTCGACATCGCGCTCCACGCCCTCGGAGGCGAGCACGTGCGCGGCGATCGCGCAGACCTCGTCCTCAGGCAGCAGAGTGTCGAGGTTCGCGTCGTTACTGATGAGCACGGACATGTCCATCATCCTTTCCCTTGTGACGGGACCTCCCCGCGGCCTTGCCACCGGCACCGGGCGTATCAATTTGTGCCTGTCCCCCATTGAGACCATGGGGCTGGGTGTCGAAGGCCTCGTAGGCTTCCACGATTTTACCAACCAGGCTGTGGCGAACCACGTCGGCGCGCTCAAGTTCGACGAACGCGATGTCCTCGACACCCGAGAGGATGCTCGCCACGTCGGTCAGGCCGCCGCGTTTACCAGGTAGGTCGCGCTGCGTCGCATCGCCGGTGATGACGAACTTCGAGTTGAAGCCCAAGCGGGTGAGGAACATCTTCATCTGCTCGGGTGTGGTGTTTTGCGCCTCGTCCAGGATGACGAACGCGTCGTTCAGGGTGCGGCCGCGCATGTAGGCCAGCGGCGCGATCTCAATGACCCCGCGCTCGACGAGCTCGTGGACGCGCTCGGCGTCCATCATGTCGAACAGCGCGTCGTAGAGCGGGCGGACGTAGGGGTCCACCTTCTCCTCGAGCGTGCCGGGCAAGAAGCCCAGGTTCTCGCCGGCCTCCACGGCCGGGCGCGTGAGGACGATACGGCCGATGTCCCGGCGCTGCAGGGCGCACACGGCCATGGCCATGGCCAGATAGGTCTTGCCGGTGCCCGCGGGCCCGAGGCAAAACGTCACGGTATTGTTGCGGATGCCCTCGATGTAACGGCGCTGGCCGGGCGTCTTGGCGCGGATGGCCTTGCCGTGATACGTGAGCAGGACGTCGTCGTGCGAGCGCAGCGCCCGCGCATCCTCGCGGCGAAGGGCGCCGATGAGGCGCTCGACGTCATCGGCACGGAGGCGGTCGCCCTCGCGGGCGGCTGCGAACAGCTGCTGGAACACGCGCGTGAGGAGCTCGACCTCCGCGGGGTCGCCTGCGATGGAGACGGTGTCGCCGCGCAGCGTGACATCCGCATCGCTCAGCGCCTCAATCGCTCGGAGCAGCTCGTCAGACGCCCCGGTGACGGCACCGGGGTCGACGCCCTCGGGAATGCTCAGGCGCACGCGCGCGGCCCCGGCGCTCATAGGTCGCTCTCCCCCATGCTCGCATGCAGTAGGCCGCGGTCATCCATGCCCGTGATCTTCACGCGGACGAGCTGGCCCGTGCGGTCGGTGCCGGCATCGTCCACGATCACGCGGTGGAAGCTGCCGAGCGTGCCACGGTTGCCGAACTCGAGCACGGCCGTCTCGCACGCACCGATGCGCGCACGTGCGTCGGCCTGCGAGGCGTTCTCGGCCACATGGCGCAGCTCGCTCGAGCGGGCGGCCATGACCTCGGGCGCCACCTGGCCGGGAGCGGTGGCGGCAGGGGTACCGGGGCGGGCGCTGTAGCGGAACACGTGCATGCGGGAGAATCCCACGCGCTCGCACAGGGCGCGGCTCTCGGCGAACTCCTCATCCGTCTCGCCGGGGAAGCCGGCGATGATGTCGCAGGAGATGGCGGCGTTCGGGAGCTTGGTGCGGATGCGATCGATCATGGCCTCGTATTGCTCGGCCGTATAGGGGCGGTTCATGCGCTCGAGCGTGGCCGTGCAGCCGGACTGCAGCGGCAGGTGCAGGAACGGGGCGACGCGCTCCCCGCCCGCGACCATGGCGTCGATCAGGCGGTCGTGGACGTCCATGGGCTCGAGCGAGGACAGCCTCACCTGGGGGATGTCCGTCTGCTCGAGGATGATGTCGAGCAGCTCGTCGATCTCGACGTGCGAGTCGGACGCATCGATGCCGTCGTAGGCGCCGAGGTTCACGCCGGTGAGGACGACCTCGGGGATGCCCGCGCGCTCGGCGCGACGCACCTGCTCGAGCACGGAGGCAACCGGCACGGAACGCTCCGGTCCGCGCGCCTTCCACACGATGCAGTACGAGCAGCGGTTGTTGCAGCCGTCCTGGACCTTGACGCCCAGGCGCGAGCGGCCGAGCAGGTCGGCGAGGTCGTGCCCCTCGTCGAGGTTGACCGTACGCGCGGGCAAACCCGCCGCGTCGGCGGCGGTGCGCGCCACGTCGATCTTGGAGGGCTGGGCGATGACCCGCGGCGACAGGTCGGTGAGCTCGTTGGGGTGCAGGTTGACCACGCAACCCGTCACCACCACGATCGGCTCGCGCGGGAGCCCCAGCGCATGGCGCACGGCCTTGCGCGTCTTGGACTCCGCCTCGCCCGTGACGGCACAGGTGTTGATGACGATGATGTCGGCCTCGTCCTGATCGACCAGTGAAAAGCCGGCGCCCACGAGGTCGGAGGTGATGCGGTCGGATTCGACGCGGTTGACCCGGCAACCCAGGTTGACCACGCAGGCGAAGGGACGCGTCATATGGCTACCGTCCTAATCGAGGATCTCGTCGATGGCGTCGCGGATGCGGTCGCCCATGGTGCGGTGCTTCTTGGAGCCGGCGGTCTCCTCCCCAGTCGCCTCAGCGTAGCGCTCGAGAGCCTCGCGCGCACCCTCGGAGAGGTGCTTGGGGACATCGACGCGGACACGGGCGACGAAGCGACCGCGACCGCCGCCACCGCCGAGGCGCGGCATGCCGCGACCGTCGACGACGACGGCCTCGCCGTACTGCGTGCCGGCGGGGATATCGAGCTCGAAGTGCTCGTCGGGCAAGATGCCCTCGACATCGACCGTGCAGCCGAGCGCGGCCTCGGCGATGCCGATGTGGACCTCGCTCATGAGGTCGTCGCCGTGGCGCTCGAAACGCTCGTCCGCCTCGACCTGGATGGTGACGATGAGGTCGCCGGCCCCCGCGCCGCGGAACCCGGCCTCGCCGTATCCGCGCAGGCGCAGCTGACGACCGGTCCCCACGCCCGCGGGGACCTCTACCTCGAGGCGCTCATGCGTGCGCACGCGGCCGTCGCCATGGCAATGGGCGCAGGGTTTGTCGATGACCGTGCCCTCGCCCTTGCAGTCCGGGCACGGAGAGCTCGATTGCATCGCGCCGAAGATGGACTGCTGGACCGTCGTCACATAGCCCGTGCCGTTGCAATGCGGGCACGGCTGCTCTTGACCGCCGTCCTGACTGCCCGTCCCGCCGCAGTCCTCGCAGGGGCCGAGTCGATCGAAGGTGATGGTCTTCTTGCACCCGCGGGCGGCCTCCTCGAGGGTGACCGTGAGGGACAGGGCCATGTCGCGCCCGGCGCGACGACGCGCGCGGTCGCGGGCGCGGTCGCGGGGGCTCGCCCCACTGCCACCGCCGAAGATCGAGGAGAAGATATCGTCAACGCCCATGTCTCCGAAGATGTCGGAAATATCGACGAATCCGGAGCCACCGGGCATGCCGTCCACCGTGCCGTACCGATCGTACATGGCGCGCTTCTGGTCATCGGAAAGGACCGAATACGCCTCATTGAGCTCGGCGAACTGCTCGTTCGCATCGGGCGCGTCGTTATGGTCGGGATGGAGCTTGACCGCCTTCTTCCTGAACGCGCGCTTGATCTGATCGGCCGTGGCATCGCGATCGACGCCGAGTACCTCGTAATAATCCCTCTTGTCCGCCACTGCGTGGACCCTCCCCCAAGGTTTTCCTCAACTCATGCGGCCGCACGGGACGCGAACGCCCTGACGGTCGCGCCGCACCCCAGACGGATGCGGTGATGCCGGTGCCGCCTCCAGGACCATATAAGGCCCCGGGCAGCGCACCGACGCTTTTCGTTCTACCCAAAGCGCGGCAGCCTCACACGCCCGAAATGGCTCGGGCGCATCGAGCACACGCTACATATACCGATACGGCCCCAGGAACATGGCCTGCGTGCAGCTGGAGAACCACACGGAGATCAGCGCGAAGAACAGGCCGTTCGAAACGCCGCTCGCAAACACCTGCAGGCCGCGCTTCCACCACAGGCCGCTGCGATGGTACACGTCGTCGGAAAGGACCATGACCAGGCCCATGACGAGCGGGATCGCGCACAGCAGCAAGAACATGGAGAACGTGCCCGAGAACGAGGAGAGCACCAGGAAGGGCGTCACCAGGCCGAGCGTGTAGAAACCCGAGCGGGCGCGGCCCTCGAGGCGCTCGGCGCTCACGTGGGCGCGGCCGACCAGGTCGCCCGTCTCGCCGCCGTTGGTGCCGGCGTTGCCGCGGCCCTTCATGCGGACCAGGTCGCCGTCGTGCGTGCCGGCGGGGAACTCGACCACAGCCTCACCCTGGACGCGCGTGCGGCCCTCGCCGCCGCACACCGGGCACGGGTCGGCGACGACCTTGCCGGAGCCGCCGCATTCCGGGCACACCATGCGGGCCTGGCCCATGCCGAACATGCCGAGGTCCACCGCGATGGAGCCGGTGCCTCCGCACGTGGGACAAGCGCGATGATGCTCGGAAGCCACCGAGCCGGAGCCATGGCAGTTATCGCAGGATTCGTAGCGCGGGTACTTGACCGCGACGCGCGCGCCGTCGCGCGCCTGCTCGCGGGAGAGCTTGACCTCGACGACCACGTCCGCGCCGATCGAGGGGTTGTATGCGGAGGCGCCGCGGCGGCGCTGCGTGGAGAAGCCGCCCATACCGCCGAACGGGAAGCCGAAGCCCCCAAAGCCGGTGTAGCCGCCGGAATACCCGCCCGAGGCGGGTGCGGGGCCGCCTGCCGCGGCAAACGGGTTGCCCGAGCGCATGGCGTCGTACCGGGCGCGCTTTTGCTCGTCGGAAAGGACGGCGTAGGCCTCGGAGACCTCCTTGAAGCGCTCCTCGGCATCCGGTTCCTTGTTCACATCGGGATGCAGCTTGCGGGCCTTTTGTTGGAACGCCTTCTGGATATCCTTGGCCGAGGCGTCCTTATCCACGCCGAGGATGGCGTAGTAGTCTTTATCGTTCATTCCTGCCATATGGCAAAAAACTCCCTGCTACGGCTGTATTCAGTGGGAGACATTATATCCCGATGAACACCCGGCATACCGACGGACCGCCATCGGGCACCAAATGCCCCCAATGTGTAAATGGGGACGGGTGCAAATTACACATGGCCCTGTCGGTGCGCGCTCGGCCGGCGCCGCCCACTCGTGGTGGGCGCTCCTATCGGGCGCTCGTACTGGGCGCTCGTGGTGGGCACTCGATCTAGGCACGTGCCACCAGTAAGGTACGGGTGCAAACCGCACAATGTGCAATTTGCACCCGTCCCCTTTTACACGCGCGAGCACGCGACGGATCAATTTGTACCTGTCCCCGATTGAGACGTTAGCCCTCGAGCTGGACCTGGCGATACGAGACGCCGCATCGGTCGAGGATGTTCTTGGAGATAAGGTTGTCCTCGGTGCCGCAGTACTTGTCGTCGAGGTACACGACCTCGCCGATGCCCGCCTGCACGAGGGTCTTGGCGCACTCGTGACACGGGAACAGGGTGACGTAAACCGTCGCACCCGCCATGTCCTTGAGGGAACCGCGGTAGTTGAGGATGGCGTTGGCCTCGGCATGAATCACGTAGTTGTGCTTGTCGTGCAGCGGGTCGTCCGCCGTGCCCCAGGGGAAATCATCGTCGTTCAGCGCTGATGGCGTGCCGTTGTACCCGACCGAGAGGATGCGGTTGTTCGTGTCGGCGATGCAGGCGCCCACCTGCGTGTTGGGGTCCTTGCTGCGCAGGGACGCCGCGACGGCCGCGCGCATGAAGAACTCGTCCCAACTGATCACATCTTCGCGTTTACCGGGCATCTCTGGACTCCCTTCGACAAGCGTTTTGCACAGCATGGCGCAACCAGCGGCGACGCGCAAGGGGTCTGCCGTGCAATCTGGGGACAGGTGCATTTTACACATGGCAGACTTCATCGAGAAATGTTGCAGTGGAACTCGTGGGTGCAAAGTATCGAGAAAACAGTCAAAGCCTTAACCTGCGGCTTTATCGAGACGACTTGGCCTTCTACTTCACATGCGCCAATTCCACTGCAACATTTCTCAAACTTGGTCGCCCAATCCCCCTCGTTTACGAATAATTAGGGATGAAATGCAGGCTCCCGTCAAGCTTAGGGCCGCGCTCGGTTTGGCAACGGCCCATAAAACCGAAAACTACATAGCGAGGCCCCAGAATAGGCCGAACAACTCGTTGCCATCAAGCCAGCCGAGGTGGGTGGGCCTGAGCGCGCCTTTCCCCAGTGCGTCCTCGTCCCACGTCGCAAGGCCGGAGGAAATAGCGCTCTCGCAGGCCACGCGCAGGTCCGCCTCCGGAATACAGGAAGCAGCCCGTGCAAGCAGGTCGAACGGGATGCCGTCGGTCATGCGGCAGGCGAGCATCAGGTCCTCAGCCATGGCCTCGCGCGGCGTGAGGTACTCAGTGTCGGACTGTACGCCCTCATTGTCGAGCTGGCGGTAGCGCACACGCCCCTCCTGCGGGGCACTCGAGAGGTTCGCGCCCGATGTGTAAAAGGGGTACGTCCCCAAATTACACATCTCGGAAGTGACGGGGATGTCAAACATGCCGGCGGCAGAGCGACCGAGGCCCATGTAGGGCTTACCGGTCCAATACGCGATGTTGTGACGGCAGCGCTGACCCGGCTGGGCATAGCTCGCGACCTCGTAGCGCTCAAAGCCCGCGCCCACTAGCTTCTCGGCGGCAAGGTCCATACATGCGGCCTGAAAATCCTCATCGGGGACCGCGATGCGACCCTGCTCCTCCAAACGCGCAAGCGGCGTGCCCTCCTCGAGCTGCAAGGGGTACACCGAGATGTGATCGGGCTGCAGCGTCACGAGGGTCTCGAGTGTGCGGCCGAACGATTCGAGCGTCTGTCCGGGCAGCCCGCACATGACATCGCATGAGGTGGAAAAGCCAACTGCCTTGGCCTGAGCAATGGCGAGCATGGCCTGCTCGGCGGAATGAATACGACCGATGGCCTTTAGCTCGCACGCATCAAGCGTCTGAACGCCGAGGGAGATACGCGTGACACCGGCCTCGCGCAGGGTCCACGCGAGCTCAAGCGTGAACGAATCGGGATTTGCCTCGCAAGTAAACTCGGTGGGATCGCAATACCCGCGCACGCGCTCCACCAGCGAAACAAGGCGCGCGCCCAAGAGGCTCGGCGTTCCCCCGCCGATGTAGACCGTCTCCACCTCGTCGAGCTCGCCCGCGGCGCCGTATGTGTCGATCTGAGATGTGAGGGCGGTGCAGTAGCGGTCCATCGCGGCGTCGAGCTCACAACCGCCCAAGGCGCGCGAGTCAAAATCGCAGTACAGGCATTTTGCCTTGCAAAACGGAATATGCAGGTACAGAGCGCGCGGCTTCACGAATAGCGACCCCCAAATCCAAGGTACCGATTGCGGATACTCAACCCTAGTTACCAAAACCCGAAGTTTATTTTGCATTTCCCCAGGATTCGGAAAAAAATCGTCGACTTTTGGTAATTAGTTTCGAACTATGCCAGATATCCGAAGAAACATACCCCGCACGAAACGGCGGCTTGCGGCTCCCGCGGCGTACATGCGAGCCCGCGAGGCAAACCAGGGCAACGCCACATCAAAAACTGGGCTCCAAAATCCGGCAAGCAGACGTCATCGGCCGTCCACGTCAGGCCCCACCGCCAGCTCGGCCTCGGCCTCGTCAAGTAAGGCCATGAACTCCTCGTAAGTCGTGCACTGCACCACGCGGCCACGCCACGCGGCGGCATGCGGCAGGCCCTTGAGATACCAGCTCGAGAACGCGCGACCGCGCGCCATGAAGGGCTGCGTCTCGTGCAGAAGCGTGAGGTGCTCGCGCAGCGCCTCGATACGCTCGAGGGCGCTGCGCTCGGGCACGGGCACGCCGTCGAGAGCGAGCGCACGCGCGTCGCCGAACACCCAGGGATTGCCATACGTGCCGCGTGCGATAAACACGGCGTCGGCGGTCGTCTCAGCGAGCATGCGCGCGGCGTCCTCCGCGGAGAACACGTCGCCCGAGCCGATCACGGGCACGCCCACTCGCGCGGCGACCTCGTCGATGGTGGACCAGTCGGCCTGTCCGGTGTAGAGCTGGCTGGCGGTGCGCCCGTGCACGGCGACCGCGGCGGCGCCGGCCTGCTCCATGCGCGCGGCGAACTCGGCGGCCGTGTTCTCCCCCGCCGCGAAACCGCGCCGGATCTTGACCGTGACGGGCACCCACGCCTCGCGCACGCACGCCTCGACCAGCGACGCGGCGAGCTCAGGCGTCTTCATGAGCGCAGACCCCTCGCCCTTGGTGATGACCTTGCGGGCCGGGCACGCCATGTTGATGTCGATAAGCGTGAGTTTGTCACCTACGCGCTCCTGCACCGCGTTCACCGCGAACGCGAATTGCTCGGGCTTGGTGCCGAACAGCTGCACGCAGATCTGCGGCTCCTCGGGCTCCGGCTCCACGAGCACCCAGGTCTTGGCGCTCTTATAGGAGAGACCGGCCACGCTCACCATCTCGGTATAGGCCATCTCGGCACCGCGACGGCGGCACATGATGCGGTACGCCGCATCCGTGACGCCCGCCATGGGCGCCATCAAGAACGGCTGACGCTTGAATTGTTCGCGCAGGTCGATCAATCTTCGACCTTCAGGATCGCGAGGAACGCCTCCTGCGGCACCTCGACGGAGCCGATCGCCTTCATGCGCTTCTTGCCCTCTTTTTGCTTCTCGAGCAGTTTGCGTTTACGCGAGATATCGCCGCCGTAGCACTTGGCCAGCACGTCCTTGCGGCGTGCCTTGACGGTGGAGCGGGCGATGATCTTGTTGCCGATGGCGCCCTGGATGGGCACCTCGAACAGCTGCCTGGGGATGATTTCTTTAAGCTTGTCGCACAAGCCGCGGGCCAGGCCGTACGCCTTGTCCTTGTGGACGATGAACGACAGCGCGTCGACCTCATCGCCGGACAGCAGGATGTCGAGCTTGACGAGCTCGCTCATACGGTAGTCGGAGAACTCGTAATCGAGCGACGCGTAGCCCTTGGTGCGGCTCTTGAGCTGGTCGAAGAAGTCGAGGATGAGCTCGGCTAGCGGGATGTCGAAATGCATCTCCACGGACTTTTGAGACAGGTGAATCATGTCGGTGGTGATGCCGCGGTGCTCGATGGCGAGCTGCATGACCGCGCCGGTGTACTCGGGCGGGGTGATGATCTTCGCTTTGAGGTAGGGCTCCTCGATATGGTCGATGCGCGTGACGTCCGGAAGGTCCTGGGGGCTACGCACCTCGAGCATCTCACCGTCGGTCTTGTAGACGTGGTAGTCCACGCTGGGGCTCGTCGCGATGAGCGCCAGGTCGAACTCGCGCTCCAGACGCTCCTTGACGACCTCCATGTGCAGCAGGCCGAGGAACCCCACGCGGAAGCCGAAGCCCAGCGCCGCAGACGTCTCGGGCTCCCAGATCAGCGACGGGTCGTTGACGTGGAGCTTCTCGAGCGCGTCGCGCAGGTTCTCGTAGTCCTTGTTGTCGATGGGGAACAGGCCCGTGTAGACCATGGGCTTGGCTTCGCGATAACCCTCGAGGGGCGCGTCGCAGGGATTGCCCGCGAGCGTGAGGGTGTCGCCCACATGCACGGCTTCCGGGTCCTTGAGACCGGTGACCACAAAGCCGACCTCGCCCACGCCGAGGGCGTCGAGCGCGAACTCGGCGGGACGGCGCACGCCGACGCCGTCGACGAGGAACTCCTCGCCACCCTGCATCATGCGCAGATGGTCGCCCTTTTTGACCTGGCCGTCGAAAATACGGACCGTGGCAACGACGCCGCGGTACTCGTCGAAATAGGAATCGAGGATGAGGGCCTTGAGCGGCTTGTCAGCATCGCCGGTTGGCGGGCTCACGAGGAAGACGATGGCCTCGAGCAGGTCGTGGATGCCCTCGCCCGTCTTGCCGGAGACGCACACGGCGTCATCGGCGGGGATGGCGAGCTCGTCCTCGATCTCGACCTTGACCTCCTCGGGATGCGCGGAGGGCAGGTCGATCTTGTTGATGGCGGGCACGATGTCAAGGTCGGCGTTCATCGCGAGGCTCGCATTGGAGACCGTCTGCGCCTCGACGCCCTGGGTGGCGTCGACCACGAGGACCGCGCCCTCGCATGCGGCGAGGCTGCGGGAGACCTCGTAGGTGAAGTCGACGTGGCCGGGCGTGTCGATGAGGTTGAACTGGTAGGTCTCGCCGTCATCGGCGTCGTACATCACGCGGACGGCGTTGGACTTGATGGTGATGCCGCGCTCGCGCTCGATGTCCATGGTGTCGAGCAGCTGCGACTCCATGTCGCGCTCCTCGACGGTGCGGGTGAGCTCGAGGATGCGGTCGGAGATCGTCGACTTGCCGTGGTCGATGTGCGCAACGATTGAGAAGTTGCGGATGTGGGAAGTGTCAAAAGTATTCATGCTGGTCATTGTACCTGAAATTGGCTGGGTCGGGTGCGTGTTTGCCGCTCGATCAAGTCCTGCTCGCGACGAAAGATCAGAGCCTTCCTGCTTCGGCGAGGAGTTGCTTGGCGTGGGCAAGGGACTCTTCGGTGGCATCTCCGGAGAGGAGGCGGGCGACCTCGGCGATGCGGTCGGGGCCCTCGACGCGGACGAGACTCGTCTCGGGGATGTCACCCGCGTCGTCGCGGCGCACCACGTAGTGGACGGAACCCTGCACGGCCACCTGGGCCAGATGCGTGACCACGATCACCTGATGGGTGCGGGCGAGGTCGGCGAGCACCTGCGCGAGGGAACGGGCCGTGGAGCCGCCGACGCCGGCATCAACCTCGTCGAACACGAGTGTATCGACGGCGTCCGCCTCACCGAGGACGACCTTGGAGGCGAGCATCACGCGCGAGAGCTCGCCGCCGCTGGCGATGCGGCGCAACGGGCGGGGCGTCATGCCGGCACCGCTGCGGTACAGTAGCTCGCACGCGGTCGGCCCCTGGGCGGTCCAGCGCTCGCGCGGCAGCGGCTTGCTGTCCCACACGAGCTCGGCGCGGCCCATCTCGAGGCGGGCCATCTGCTTGCCCACCTCGCGGCAAAAACGCGGCGCCGCGGCGTTTCTGCGCTTGGCCAGCATCCGGGCGGCCTCGGCAAGCTCGGCCTCGGCGGCATCACGGGCTTCGTGGGCGCGTCTCACGCGGGCGTCGGCATCATCGACGAGCGAGAGCAGCTCGGCCGCCTCATCGCGGCGGGCGAAGACGTCCTCCATATGCGGTCCCCACTGGCGCAACAAGCCCTTGAACGCCGAGTAGCGCTCCTGTGCGGCGGCCAGCTCCGCCGGGTCGAAATCGACCGAATCGCGATACCTGCGCAGCTCCGCGGCCGCGTCCTCGACCATGATGGCCGCACTGGAGAGCTGGTCGGCGAACTCGGAGAGCTTAACGTCGACGCGGGTCATGCGAGACAGCTCCGCGATCGCGGCGTTGAGTGCATCGAGTGCGCCGCCCTCGCAAGTCAGGGCCTCGGCGGCATCGTTCGCGCAGCACGCGAGGCTCTCCGCGTGCTCGACGCGGGGAAGCCGCTCCTCGAGTTCCTCGAGCTCACCCGGGCGCGGGTCGACGTCGGATATGCGCTCGAGGGCGAACCGCGCCTCCTCGAGACGGCTGCCCTGCGTGCGGCTCGCCCGCTCCACGCGTTCGAGCTCGCGCGCAGCCTCGTTGGCGCGCGCGAGCGCATCGCGATACGCGGCGAGCGCCTGGGTGACGCCCGCACCGGCCCAGGCATCGACCATCCCGACGTGGGAAGCGGGGTCGAGAAGCCGCTGATGCTCGTGCTGACCGCACAGATCGATCAGGGGGCTCACGCGCTCGGACAGCTCGCGCACGCTCGCAAGCGAGCCGTCCACGCGCACGCGGGAACGCCCGTCGACGCCCAGGCGGCGCTGGAGGACAACGCCGTCTTCATCACGGGCGCCGCTGAACAGGCGCCCCGCGACGAGTGCGCCGTCGCTCCCCTCACGCACGATGGCCGAGTCGGCGCGCTCGCCCATCAACAGCTTGAGGGCGGAGAGCAGGGCGGTCTTGCCCGCGCCCGTCTCGCCGGTGAGGACCGTGAGACCGGGGCCGGGCACCAGGTCGGCGCTCTTGATCAGGGCGATGTTCTCGACATGGATCTCATCGATCATTGCGCACCCCATAGAACACGCGGCTGACCGAGGAGTAGAAACTCTCGGGACCGTAGTCGAGCAGCAGCACGTCGGCATCGCCGCGACGAACGACGACGCGGGCGACCTCGCCATCGGCAGCGATGAACTGGCCATCGAGGGCGATGGCGGGAACGGATGGCCGGTCCTTGGACATGGCGATCTCGACGGCATCGGAGGGCGATGTCAGAAAGGCCCGGGCCTGGATGGTGTGCGGAGCGATGGGAACGCAGACCATGCCGGTGTACTCCGGGCTCACGATGGGTCCACCCGCCGAGAGGGCGTAACCGGTGGAACCTGTGGCGGTCGACACCACGACGCCATCGCCGCGCAGGCGGTCGATGTGATGGCCGGAGACGGTGATGTCGAACTCGACCATGTCGGAGAGCGGCCCGCGCGTCAGCGCGAGGTCGTTCAGGGCGAACCCGGTGAAAACCTCCTCCCCACCGTGATCGTCGACACTTACGATCTCGCAGGCGAGCGTGGCGCGGCGGCTCACATGCAGCTCACCGGCGAGCGCGTCGGCCACAACCGAGAGGATGTTCTTGTCCTGGGGGCTCGCAGCGGTGAGAAACCCGAGGTGACCATAGGACAGGCCGAGGATCGGAATCTCGCGATACCCCACGATGCGCGCGGCGCGCAGGAGCGTGCCGTCGCCGCCGAGGGAGATGACGAGGCCACAGTCCACGAGGTCGGGGGTCGACTCGATACCGGAACGCTGGTCGGCGGCCCATTCGACCTCAAAGCCCTGGCGCGTGAGCCACAGTTCGAGGGTGAGACCGCTCTCGACGGCCTCCTGCTTGTAGTAATTGGGGACGAGCAGGACCTTCATCGCTCAACCTCCGAATTCACCAGCGCGTCGATGCGCGCTGAAACGACAGATGCGTCCATCTCCTCGCGAGATGCGGCGGATGCCCCGCGAGCGCCCAGCAGGAAGAACTCGCGATTGCCCTTGGCGCCCGTGATGGGCGAAGCGCACAGCCCCAGCGGCGAGAGCCCGTTTTCGCGGAAGAGCTCGACCGCATCGGCGAGAACCCGCGCGTGCACGGCGGGGTCGCGCACGATACCGCCCTCCCCCACTTCGCCCTGCGGCGCCTCGAACTGAGGCTTGACGAGGGTCAGGAAGGCGCCGTTGGGTGTAAGGAGATCAAGCACCGCAGGCAGGATCGCGGCGATACTCGTGAACGACACGTCGCACACGGCCAAGTCGGCGCTCGAACGATGACCGAGCTCGGGAACGTCCACGATGTTCGTGCGCTCGAGCAGGGTCACCCGCACATCCTGGCGCAGCGACCAGTCGAACTGCGCCCGCCCCACGTCCACGGACAGAACATGGGCCGCACCGCGTTTGAGCAGGCAATCGGTAAAGCCACCGGTAGAGCATCCAACATCCAGGCAGTTGAGGCCGGACGGGTCCACTCGAAACGCATCGAGGGCTCCGGCGAGCTTGAGCCCGCCGCGCCCCACATAGGGAATGCGATCCTTCACGTGCAGTTCGATGCCAGGCTTGACCATCATGCCGGGCGAGCTCAAGCGCTCACCGCCAGACGAAACCAAACCGGCCATCAACGTGCGCAGGGCATCTGCGCGGTTCTCGCAGATGCCCTGGGAAATCAATTCATCATCCAAACGAACGCGTGCCACGTGGCGCCTTCCTTATGCCCCGCTCGATTCGGGGCTGGTCTCGGCCTGCTCGGCAGGCTGCTCAGATTGGGCCTCGTTCGCAAGCTCGGCATCGAGCATGTCGGCCTCGCGCGGAGACAGCTCGAACGAATCGACCATGTCCACGGCGCGGGAGCCGAGCTCGATCGCCTCGTCGAACAGGTCGAGGCTGCGCTCGAGGGACGTGTCCTTAGAGCGGACCTGGGCGATGATCTCGTCCAGGCGCTCGGTGATCTCGTCGAAGTTGCCCTCGGCCATGCGCTACTCGCCGGCCTCGGCGTCGAAGGGATCGTTGAAGATGTGATCGAGGTCGTCCTCGGCAAAGCCGTAGTCGTCGGCCTCGAAACGAGCACGGGCCTCCTCGGCGGCGCGGGCGGCCTCTTCCTCGGCTGCCAGGCGCTTGGGGTCGATCTCGAACCACAGGGCGGCCAGGCAGGCGGCCTCGGCATCCTCGGCGGTGATGGTGCAGGCGACGTGCTGCAGACTCGGCAGGTGACGATCGCGCACGATGCGACCGAGCACGCCGTTCACAAAGCCAGCGGACTCATCGGTGCCATAGGCCTTGGCGATCTCAACGGCCTCGTTGATGACGACGGCGGCGTCGAGCGTGTCTGCGACCTGGAAGTACAGCTCGTAGACGGCCGCGCGAAGCAGGTTGCGGTCGGCACCGGGCATGCGCTCGAGGGTCCAGTTCGCGGAGACGGCGCGCAGGGCGGAGTCGATGCGGTCGCGATTGGCGGAAACGCCGCGCGCGATCTCGATGGCATACGGTGCCAGCGGACCCTTGGACAGGGTGTAATCCCCCGCCAGGACGTCATCGACGGAGACTTTACGCATCTCGGACTGGAACAGGATCTGCAGCGCCTGGCTGCGGGCGAGCGTGCGCCCGCGATTGACTTTGAGACTTGCCACGCGCTACTCCTTGGGGAAGACGAGGCTGTCGATGCAGATGTTCACGCACTCGACCTCGACGCCGACCTGGGCGTCGATGGCATTGGCGACGGCGACGCGCACGGCCTCGGCCAGGGGCTTGAACGGATAGCCGAAGAAGACCGTGAGGTGCACGGTCAGGCGAAGCTTGTCGTCGACGACCTCGGCCTCGACGTCCTCGCCCATGGGCACGGACTTGGTGGAGAACATGGAGACGAGGTTGGTGGCGAGGTCCTTCACGCCCACGGACGCGATGCCCTCGACCTCCTCGACGGCGCGGGAAACGATGGCGGTCAGCACCTCGGGTGCGATGCCGATGCCGGCGATGGTGATCTCTTGCGACATGCCCACTCCTTTACGTGGTAAGCGCGCGGCCCGCATGAGGCCGCGCGACGGACGTTCACTGGATGAGAGCGATTAGAGGCGCTGGACGAACTCGCCAGTGCGGGTGTCGACCTTGATGCGCTCGCCCTCGTTGAGGTACATGGGGACCTGGACGACCGCGCCGGTGTCGATGGTGGCCGGCTTGGTGGCGCCCTGGACGGTGTTGCCCTTGGCGCCCGGTACGGTCTCGACGACCTCGGCCTCGATGAACATGGGCGGGTTCACACCGAGCAGCTCCGTGTCGGCGTAGAGGAGCTGGGCGTTGTCGTTCTCGCGCAGCCACTTGGCGTTGTCGCCGATGAAGTCGGCCGGGACGGCGATCTGCTCGTAGGAAGTCATGTCCATGAAGTAGTAGTTGTCGCCGTCGTTGTAGAGGTACTGCATCTCGTTGGTGATGAGCTGCACGCTCTCGAACTTGGAGCCGGCGTTGCAGGTGTTCTCGACCACGCGACCGGTCTTGAGGTCGCGGGTCTTGTAGCGGACGAAGGCGCCGCCCTTGCCGGGCTTGACGTGCTGGAACTCGACGATGGTGTAGTACTTGTCCTTGATCTTGAGACCCATGCCGTTGCGGAAGTCGGCGGTGGTGATGGAAGCCATGGCTTGCCTTTCTGTAGAGGAGTCGAACTTGAAAATTATACTCGCAAAACGCCCTAGCAGTCGATGACGACCAGCTCGTGCGTAGAGGTCGTGAAGGGCTCGTAGCCGGACCGAGTGACCACGCCGTAGTCCTCCAGGCGCACGCCGCCCACGCCGGGCAGGTAGATGCCGGGCTCGACGGTGATGACCGCGCCCTCCTCCACGATGTTGCTCTTGCGGCCGAAGACCGGCAGCTCGTGGATGTCGATTCCCACACCGTGTCCGAGGCCGTGGCCGTAGTACTCGCCGTAGCCCGCGTCGCCGATGATCTTTTGGGAGAGCAGGTGGATGTCGTGGCCGTCCACACCGGCGTGAATCGCGGCGACGCACTCCTCGTGCGTGCGGCGGACGATGTTATAGATCTCGCGCTGCTTCTCGCTCGGCTCGCCCACGCAGACCGTGCGGGTCATGTCGGATTTGTAGTCGCGGTAACCCGCGCCGTAGTCCATGAGGACGAAGTCACCCTTCTCCACCACGCGGTCGCCGGGGATGGCGTGCGGGTTGGCGGTGTTGGGGCCGGATGCGACGATGGAGCCGAAGGCCAGGTCATCCGCGCCGTGGTCGAACATGAAGGTCTCGAGCTCGGTGCGGAGCTGCTTCTCCGTGTAGCCGGGACGGATGAACTCGCACATATGAGCGAAGGCGGCGTCGGTGATGGACTGCGCGTGGCGCATGAGCTCGATCTCCTCGGCGTCCTTGACGGCGCGCATGAGCTGGAGGTCGCCGTGCATGAGCGGGAGGCTCGCGCAGACGGAGCAGTCCTCGAGGCCGCGCTCGATACCGCGGAAGAAGTTGATGTGCATGTCATCCTCGACGGCGATGACGCGACTCTTGGTGAGGCGGGCGCGCTCGGCGACCCAGCGAGGCATGTCGATGACGTCCATGTCGAGCTTCCAGGGGCTGCCGGCGGGCAAATTCTCCTCGAAGGAGTTGAAGTAACGCGAGTCGGTGTGCAGGAAGCACTCGTCGGCCGTGACGAACGCCACGTGCGGGTACTCCCCGGTGTAGTCGAAGACGCGCATGGCACCGGTGAGCCAACGCAGGTTGGCCTCGTCGCGCACGACCACGGCGTCGTAGCCGCGCTCGGCCATGAGGGTGCGCAGACGGGCGATACGGCCGGCGGGACCGTTAAGGATTTCGGACATGGTTCTTCCTTTCTCACGAGATTCTATGGAACCGGATCATTAGCTGTATGTTCGTCATCTTCATCTAAACGGGAGACCGCTGCGATCTTGGGAGCGCACGGAAATGCACTCGTCCCCGATTGCATGTCCCAATTGCGCGGAACCGGAAGCGGGATGGGCGCTAGTCGGGTTTGCGCGATGCCAAAAACGCGCGGGCATGGCGCTCGAGCACCTCATCCTCGACGGAGGAGAGGCGGATGACCCCCGGATACTTGGGGAGCGCGAGCTGAAAACGGTTCGCCCTGCGGAAGCGCTCGGCGCGGAGCGCCTCGATGAACGTATCCACATCGATATCGAACGAGAGCTCCCCCACCCCCAGGTCCTCGAGATGGTCATCGAGCGCGAACACCTCGTCGACGCTGAAATCGCATACATCGATGGCGAGACGGGCCTCGAAGCGCATACCTTCGGCGAGCAGCAGGTAGCGAGGAGGCAGGTCCCCGGACCAGCACGAGGCGAGCGCGCGGGCGGTCGTCTGCCCGAAAAGGGTGGCCCTGCGGGCGGAGGGGCTCACGGACTTGGCGATGTTCAAACGGGCCGTGAGCGTGGTGGAGAGAGCCTCGATGACGGAGGCCTCACTGCCATCGACCAGGCCTTGGACCGTCGCGCCGAACCCATCCCAACACGCACGGCTCTCCGAAAGATGGGCGGCGCACATGAGGACATAGCCCCAACCGTTCTCATCCACGCCCCTGCCGGAGACCAGGTCGAGCTCGCAAACGACCAAAGAGACCTCGGGCGCGATGCTGACGGCGGCGTCGTCCCCCTCGACTGCGAGCGGGGTCATCTGGGTGGCGCATGACATCATGGCGTCGAGCGTCACCGGCACGAGGGAGCAGGACACGCCGCCGCGCCACGTGCGGGAGACATAGGACGCGAGCGAGCACGCCTCGTGACCACCCACACCGACGATGAGATCCTCACCCGTGATGCCGGAAACCGCGAGGTCGGCGTACAGCGACACGGCGGAATCGGCGCGAAGGGCCGCGGAATCCTCGACGGCGGCCTCGGACACGCGGAAGCCGGCATCGACCAGGGCACGGCGGACCTTGAGAAGGACCTCCCCCTCGACGGAGGAGGAGCTCAGCAGAAAGGCGCGGCAGGGCTTTCCCACCGCACCCGAGAAGAACTTCGCGAGCTCATCCAGCGCACCGTAGCCGAGACGCACATCGGTGCTGCGCGAGCCGAAGGAAAGCAATTTACGACGGATCGTCATATCAGACCACGCTCCAAAAGAAGCTCTGCAACGGTATAGGAGACCTCGGTGAATGAGGTGCCGCGGATATCCACGGTGAGATCGGCGGCGCTTTCGTACAGCGGGCGCCTGTGCTCGAGCAGGCCGGCGGCATGCTCGGCGCTGCGGAAATCGGGCCGCGTGTCGGATCGCCTGATCTGACGAAGCGAATCGTCGAGATCGCCCTCGAGGTAGACGCAATACCCCATCTCATGGATCAGCTCGATGTTGCGGGGCGTCTCGATCACTCCCCCGCCGCACGAGACGAGCAGGCTCCGCTCGGAACGCAGGCCCTCGAGCGCCTCGGTTTCGAGTTGGCGGAAGCGCCGCTCGCCGTCGGTCTCGAAGACCTGCGACACCGTCTTGCCGCACTTGCGCTCGACGAGACGGTCGGTATCCACGAAGCGCCGGTGGAACATGCGCCCCAGGTTACGGGCGAGCGTCGACTTACCGGCGCCCAGAAACCCGACGAAGAAGATGTGGTCGCATCCGCGCTTGACGGTGGAGGTCATACGGCTCTACTCCTCGCAACGCAGGTCGCGTAGCGCCATGCGCTCGAAGATGCGGAAGATGTGCGTGTACCACAGGTCGGTGGTGGACTGCGGCTTGACGAGGATCGTCATGACGCCGGCGAGCTTGCCGCCCCACACGTCGGTGTAGAGCTGGTCGCCGATCATGACGGCGTCCTCCTTGCGGGCGCCGAGACGGCGCATCCCGGAAGTGATGGCGAAGGGCAGCGGCTTGCAGGCGAAGGAGATGTAATCCATGCCGAGCTCCCCGGCTGAACGGGAGACGTGACTCACGTGCCAGTTGTTGGATACCATGATGAGCTCGAATCCGAGCCCACGCGCATGGTCGAGCCATTTCGCGACGGACTCGGGAGCGCACTTCCGATCGCGCGGGACAAGCGTGTTGTCACGGTCGAGCAAGATGGCGCGCTTGCCGGACGACCAGAGGGCATCAAGGTCGATGCGCTCGACCGAGGCAACATAGCGGTTGGGGGAAAAGATGCTCATGGGTATTACTCCCAGGACTTCCGATGATCTTCGTAGGTCTCGGAGAAGAACTCCTCGTCCTGCGTGATGTAGAAGTACAAGTCGTTCGAATCGGTCGGGTTCAAGGTCGCGCCGATCGCCTCGGCTGAGGGGGAGCAGATCGGCGTGGGCGGGAGCCCGGCGTTCTTGTACGAGTTGTACGGGCTGTCGATGGTCTGGATGTCGTCGGCGGTGACCTCCCCGCCCGTGACGTACATGAGCGTCGCGTCGCTCTGCAGATAGGTGCGTCCGGCAAAGTCGCCCTTGCCGGCGAGGCGGTTCAGGAACACCGATGCCACATGGGCACGCTGGTCCGCGTTGAGCCCCTCGCGCTCGACGATGGAGGCGAGGTTGAGCAGCTGATACTGCGTGAGATCGACGCCGTACCGCTCCTTGATGGCGGCAAGGCCGGAATCGAAATCAAGGGCGTCGAGGACATCGACCTGATACTGGCCGAGCATCGCGCGGATGATTTGATCGGCGGTGGGGGTTCCCTGGAAGGAATACGTTTTGGGGAACAGGAACCCCTCGAGCGAATCATCCGCCGCGTCGGCGAGGAACGCGAAATCCCCCACATAGGCAGAGGCCTTCGCCTGAGCCAGAAAATCGCTCGCTGGGATGCCGTAGGTCTCCTCGACGATCGCGGCGGTCTGCGCGACGGTCTTACCCTCGGGAATCGTGAGCTTGACGCCCTCGACGTTCGGGCCGGCGACGAGCTGCTTCACGACGGATATGGGGTCCTGCAAGGTCTCGAACCGATACTCTCCCGGCTTGAGCTGCATCTCCATCCCGAGTTTCTTGACGGCGGCGTAATACTCGCTCACATCCTCCACCACATGGTTCTCGACGAGCTTCTGGGCGATGAGATCGCCCGAGGCGCCCTCGGGAATGGTGACGGTGACAGGCTGACCGGCCTCGATGCTCTCACCCGAACCGCCGAAGACGCGCGGGAAGACGAAGACCGCGGCGGCGATGACGACGGCGAGGGCGAGAAGGACCCCGATCACGACCGGGGCCGCGGACCTTTTCCGAGCAGGTGCTCGGTACGCGGGACGGGACCCGCCCGTACGGACGTGGGAATTGGGGCGGGATGCACTCCGAACCCCCTGATGCGCGGGGCGAACGGGCGCCGGGCGCGGTACGGCACGAGGGGCGGGAACCTGCTGGTCCTGGCGGAATCGCTTGCCCGCCGGTCGCTGTCGATCGGTGTCGCGATGCGGTCCGGAGACGTTAGCCACGGTCATCCTTTCGTTGATGGGAATCGAGCCACGCCTGAAGGAACAGGGAGGCAGAGATCATATCGACCTTACCGCGCATCTGCTTCTCGCTCAAACCCTGCTCGCGCAAGATGCGCTTCGCCTCGGTGGACGTGAGCCTCTCGTCGATGAACTCGAGGGGAAGCCCCGTCGCGGAGGCGATGCGCCCTGCGACCTCGCGGATGCGCTCCGCCTGGGGCCCCTCTTCACCGGACATGGTCTGGGGGAGCCCGCAGACCAAGACGTCGGGCTCATGGTCTTCCAAGATCATGCGAAATGAGCGGGACATCCCCTCGACTTCGCATGCGGGAAGGACCTTGAGCGGCATGGCGACCCGGCCGGTGCGATCGGACACCGCGATGCCGGTACGGGTGCCGCCGATATCGAGTGCGATAGCTACCACGGGTCGCCTTTCCAAAGAGATCTACGCGCCGAGGGCGGTGCGAGCGGCATCGAGCGCCGCGGCGATGCCCTGGGCGTCCTTGCCGCCGGCCTGGGCCATGGTGGGCTTGCCGCCGCCGCGGCCATCGACCAGCGGGGCGATTTGCTTGATGACGTCGCCGGCATGGAAACCTGCGGAAGCCGCGTCGTCGGTGGCGGCGGCGATGAGGGCGGGCATGCCCTTCTCGGTCACCGTGGCGAGGACGCAGGCGCAGGCGCCGGAGACCTTCTGGCGGATGGTATCCCAGACGTTGCGGAGGTCGGATGCCTCGAGGCCGGCGAGCTCAGCCACGACGAGCTTGTAGCCGCCCATGTCCTGGGCGTTCCCGATGGCGGAGGAAATGGCATCGGAACCGCCGCCGGTGAGAGCCTTCTTGAGCTTCTGGTTGGACTCGCGAAGCTCGGCCTGCAGGGAGGAGATGCGCGCGGGAACCTCCTCGATACGGCACTTGAGCTGCGAGGCGGCAGACTCGGCGAGCGCGGCGCGCTGCTCGAGGTAGGCGATGGCGCCGCTAGAGGTCACAGCCTCGATGCGGCGGACATTGGAGCCGGTGGAAGACTCGGAGACGATCTTGAACAGACCAAGCTCGGCGGTGTTGGCCGCGTGCGTGCCACCGCACAGCTCGCGGGAGAACGGCTCGTCCTCGGCACCGACGGAGACGACGCGGACGGTGTCGCCGTACTTCTCGCCGAACAGGGCGACGGCGCCGGAGGCCTTGGCCTCCTCGATGCCCATCACGCGGGTGACCACGGGCTTGGCGGCGAGGATCTGCTCATTCACGAGGTCCTCGACGGCGCGGATCTGCTCGGAGGTCATGGCCTCGAAGTGGGTGAAGTCGAAACGCAGGGCCTCCGGGGAGACGAGCGAGCCGGCCTGGTTCACGTGGTCGCCCAGGACCTCCTTGAGGGCGGCGTCGAGCAGGTGGGTCGCGGTGTGGTTGCGCGCGAGCAGGCCACGGCGGTTGAGGTCGTAGCCGGCGAAGACGGTGTCGCCCTCGGAGAGCTTGCCGATGAGCTTGCCCTCGTGGACGTACAGGCCACCCTTGGAAACGGTGTTGGAGACGAAGAACTGGGCGTCATCGGTGTCGATGAGGCCGTGGTCACCCAGCTGACCGCCCATCTCGGCGTACAGCGGGGTGCGGTCGAGAACCACAGAGGCCTCGGCGGCGTTCTCGGCCCGCTCGACGCGCTCGCCGTCAACGACGATCGCCAGGACGCGGGCGCCCTCGATGCTCTCCTCATCGTAGCCGACGAACTCGGTTGCGGGCAGCTGGTCGGCCAACTCGGTCCACACATCGTTGAAGGACCCCCAGGCATCGCCCTTGGCAGCAGCGCGGGCGCGGGCCTTCTGCTCGGCCATCTCGGCGTCGAAGCCCTCGATGTCGACGGCGTGACCGGCGGACTCGGCGATCTCGACCGTGAGGTCGATCGGGAAGCCGAACGTGTCGTGCAGCATGAAGGCGGCCTTGCCGGAGAGGCGCTCGCCCTCGCCCAGGACACCGAGCTGCTCGTCGAGGTAGACGCGGCCATTGTTGAGCGTGGTGGAGAAGCGCTCCTCCTCGGCGTTGACGATACCCTTGACCAAGCCGGCGTTCTCGATGAGGTTCGGATACGCATCGCCCATGACGTCGTTCACCGCATCGATGAAGCGACCCAGGAACGCGTCCTCGATGCCGAGCAGGCGGCCGTGGAACACGGCGCGGCGCAGCAGGCGGCGCAGGACGTAGCCACGGCCCTCGTTGCCGGGCAGGACGCCGTCGGAGATGAGGAAGTCGACGGAGCGGGCGTGGTCGGCGATGATGCGCAGGGAGCGGGAGGCGCCGGTGTACTCGTTGTCGACGTAGGTCTTACCGGAGATCTCCTCACCGAGCTTGATGAGGCTCTGCATGACGTCGCCGTCGAAGAAGGAGCTCTTGTGCTGCATGATGGCGGCCATGCGCTCCAGGCCCATGCCCGTATCGAGGTTGCGGTGCGGCAGCTCCGGCATGGAGCCGTCCTCCTGGCGGTCGAACTGCGTGAACACGAGGTTCCAGAACTCCAGGAAGCGGTCGCAGTCGCAGCCGGGGGCGCAATCGGGGCTGCCGCAGCCGACCTCCTCACCGAGATCGAAGTAGATCTCGGAGCAGGGGCCGCAGGGGCCGGTGGGGCCGGCAGCCCAGAAGTTGTCGTCCTCGCCGAGGCGCGTGATGTGATCCTCGGGCACACCGAGGGCGCGCCAGACGTCGTGCGTCTCATCGTCGTCGGTGAAGACGGTGAAGTGCAGGCGCTCCGCAGGCAGCTTGAAGACCTCGGTGATGAGCTCGTAGGCCCAGGTGCAGGCCTGCTCCTTGGTCACGCCGCCGAAGGCGAAGTTGCCGAGCATCTCGAAGAAGGAGGCGTGACGGCCGTCGGCACCGATGATATCGATGTCATTGGTGCGCACGCACTTCTGGCACGAGCACGCGCCGATCTCCTTCATGACCTTTTTGCCCTGGTAGTACTCCTTGAACTGGTTCATGCCGGCGTTGGCGAGAAGCAGCGAGGGGTCATCGGGGACAAGGGAGGAGCTGGGATACAGCTTGTTCCCGCGCTCCTCGAAGAATTTGAGGTATGCCGAGCGGATCTCGGCGGTAGACATGGTGGGATAGTCAGCGGCCATGCGTAAACTCCCTGGGTCAAAGTAAGGTCCCGGCCATCGGGACAGTTTCCAACCTGTCTAGTATACGTTAACGGCCGTCGTCAGTTGTGTCGGTTTCCTCGGGTTTCTCGGGCTTCTCGGCGCGCTCGTGCATGGAGAAGGGCATATCGAAATCGATGAGCTTGGCCCACGGGTTCTCGAGCTCCGGCTTGGGCAGCGCCTCCGCCTCGGGAACGGAATCATCATCGAGGATCTGGGAGTCGGCCACGAAGGTATCATCCCCCAGGGCGTCGAAAGCGGGGACCGGGCGCCCCCGGGCATCGCGGAACGGGGCGCCGCGGAACAGGGCCCCCTCATAGGAGACGAGCTGCTCGCCGGTCCGAGTCTCGAAATAGAAGATGAACAGAGATTTGATGACGGCGACAAGCGGCAGCGCGACGATCATGCCGACAGCGCCGCCGAAGGTGGAACCGACGACCAGCGCCGTGAGGGAGAGAACGGGGTGCACCTGCATGGTGGATTGATTGATCTTGGGTGCGATCACGTTGTCGGTGATGTTCTGCGAGAGCATGGCCATGACCATCGTCCAAACCGCCATGATCGGGCTGTACACCAGCGCGATGAGGGAGGCGATGATGGCGGAGATCGAGGGGCCGACCACCGGGATGATGTTCAAGATGCCGGAGAGAACGCCCATGGCGATCGCGTACGGATGTCCCACGATGGTAAACCCGATGAATGCCAAGAATCCCTGGATGACGGAATTGATGAGCGTCGAGCGCAGGTAACCGCCGACCGAGCGGCTGAGCACGGCGACCATGAGGCGATAATCATCGGCCTTGTCATCGGGCAGGACGCGGCAGATCTCGTCGTTGATGCGCGGGTAGTCGCAGGCGAGCCAAAACGCCAGGACGAATCCGAGGAATACGATGAAGACCATTGATGCGATGTTGTTGACCATCGGCACGATGCCGTCGCGGACGGCGGCGAGAAGACCCGAGAGGGCCTGATTGATCATACCCTGCGCCGATGCGAAGAGCGACTCGATGTTCACGACGTCGTTCAGATGCTCGACGATGGCGTACTCGTTCTCCATTCTCATGGCCCAGCCACTGAGCGCCGCGAGCTTGGACGGCGCGTCGCGGAGCAGGTCGATGAGCTGACCAGTGACCATGGGGATCGCGAGCGCGAACAGGAGGAAGAAGCACACGATGACGACGAGGACGCCGATCAGGGCGCCGGCGCCGCGTGGCAGTCCGCGGCGCTCGAGGAAATTGACGATGGGCGAAGCCATGAAAGACGAGATGGCCCCGACGGAAAGGAACAGCAGCACGCTGGACAGCGAGCCGATCAGCTGGAACGCGACCGCGCAGATGATGATGACTCCGATGATGATCCAGATGTTGAAAAACGTCGTGCGCATGGCGCGCTCGGCGCGCTCGGTGTCGTGCTTCATAGCTCCCCTTATATACGGCCGTCATGCCCGGCCTTGCGTGCCCGCAGGTGGGATCAACCGGTCATGACCCCTTCCGGGTCGATCTTATCCTGGATCTTCTTGAGCGTCCTACGCAGCAGGCGACTGACCTGCACCTGGGAGATGCCGAGTTTCTCGGCGATCTCGATCTGCGTCATGCCCTTGAGGAACCGCATCTCGATGACCTCGCGTTCACGCGGCGAGAAGCTCGCGAGCGCCTCCTCGATGATGATGCGGTCGTCGGTGAAGGCGAGGTCGGAATCCTCGGTGGCGTAGCGGTCGATGACAGAGGGGGTGTCGTCGTCATCGGTGCCGGAGGGCGCCTCGAGCGAGACCGAGCTGTACGCGGAGGACGATTCCATGGCCTCCAGCACCTCATCGACCGTGGCGTCGAGGTAGTCGGCAATCTCCGCGACGGTCGGCGAGCGCTGGAGCTGGGAGGTGAGCGTATCGGTCGCTTGGTTGACCTTGGCGGAAAGCTCCTGGAGCCTGCGCGGCACGCGCACGGACCATCCCTTGTCGCGGAAGTGGCGTTTGATCTCGCCCATGATGGTGGGGGTTGCGAAGGTCGTGAACTCGAGCCCGCGGCTCGGGTCGAAACGATCGATGGCCTTCAACAGACCGAGGTACCCGACCTGGACGAGATCGTCGATGGGCTCTCCCCTGTTCTTGAACTTGTTGGCGATGAAGCGCACGAGATTGAGATGGGACATGACAAGCTTCTCGCGGGCATCCATGTCCCCTTCCTCCTTGAATCGGCGGAAGAGCTCGCGGGTTTTCTCCTTATCCCAGGCGCTCTTTCCCGAAGTCTTAGAGGCCATCGACATCCGCCTTCAGGTCGAGGAAAAGACGCGCAGGCGATTCGTGCTTCTCATACGCATCGCACACGGAGCCGAGAATGAGGTCAGCGTAGGTGGCTGTGGGATCATCCTCGGAGGGCTTGGCATAGGCGTCGGCGGAAAGCTGGAATGTCATGGCGACATGACCGGCATCCGCATCGAAATCGATGACGAGGTCGTCTTCCGGAGAGGTGGCGCACGCGTAGATGAACGCTTCCTCGGCAGCCATGCGGATGTCTTCGACGCGGTCAACCGACATGGATGACAGGGTGGCCACATTTGCCGCCGTCATGCGCACGATGCGGGCGAGATTCGGGTCGCAGGCGACCGTCAGGGCGATGTGATTTGCGTTACTCATCGACACGGTCCTCACTGGGGTCGTAGGTGAAATACATGCTGGGCTGATCCTCTCGGAGCTCCTCGGGACAAAGGGGCTGCGATTCGGGGGCGCCGCCGGCGGCATCCTCGCGAAGTGTCTTGAGCGCGGAGCCCGATGCGGGGTTCGGGGAGTTCTTGTGACCGCGGCCGAACAGCTTCTGGACCTTGTCCGATGCGGCGTCCGCGAGCTCGGTGACGGCGCTGGAGGCGCTGCTGGCCGCCCCGCTGACCGTCGAGACATCGCGAAGAACCCCGTTGACCTCGATCAAATCGGCAGACAGGGCCTCCACGGCGACGGTCGCCTGCTTGAGGAGGGGCTCGATCTGGGCCATGGCGGGCTGAAGCTCGTCGACCGCCCCGTCGAGCTTCGCGACGACGGGGCGCGCCTCCTCGATGGTGCTGTTGACCTGTTCGACCGTCTTATCGATCGCGTCGACCACGCCGCGCGCGCGCCGCAGCGTGAGCGCGAGCTCGACGACCGCCCATGCGCCCGCGAGCACGAGCGCGATGAGAACGATGTGCATGGGATCCATGGATTCCTCCGTACTGTCAGAACACGCAGTTAGGTCTGATGATACCCCGTTTGACCGCGGCCCAAACGGGCCGAATCGCCTAGCGCGGCCTGTTCTCCGCCCGCCACTGCTCCCAGCCGCGTCCGCTGGGACGCCAAAACGCCCCAGGCTCGAGGCCCTCGGGAAGATAGCGCTGCTCGACCCATCCCTGCGGGAAGTCGTGGGGGTACTTGTATTCGCCGTACTCATCCGAACCGGGCCGGTGCCGGTCGCGCAGGTAGCTCGGAACCTCGCGCTGGCCGCTCGATCGCACGTCCGCCAGCGCGGCGTCAATCGCCGCCTCGGCGGCGTTCGACTTCGGGGCGAGGGCGTTGTAGATGGCCGCCTGCGCCAGATTGATGCGGCACTCGGGATACCCGATCACCTCGGCGGCCTTGAACGCCGCCTCCGCGACCAGCAGAGCCGTCGGGTCGGCGTTACCGATGTCCTCGCTCGCCTGGATCATGATGCGCCGGGCGATGAACTTGGGGTCCTCCCCCGCATCGATCATGCGGGCGAGCCAATACACGGCGGCGTCGGGATCGCTGCCGCGCATGGACTTGATGAACGCCGAGATGACGTCGTAATGCATGTCGCCGGACTTGTCATAAGAAAGACCGCGGCGCGGATTCGCCTGCCTGACATCATCGAGCTCTATCGCGATGGCGCCCGTCGGCTCACCATCGCCGTCATCCCGCCCCGATCTCGTGAGGGCGATCTCACTGGCGAGCTCGAGCGTGGTCAGCGAGCTCCTCCCGTCGCCGGCGGCCATGGTGCAAATCGCGCGAACGACCTCATCGTCGGCGGTGAAACGGCCCGCAAGGCCCTCGGGCGCGGAGAGGGCGCGACGAACGAGCCGCTCGATGTCCGCATCCGCAAGATGCCCGAGCTCCACGACGCGACTGCGGGATAGCAGGGCGGAGTTGACCTCGAAGTACGGGTTCTCAGTGGTCGCCCCGATCATCACGACCGTTCGGTTCTCGACGGCATGCAGCAAGGCGTCCTGCTGGGAGCGGGAGAAGCGATGGATCTCATCGATGAACAGGATGGTCCGGCGATCGAACATCATAAGACGGCGCTTGGCCTCCTCGATCTCGCGCCTCAGGTCCTTGACGGTGCCCGTGACGGCGGAGACCTCGACGAATTCGCTCTTCGTATGCGAGGCGATGATGTGCGCGAGGGTCGTCTTGCCCGTACCCGCCGGCCCATACAAGATCACACTGGACAAAACATCATGCTCTATGGCCGAGCGCAACCAGGAGCCTGGGCCGACCGCCTTCTCCTGGCCAACGTAATCATCGAGCGTCGTTGGCCGCATGCGCACCGCGAGGGGCGCGTTCTTGAGCTGCCTCGCTCGCTCGTTATCGGAAAACAACGTGTCCATGAACCTCCCCTGCCCATCTTCGCTCGAAGGAGATTCTAGCAAACGGCCCTCGCGATTCAAACATCTGTTCGTATTTCATTCGTTGATGTACGTTCGCTGCGGGAACTCGAGCTCGGGGAACAGGGCGCATGCGAGTTCGATGAAGTATCCGTCCGTCATGCTGGCGACGTAGTCGATGACGGTCTGGTCGAGATCGCGAGCCCATTCGTAGGAGCGCCCGTAATGCGCAAGCGCCTTGTCGATGCGCGCGATATGATGCCTGAATATGGGGCTCACCTCATCTCGCGCCTTGAGATCGCCGAGGAAGCGCTCGTACATGAGGCTGAACGCACGGGCCATCATGTCCTTGTGCTCCTCCTCGATACCGGCGGAATGGTAGATCTTGGCGTAGTTCTCGCGCTTCGAGCGCCGGATCTCCTCGAAGAGCCCCTCGCTCATCTCGATTCGGTCCTTGCCGTAGCTGTGCTCGACGATGTCGATCGATGCGCGTGTGAGGATCCAGGAATTGTAGGCACCTCCCAAGCCGTCGGAAAACGCGTCCTCGTCCATCAGGCCCGCCTCGATGGCGTCCTGGCGGTCACGGCCGACATAGGCGATGATGTCAGAGATACGGACCACACACGCCTCAAGCGTCATCGGGCGCAGGGTCTTCACGTAATCGAAATCTCGCGTATAGCAATTCTCGACGATTCGGTCGAACTCGTCGAACCCGTTCAGGCCCGAGAGCTCGAACACACGCTGCTCATACTCGCCGTTGTGGCACAAGACGCCATCGAGCGTCTGAAGTGAGAGGTTCCTGCCATACAGCGCGTCCAGGACGCGCACGGAATGCACGTTGTGGAAGAAAGATCTGCCGGTGCGAGCCTCGCTGATCTCATTCAGGAGCGCCTCCCCCGTATGGCCGAACGGCGTGTGGCCGAGGTCGTGCCCCAAGCCGATCGCCTCGATCAGATCGCAATTGAGACCCAGGGCACGGCCGATGTCGCGGGCGATCCGCGCGACGAGCTGGACATGGAGGCCGCGGCGCGACAGGTCGTCATTGCTGCGGAAGCTGAAGACCTGCGTCTTTCCGTTATATCGATTGTACGCCGGCAGATGCAGGATCTTCTCGGTGTCCCGCACATAGGAGGGCCGCCAGATGCTGTTGCGGTCGGTGGGGCGATCCTCCCTTCGCAGCACATCCTCGTCCAGGGCGCGATGAGGGTTGAGCCACCCGCGGGCGCGATCCTCCTCCATGCGGGCGACCAAGTCGCGGGAAAGCCGATCGGGCATCGCCATGAGGCGCTCGTGAAGTTCAGAGTCGATCGCAGTCATACGCTCATCCAATCTCAAACGATTCCATGCGCATATAATCCCACACCGCCCGGACATGCGCGCATCGGGACACGTGCATATATCAGAATAACGGCGGGCGAACCGCAACCGCGACGAGAGCCGACCCGAGGGCGACGAACGGCAGGAGGGGAAGGGCGGAGCGACGGGAAAGCGCCCCTGTGACCGCGAGGAGGGCGAGGCCGGACAAAAACGAGGCGAGCGCGAAGACCGGATCGAGCAGCATGAAACCGACGAGGAACTTGATGTCTCCCCCACCGAGCCCCGCAGCCCCGCCGTGAAGGCGCCGCCAAACCGACTCCGCGGCGAACAGGGCCGCCCCGGAACAGGCGGCGAGGAGCGCATGCGAGGCGAGTGCGGGAAATCCGGATGCGAAGATCGCGTGACTCGCGCACGTGACCGCCAACAGCGCGGCCAGCCCGTTGGGAAACCTCCGTGTCTGGGCATCGATCGCCGCCGCCGCGAGGACCTCGACGGAAACTCCCAAAGCGAGCGCCGACGCGATCGCCCCGCTTGCATACGCCCCCATGACCGCCCCCAACCTAAACGATATAATGTCGGCGTGAACGACGACGCCAAGATGAGGACACCATGGAAGCACCCTCCTTCGATTACAGCAAGATATCGCCCGACCGATCCCCGAGCGACTCGGCGCCCTCCACCGTGCCGGTCATCGAGAGCGCGAGCGCGTCGACCGCGAACCAGTCCAACGACTCGAACTTCGCCTACATCCTCACCGCGGTCGTTTTGGGGGGCATCGCCCTCTTCGCCATGGCGCTCACTTGGCTCGGCTTCGGCATCGTCCAGACGGCGGTCTCGGAATCGCACCCCCACAGGTACCGCGAGGAGCTCAACGAGGAGGAATCTTGGGACCGCTACGCGGATGAGCTGGATGAGTTCGAAGATCGCCTGTGGGACGAATACTACAGCAACTCGCACATGGACGCGTAGGCGTGCGGCATACCCCCGGGATCGCCCAGCCTCAACAACGTTGACGGGCCCTCGCCGCTCACGGCGAGGGCCCATTTCCTATTTGGCGCCGTCGAGCACCTCGTCGAGCGTGACGCTCACGTCATGAGGGGTGGGGACCCAGTCGACCTTGAGGAAGAGGGCCGCGACGGTGAGCGGGACATACGTGAACATGAACAGCGGGAACGTGAACAGGTTCGTGAAGATGCGCCATTTCTGAGCGCAATGGATGTGCTTCCATTCGGTGATGGTGGTGGAAAGGCCCATCACGAAGAACGTGCCGTACATGTAGGCGAGCATCATGATGACCGACCCGATCGCCATCTCGATCTCCGCGTCGGTCGCCAAGAACCCGTGGCTCAGGCTGCCGACCGCGATGAACGTGACGTTGACCAGCAGGCACATGAGCGTGAGCAGCATGGCCGGTCCCACGACCATGAGCATGTCGTACGCGGCAAACCGGTGGAACTTGCCGATGGACTTGAACATGTGCCGCCCATAGGTGAAGAGCACTTGGTAAAAGCCCTTCGTCCAACGCATGCGCTGCCTGATGGAGGCCTTGAGCGTGACCGGCTGCTCGTCGAAGAACTCCGCCGGGGCATATCCGATGCGCACGCCGTGGATCGCGCAGAACGTCGAGAATTGGATATCCTCGGTGAGCGTGTGGAAATCCCAGCCCCTCATCCCCTCGATGAGCTTTGCGCTCACCAGGTACCCGGAACCGGACACCGCGCATGAGGTATGGCAGATCATGCGCGCGTTGTTGAGGTAGCGGGCCTCGCGGATGAACCACGTGGCATAGGCGGCGGAGACCCAACTGCTGCCGAAGTTCTTCGAATTGCGGTAGCTGGTGAGGGCGAGGTAGCCCTGGTCGAATGCATCGTTCATGACGGAGACGTAATCACGGGAAAGCAGGTTGTCGGCATCGAAGATGAAGAACGCCTCGTGCTTGCCGGGATACTCCTTGAGGATGCGGCCGAAACCGTAGTCCATGACCCAGCTCTTGCCCTTGCGGGACAAATCGTTGCGCTCGTATACGATGGCGCCCGCCTCTCGGGCGGCGGCCGCGGTGTTGTCCGTGCACGCATCGGCGACGACGAACACGTCGACGAGCTCGGACGGGTAGTCCTGGTCCTTGATCGACTTCACGAGGTTGGCGATGACCGCCTCCTCGTTATGTGCGGCGATGAAAAAGGCATAGGAATGCTGCTTTTTCGCCGGCGGGATCTTCACCTGGCCGCGTATGAGACCGACGAAGAAGAAAAACACCTGATACAGGAAGCACACCGAGAACACCAAGCCAACGATGGTGTTGAAGACGACGATCGGGGTCAAGGCATCCTCCGTGACGCGATTGACAGTATTGCCTAGTGTACGCCAACGTGCGGGAAGGCACGCAATCTACAGCAAGGAGACCGTCAATCCTCGAGCAGGCCGAGTCGGGGGATGATCGCCTCGCCGGCGGCGGTTCGCCCGAGCGAGCGATCGCGAAGGTCCTCGAGTGCGGCCGCGAGATCCCAGGGCAACTCGTCTTTGCAGCTGACGACCTCACCGGTGATCGGGTGCTCGAACTGGACGCTCCATGAGTGCAGGAACTGACGGTCCAAATCGAGGTTCATGCGGTCGCCCCCTTTGCCGTACAGGGGGTCACCGACCAAAGGGTGATGGATGTGCCTCATGTGCACACGGATCTGATGGGTCCTGCCGGTGTAGAGATGGCACTCGACGAGCGTGTAGCCCTCGTCGCCGCGCGCCGGCTCAAAACGCTCGAGCACTTGGAACGTGGTGATCGCCTGACGCGCGAACGGGTCATCGGAGACGGCCATCTTCACCCGGTCGCGCGTGGACCGCGCGATGCCGGTGTTGATGGTCCCCTCATCCATGACGATCTCGCCGTGGACGAGCGTGATGTAGCGACGGTCCAACGTGCGCGTCCTGATCAGGTTCTGCAACGCCCTCTGCGTCTCATCGTCCTTTGCAGCCAGCATGAGCCCCGATGTGTCGCGATCGAGGCGGTGGACGATTCCCGGGCGGTCCTCCCCTTGAACCGTCCCGAGATGCTCGATGCCGCAGTGATACACGAGCGCGTTTGCGAGAGTGCCGTCCTCGTGCCCATGGGCGGGGTGGCACACGAGCCCGCGCTGCTTGGATAGCACGATGAGGTGGTCGTCCTCGTAGCGGATGTCCAGCGGGATCGCCTGGGGGATGACGGCTCCGGGCTCGCGCACCTCGGGCAGTTCGATGGAGATGCGATCCCCTTCTGCGACCACCTGCTTCTTGGACAGACACGTCTCCCCGTTCAGCGCGACGGCACCCGCCTCGACAAGTTTGGCGCAGGCGGAGCGCGATGGGCAGGAATCCTGTGCCCCGAGATAGGCATCGAGGCGCTCTCCGGCCATGTGCGCCGGCACGAGCAGATGAACGTCGGCCGCCATCACGCATCACCGTCCCGATCATCGCCGCTCGACGGCGCGACGGACGGGGAGGCATCCTCAGCCCGCCGCCCATCTGCGTGACGTGCGGAGGCGCGGTGCGCTCGGCGGGCGGCCCTGCGCTCGGCGGCCCGCTCATCGCGGGCATTCAATTCCGAAGTCGCATCGACTTTGGCAGCCGGCGAGAGGAACATGAACCCGATAAACGCCAGAAAGACACCGACGCAAATCCCGATATCGGCGACATTGAAGACCGGGAAATCGATGAAGTCGGTGGCTATGAAGTCGACAACATAACCGAGCACCATGCGGTCGACGGCGTTGCCGACCGCACCGCCCGCGACGAGCCCGAGCCCAAGGGTCTCTACCCTCGAGACCCTCTTCGTCCGCCCGAGGTACATCACGATGGCGACGACCACGACCGCCGCGAAGGCGGCGAACGCCAGGCCCATGCCCTCGCCCATGCTGAACGCCGCCCCCGTATTGGCGACGAAGCGGAAACTGAGGACACCGGGGATGACGGGAACGCTCTCCCCCGTCAAGGCGAGAGTGTTCCGGACGAAGACCTTGGAGACGTAGTCGGCGGCGAAGACCGTGGTGCTGGCGAAAAGCGCGACGAGCGCGCGCCAACCGACCGTCGGCTCGAACATCTGACTCGACTGCTCTTTAGCCATGCTCACCAAACCTAGAACAAGCGCGCCCGGGAGGGGTCCCGGGCGCACGACGTGCAAGAGGATGCCGCAGGGCGATTAGGCCAAGGCGGCGGCGCAGCGATCGCAGATGTGCGCGTGCTCGCCATGAGCGCCCGTGGACTCGCGGTAGTTCCAGCAGCGATCGCAGGCCTCGCCGTGAGCCGCCTCGATCTCGGCGGAGAACGAATCGCCCTCGACGAGCTCGACCTCGGAGACGATGTAGAACTCGGCGAGGTCGACGGCCTTATCACCCGTGAGCAGGGCGAAAGCCTCCGCCGGGGCGGTCGCCTTCACGCGGACCTGCTGGCTCTTGGTGAAGGTGCCCTCGGCGCGCGCGGCCTCGATGGCCTTGGTGACGACGCTGCGGAGCTCGAGTGACGCCTCAAGGACGCCGGCGAACTCGTTGGCCTGCTCGAGCGTGATGGGGCTCTTGTACCAATCGAGCAGCGCACCGTACTCCTGGTTGTCGCGGCAGCCGGCCGGCGCGAACTCCATGGCCTCGTCCACCGTGTAGGCGAGGATGGGCTGCAGGTCGCGCATGAGCATGGAGAGCAGCTCGGCCACGACGGTCTGGGCGCTGCGCATCTCGTGGCTGCCGGGCTTCTCGCAGTACAGGCGGTCCTTCAGCGCGTCGAGGTAGACGTTGGAGAGCTCGGTGACCACGAAGTCGTACAGCGTGCGGTACGCGCGGTTGAACTCGAAGCCCTCGTAGGCGGCGTCGACCTCGGCCTGCACCTGCGTGAGGCGGGCGAGCATGAGCTTGTCGAGCGGCATGAGCTCGTCAAAGGCCACGCCGTCGGTCGTGGGCTCGAACTGGCCCTCGAGCACGGACAGCAGGAAGCGCAGGGTGTTGCGGAAGCGTCGATACGCGTCGGAGGTGCGGGCCAGGATCTCGTGGTCGCAGGCGACGTCGGTGGATGTGTCCACGGAAGCCACCCACAGGCGGATGATGTCGGCGCCCATCTCGTCGCAGATCTTGTTGGGGTCGATCACGTTGCCGAGCGACTTGGACATCTTGCGGCCCTGGCCGTCCAGGGTGAAGCCCTGGGAGATGACAGCCTTGTAGGGGGCGACGCCGTTGGTGCCCACGGAGGTCAGCAGCGAGGACTGGAACCAGCCGCGGTGCTGGTCGGAACCCTCGAGGTACACGTCCGCCGGGTACTTGAGCTCGGGGCGGTACTCGCACACGGCCTTCCAGGACACGCCGGAGTCCCACCACACGTCGAGGATGTCGCGATCGGCCTTGAGGTGATGGCCGCCGCACTTGGGGCACACGCAGGCGTCGCCGAGGTAGCTCTCGGGCGCGTCGGTGAACCAGGCGTCGGAGCCCTTCTCGTGGAACAGCGCGATGACCGCGTCGAGCGTGGCGTCGTTCATGATCTTCTCGCCGCAGTCGGCGCAGGTGAAGGACGGAATCGGCACTCCCCAGTTGCGCTGACGGGAGATGCACCAGTCGGGGCGCTGCTCGACCATGGCGCCGATGCGGTTGACGGCGTGCTCCGGATACCACGTGACATGGTTGCGCACCTGGTCGAGCGCCTGCTCACGCAGGCCGGTCTTGTCCATGGAGACGAACCACTGGTCGGTGGCGCGGAAGAGCACCGGGTTCTTGCAGCGCCAGCAGTGCGGGTAGCTGTGGGTGATCTTCACCTCGGCCACGAGCATGCCGCGGTCGCGCAGGAACTGGATGATGTGCGGGTTGGCCTCATCGGTGTCCATGCCGGAGAACGGGCCGCCGGTGCCGAACTCGTCGCCGTTGTAGAAGCGACCGTCGTCGTCGACGGGCATGCAGACGTCCATGCCCTCCTTCATGCAGACGTAGTAGTCGTCCACGCCGTGGCCGGGAGAGTTGTGGACGATACCGGTACCGTCCTCGGTGCCTACGTAGTCGGCGAGCAGCGCCACGCCCTCGACGCCGTCGAAGACGGGCTGCTTGTAGCGGAGATGATCGAGGACCTCGGCGGGGACCTCATAGGGCTTGCCGTCGATCATCACAGGGGTTACGTCCCAGCCGGCGATGCCGCAGACCTTCTCGGCGAGGTCCTTGAGCATGATCTCGGCGCGGCCGTCGTGCTCGATGGCGGTATAGATCGCCTCAGGCTTGAGGGAGACCGCCTGGTCGGACGGGATGGTCCAGGGCGTGGTGGTCCAGATCACGAAGTCGACCGGGCCGTCGAAGGACTCGAGCCCGGCGGGCTTGGTCGTGAGCTCGAAGCGAACGTAGATGGACGGGCTCGTCTCATCGCCGTACTCGATCTCGGCCTCGGCGAGCGCGGTGTGGCAGTGCTTGCACCAGTGCACCGGCTTGTGGCCGCGGTACACCATGCCCTTATCGAACATCGCCTTGAAGACCTCGATGTCGGCGGCGTCGTGCTGGTGGTACAGCGTGAGGTAGGGGTTGTCCCAATCGCCCAGCACGCCCAAGCGCTTGAAGCCCTCGCGCTGCAGGTCGATGTTCTCGACGGCGAACTCGTTGCACAGCTCGCGGATCTCGGCGACGCTCGTCTGGTTGAACTTCTCCGTCCCGAGCTTCTCCTCGACCTTGTGCTCGATGGGCTGGCCGTGGCAGTCCCAACCGGGCACGTACGGGGTCTCGTAGCCCTGCATGGCCTTGTAGCGGTTGATCATGTCCTTGGCGATCTTGTTCATCGCGTGGCCCAGGTGGATGGGGCCGTTGGCGTAGGGAGGACCGTCGTGCAGGACGAACTTCTCGTGGCCCTCGTTCTTCTTGAGCATGAGCTCGTAGACATGGTTCTCCTGCCAGCGCTTCAGGCGCTCAGGCTCGCGCTGCGCCAGGGCCGCCCGCATGGGGAACTTGGTCTTGGGCAGGTTCATGGTCTGCTTGTACTCGTTTGCCACGAATACCCCTCTCTGTTGTGGGCGCATGAAAAAAGCGCCCGCCCTAGCTCAAGCTGGGACGAAGCGCCTATGAATGCGGGAAGCAGACCCGCGTGCGTTTCGCTATACCACCCAGCTCAAAGGTTCGCGCGATCGCGCTCCCCTCGTACTCGGCTGGTCTGTCACGACGACCATCCCGGCGACGCCTACTGGGCGCGTACGCGCCGTTCGGGCCGCGGCTCCGGGGTGATTTTCGATGCGGCCGCACGCACCCGGATCGCAGCTTCCCGGGCTCTCTTCGCCGTGCGGGTCCGACCTACTCGTCCCCATCAACGCCTGTAGTTCAGCATGATAGCACGGAACGACAATTCTTCTGCACGCCAGATGATCAATCGTCAAGCATCTACCAAAGAGCTCGCAAACTCGGGGATGAGCTCCATCTCCTCATCGATGCCTACCCCTTTGAGGCCGGCGGTGAAGACGTCGGCGAGGCGCGAGCCCATGGGCTTGAATGTGGCATACGTCAGTGCCCCCGAGACAATGCCCCCAACGACCGGGACGGCCTTGGTGACCGTCTTCTCGACTGTCTTCTTGGTGACCTTCTGTCCGACGAGTGCCGCCACTTTCTTGAAGATGGGATACCAGGTCGTCTTGGTGAGCGCCTGTGCGGCAATCTTCTTGCCGAGGTTCGTCCCGAGCGTCTTGGAAGTGCTGACCACCAACGAACTAGCGCCCGCAGCACCGAACATGACTCCCAGATAGCCGACGATCCTCACCTTGGCTTCCTCACTCACCTCGTCGAGATCGCCAGCGAGCAGGTCGTCCTCACCGAAGAGATACGCGAGCTGTTGGGCCATATTGATTGCAAAGCCGAAATACTGGACCACGTCGGCGCCGCCAGCCGCGACCATCAGCACGGGATTGGAGGGCAACCCGGAAGCGAAGGATGCCAGCGCTGTCGACTTGGTCGCCTTCAGGATGAGTTCATCGGCCTTTTTCCTCAGGGAATCCACCGTATAAACGCTTTGTGGGCCACGCTCAACGATCTGCTCGAGATAGTTCGAACCGGAAAACGCCGAACGCAGGAACGCCTCCCGATCGACCCGTATGACGGGAAGCCTCGCCACCTTACCGATCATATCCAGAGCCGTGGAGACGAGCGGATCCTGGTCAGGAGCCTTCGTGCAATCTACGTCCATACTTGCAGCACCTCTCCCATGCAGATATAAGTCAAGAGCAATCATGACCACCCGCATAGCGGGTGGTTTGCTCTTAGGGTGTAACCCTAAG
>CAUWMY010000009.1:0-46375 GCA_963560155.1 uncultured Collinsella sp.
AGGCCCGAAACTTTCCGACGCTCAAACCCGCAACTTCGAGGCTATCAAACACACCGGGTTTGGAGGTGTTGACCTTGCCCGAGGTTTTAATCTTGGCGTTGAGCAGGCCGTCGACGGGTTCGGCGGCATGGGCACCCGCCTCGAGGTATTCCTCTCCCTTGAGCACATAGGTGTCTTTGGATCCGTTGAGGCCGATGACGATCTCGCCAGCGCTGCCGCCAGTCGTGCTGTCTTCTATGATGGGCGCGCTGCCGGGCTTATCCTGCGAGAGGTTGCCGCCTTTGGATATGGCTCGGAAGAGGGCCGTCCCTCCCATGCCGACAAGCGCGATGAGGACGAGCGCTACAGCGATTCCCGCGATGCGCGTGCGCGAATTGCGCAGGGTCCGGCTGGGACGCGGGGCCTGGTTGGAATATGGGGCCTGGCCGCGGCGCGGGGCCCGGTCGCGGCGCGGAGTTTGACCGGAGTGCGGGACCTGGCTGTGGCGCGAGGCTTGATGGGAGCCTGTCGCTCGACTGGGGTGCGGCGCTCGGCGCATGTGCGGTTTGGCAGGGGCCTGCGGATGATGCGCGACCTGGGGGCGAGCCGTGCCCTGTTGACGAGTGGGTTGCCGCGGATGGCGCGCGTCCTGCGGGCGGGGTGCGCGTCGGTTGTGATCGCTGGGGTTCACGTCGGCCTCCTGCGGACGATGGATGTCATGGTGTCGAGTGTAACGCGAAAACGCTCCGAGAATAGGAGCGTTTTCTGCGAGTCGTCTTATGAAATTGTCACGCAGCCGGTGGGGGTCGAGCTTTTTCGTACTGATTTTGAGAAACCCGGAGTATGGAAGCTTTGGAGAGCGACAAAGCCGCAGGTCGCGGCAAGGCGCAAAGAGCATGTACTCGGCAAATCGGGAAAACAGTACGAAAAAGCTCGACCTCTCGGCGGGGTCACCGTTCCGACGCAGTGCGACCTTACTTGAGGAACATGTTCTTAAGGTTAAACTCCGCCTGCACGGTGCGCAGCATGAGGTCGGTGTCGTCGAGGCCCAGGTGCAGCTCGTTCTCGTCGGCGGCAAGCGTGCCGCGGCGACGCGCCCAGTTCTGCAGGCTGGCGGGCGCGCTCTCGCGCGGCAGGGTGCGGACCTCGCCGTCGACGGAGCGGCAGATGTGGCGCGAGTCGATGACGATGATCTTGCCCGCGCGGCGCGCCTCGGCGTAACCGGGCAGGTGCAGCATGAACCAGCTGTCCTCGAAGGCTGCGTTGTGCGCCATGATGGGGTAGCGTTTCATGAGTTTGAGCAGTTCCTTCTGCAGCTTCACGTCCTCGCGGAAGGGCGTCTTGCCGTCGAGGTCGGACCACTGGATATGGTGGATGTCGGCCAGCGGCACGCCCGTCTCGCGGTACATATCGGGGATGCCGCAGTAGAACGCCTGCGGGTCGTGCGGCACGGCGTCGCTGGTGAGCTCCATGATCTCCCAGCCCACGTTGATGATGTAGCCGCGCTCGGGCGCGCGCCCGGTGGTCTCGATGTCGATGCCGAGCACCGTGCCCTTGATGGGCTTGCGCACGTAGGCGACGGAGTAGGCGTCGCGGTCGCCGCGGACCTCGCGAGCAACGGCGCTGGCGGCACGGCCCTGCATCTTGCCGATGCCGGCGCACAGGTCGGCATCCGAGAGGTTGCGCGCGAGCAGTGGGCTGGAGAGGTTGCGCAGACGCGCCTCGCCGATCTGATCGCACAGCTCGCGGTTCTGATCGGCCAGTGTGAGGATGACGCCGAAATCAAAACCGGGCTCCTCGTTCGTGCGCCATTCGTCGAGCAGCGCCTTCATGGCTTCCTCGCCGCGCTGGCGCTCGGATTCCATGGCGTCGTAGTCGCCGTAGATGAACATGGGGATGAAGGGCTGCATCGAGTATTCGAGTGCCTGCTGTGCGTTCATATGGGAACTCCTATCGTGAATTCGACCGCGGCACGTCGCTCGCGTGCATGTTCGTGCGGCGCGTCGTGCGCGGTCGAAGATCGTCCGTCCAAGAGTATAGATGGTCGCGCCGAAGCTGAAGTGTTTGAGGTGCGAAACTTATTTAGTGGCAATTGGGGAGAAGGTGGCTCGGGATGCCGCCCCGCTCTCCGTCCCCCGTTCCTGCCCTCGCACCCCCGTTCCCTGCCTTATCGCCCGCTTCCCGCGCCTCGCGTCCACCTTTGGTCCCATCTCACCTCGGCGGTACAATCGAGCCATTGTATCTAGCCACGCGCATGGGAAAAGGAGACAGCTCATGGCTAAGTTGGATGGAAAAGTCGCGCTGATCACCGGCGCCGCCGCGGGTCTGGGCGAGGGTATCGCCATGGCCTATGCCAAGTACGGTGCCAAGCTCATCATGGTCGACCTCTCGCCTTCGGTCGAGGACACGGCCGCGAAGCTCCGCGAGGAGTACGGCTCCGAGATCATCACCGTGGTGGCCAACGTTGCCGATCACGCGCAGATGGACGAGGCCGCCGCGAAGGGCATCGAGGCCTTCGGCGAGATCAATGTGGCCTGCTGCAACGCCGGCGTGTGTCGTCTGGCCCCGTTCGAGGAGATGGACGACGCCATGCGCGACTTCCACATCGACGTCAACATCAAGGGCGTATGGAACACCTGCAAGGCCGTGATCCCCCACATGCTCAAACAGGGTGGCGGCAACATCGTGATCGCGTCCTCCGTCACGGGCGATATCGTGGCCGACGCCGGCGAGGCCGCCTACGCCATGACCAAGGCCGCGCTCGTGGGCCTCACCAAGTGCCTGGCGGTTGAGTACGCCGACCGCAACATCCGCGTGAACTGCTCGCAGCTTGGCTATGCCCGCACGCCGATGGTCGAGAAGATGGCGCTCGAGTCCAACCCCGACGACCCCGAGTCCGCCATCGCCGACATCGCCGTGGGCGTGCCTATGAAGCGTCTCGCCAACCCCATCGAGGTTGGTGAGCTCTTCGCGTTCCTCGGCAGCGATGAGTCCAGCTATCTCACCGGCTCGCAGATCGTCATCGACGGCGGCAGCACCCTGCCCGAGACGATGTCCATCGGGACGAACTAGTTTCCAATCGCTGAGCGGCGGATCTAGATTTGCATGAGCGTCGTCTGGCTGCGGAAGACCGCGGTCGGACGGCTTTTTTGTTGTTCGGAAGGACTGCTGTTCGTTGCGAGTTATCCAAAGGCAACTTTTAGTATACTGGTTCACTCGCATATCGTGCGTTTGCCAAGTGGCGCGCGGGGTATGTAAACAGCTACGCCTCGGGGCGCTGGGCCCCGTTGGATATTCCCGTTGAGGAGAGTCGGCCGTGGATCTGCTGCTGCATTTCATGGAGCATGCGCTCGAGGACACCCTTGCGCTCGTGCCGTTCCTGTTCGTGACCTATATTGCGCTCGAAGCGCTCGAACATGCCGCGGGTGCCCGCGCGAACGCGGTTGTGCGCCGAGCGGGCGCCGCCGGCCCGGTTGTCGGTGCGCTGTTGGGCGTGGTTCCGCAGTGTGGCTTTTCGGCCATGGCGGCCACGCTCTACGCGGGTCGCGTGGTGACGCTCGGCACGCTCGTGGCGGTGTTTCTCTCCACGTCCGATGAGATGCTGCCCATGTTGGTGGCCGAGCGGGTCGACTCGGGGTTGCTGTTCCGCGTGCTGGGGTTGAAGGTGCTGGTCGCGCTCATCACGGGCGTGCTTGCCGACCTCGCCATCCGTGCGCTGCGCAAAAACGCCCGCGTGCACGCATTCTTGCGCCGCACGGTGCTCTCGGTACGTCGCAACGGTGTGGAGGCCGACGTGGTGGACCAGATGGCCGAGGGCGGGGAGACCGCCGAGCACATCTACCGTTTGTGCGAACAGGATCATTGCGGCTGCGGCCACGATCACGCGCATGCGCATGGAGGCGAGCACGGCCATGAGCACGGCCATGAGGATGCCGACGGTCACGTGGCGGGTTGCGACCATGATCACGGCCACGACCACGGCCACGGCCACGGCCACGGCCACGACCACAGCCACGCCGGCGGGCGCTTCGGAATCGTCGGGTCGATCTTGATGAGCGCCGTCTCGCACACCGTGCAGGTGAGTCTCTTCATTTTCCTGGTGACGTTCGCGCTGGTGCTCGTTCTGGAAACGGTGGGTGAGGATGCCCTGGCCGCGTTCCTCTCGGGCAACCAGCTACTCGCGGTGTTCGCCTCGGCGCTGGTGGGCCTGGTGCCCAACTGCTCGGCGAGCGTGGTGATCACGCAGCTGTATTTGGAGGGCGTGCTGGGCTTCGCGCCCCTCATGGCGGGCCTGCTCACATCTGCCGGCGTGGGCTACCTGGTGCTGTTCCGCACCAACCGCCATCCGCGCGAGAATGCCGTGATCGTGGTTGGACTGTTCTTGGTTGCATGCGTTTGGGGTCTGGTGTTTGCAGCGCTGGGGTTGTAGCGCTGGGGTTGTAGCGCGATTTAGCTTTCGAGAGCCTCACGCAGGAGCTGGGCGAGGTTGCGCTGGAAGCGCTCGCGGTCGTCGTTGGTGAAGGCGGCCGGCCCCTGTGTGCGTCCGCCCGCGCGTCGGACCTTCTTCTCCTCGTGGCGGATGAACAGCTGCATGTCGATAGTGGCCTTGTTGTAGACGCGCCCGCGCACCCCGATGGCCGCGGCGCCGCGGCCGAGCACCATGCTGGCAAGGCCGATGTCCTGCGTGACCACCACGTCGCCGGGTTCCAGGCGCTCGATGATGGCGAAGTCCGCGCTGTCGGCGCCGCATGAGACGTCGAGGGTCTCGGCCCAAAAACCGGGGTGCGTCGCGTCGCGCCCGCGGGCGTGCTCGGCGTCGCGCGGGTCGTCGCGGCGTATGCGCCGGGCGAGGTTCTGCGTGGAGTTGCCGGCGATCAGCACGGGGATGCGTGCCGAGCGCGCGCAGGCGAGGGCCTCGCGCGTGACGGGGCATGCGTCGGCGTCGATGATGAGGGTGGGCATGGCGAAGGTCCTAACGTTATGAAGCGGCAAATGATCAAAACCTGATTCCACCTGTATCATAATCTGCCGCGTGGGGGCGAGGGTCGCAAAGCAACGTCGCCTTTGTGTCCGTTCTGCGTGCTATACAATATTGATGTTTGTCAGGCTAAATAGAGGAGCGATACGTCTTGAACCCTGAATTGTGTTTCGGGGGGGGGGTGCTCCAAATGCGAGCACCTTTCCTTGGCGTATATAGCATGTGATGGAACTGTAGGTAACGGGTCCCGTGTACTCGCCACCGATGTGTCGGTGGTGACGCACGCGTGAATCCGGATTTCTTCGATAACCGCAGTAAGATCCTCAAGGACGACCTCGTCGCGAACCTGCGCGCAGGCGACAAGATGTCGGTGGCGGCGTCGGTCTTCTCGATGTACGCCTACCGCGAACTGCGCGAGCAGCTCAATAACCTCGATGAGTTCCGATTCATCTACACGTCGCCGGCCTTTCTGAGCGAGCGCGGCAAGAAGGAGCAGCGCGAGTTCTACATTCCCCGCCTCGACCGCGAGCGCGGCGTGGGCGGCACCGACCTGGAGATCCGCCTGCGCAACGAGCTGACCCAAAAGGCCATCGCGACCGAGTGCGCCCAGTGGATCCGAGACAAGGCGACGTTCAAATCGTTCAAGGGCGCCGCCGGCCTGCCGCCGTCCTTGACGGTAGAGATGAGCCCTTCCGCCGATCGCACAGGGGCGGACGTCGCCTCCTATATCCCCTTCAACGGCTTCACCACGGTCGAGCTGGGTGCTGCACGCTCAGCTGATGCCTACGGCGTGATTTGCCGCCAGGACGGAACGTCGTCCCGCATGCTGCTCAACACCTTCGAGCAGGCGTGGAACTCCGACGACCTGGACGATGTGACGGATGCCGTGGTGGACAACATCTCGCAGATGTATCGAGAGAACCCGCCCGAGCTCGTGTATTACGCGGCGCTCTATCGCATCTTCCATGAGTTCCTGGACGATATCACGGCAGACGAGTTGCCTAAGGAGGGTACGGGATTTCGCGAGAGCAAGATCTGGAACCTGCTCTACGATTTCCAGCGCGACGCTGTTCTGGCGATCATCAATAAACTGCAAACGTACGATGGCTGCATCCTGGCCGATTCGGTCGGCCTGGGCAAGACGTTCACCGCGCTCGCCGTGGTGAAGTACTACGAGAGCCTCAACCGCAACGTGCTGGTGCTTTGCCCCAAGAAGCTGGGAGACAACTGGCTCACGTACCGCAACAACCAGCGGAACAACCCCATCGCCGCCGATCGCCTGCGCTACGACGTCCTGTACCACACCGACCTCTCGCGCCAGCGCGGCACGTCGGTCACGGGCTTGGACCTCGAGACCATCAATTGGGGCGCCTACGACCTGGTGGTCATTGACGAGTCCCACAACTTCCGCAACGGCGCGGATAGCTCACGTGCGGCGCGCGATGGTGGGGAGGCGAGCGAGAACCGCTACGAGCGCCTGCTCAACCGCGTGGTCAAGGACGGCGTGCCCACCAAGGTGCTCATGCTCTCGGCCACGCCGGTCAACAACCGCTTCCGCGATCTGCGTAACCAACTCGCCCTCGCGTACCAGGGCGACCCCGAGCAGTGGTCCGAGCGCCTTGGGCTCGAGTCAAACGTGGAGGACGTGTTTCGCCGCGCGCAGGGCGCGTTCACGCGTTGGTCGGAGCTGCCGGCGGAGGAGCGTACCACCGAGGCGCTCACGCGCTCGCTGGATTTCGATTTCTTCCGGATCCTCGACCAGGTCACGGTCGCGCGCTCGCGCCGCCACATCCAGCGCTACTACGACGCCGCGGCCATCGGCCCGTTCCCGCAGCGCAATAAGCCGGTGAGCCTGCGCCCGGACCTCTGCACGGAGGACGGCCCCGCCACCTACGATGCGATCGCCGAGCGCCTCTACGAGCTCGAGCTGGCCATCTACGTACCCATGAAGTACGTGCAGCCCAGCCGCAAGCCCAAGTACGAGGACGGCGACGGAAAGATCTCGGTCGAGGGCCGCGAGAAAGGCGTGCAGCGTCTCATGGCGGCGAATCTCCTCAAGCGCCTGGAGAGTTCGGTGGCGTCGTTCCGCCTTACGCTCGAGCGCGTGCTGTCGCATATGGAACACACGCTCGACGCGATCGATCGCTTCCGCACGAGCGGCACATCCGTCCCCGGCGACCTGCTGGAGGACGCCAACGGCTTCGACTATGACGTGGACGACGAGGAAGCCTCGGAGTTCATGGTGGGCAAGAAGGCCCGCTATGACCTCCGCGACATGGACTGGGTCAGCTGGGAGCGCGATATCATGGCGGACGCGCGGCTCGTGCGCGACCTCCTGGGCCTCGTTGCCCCGATTGACCCCGAGCGCGACGCCAAACTTGCCGCGCTCAAACAGGTCATCGCGGACAAGGTCGCCCGTCCCATCAACGCCGGCAATCGCAAGGCCATCGTCTTCACCGCGTTCGCGGACACCGCGCATTACCTTTACGAGCATCTGCGCCCGCTGGTGGTGGACGAGCTGGGCCTCGGTATGGCCGAGGTCACGGGCGCCGCGGGCAGCAAGACCACGGTGGACGGCGTCCGCGCCGACCTCTCGGAGATCCTCACGTGCTTCAGCCCCGTATCTAAGGAACGCGACCAGGTGTACCCGCGCTTGGCGGGAAAGGATATCGACGTCCTCATCGCCACGGATTGCATCTCCGAGGGCCAGAACCTGCAGGATTGCGACTTCCTGGTCAACTTCGACATCCACTGGAACCCCGTGCGGGTGGTACAGCGCTTTGGCCGCGTGGACCGCATCGGTTCCAAGAACGACTGCATTCAGCTGGTCAACTTCTGGCCCAATGTCGAGCTCGACAAGTACATACAGCTCAAGGAGCGCGTCGAGAACCGCATGCATGTCACCGTCATGGCATCCACGGGCGACGACGATTACCTCAACGAGAACGAGAAGGGCGATCTTGAGTACCGCCGTGCGCAGCTGGAGCAGATGCAAAGCGAGGTGGTCGACCTCGAGGACGTGAGCGGTGGCGTGTCCATCACGGACCTGGGCCTCAACGACTTCCGCATGGACCTCGTGGCGTACCACGAGGCGAACCCGGATATCGAGCGCGTCCCGGCGGGCATCAACGCCGTGGTGGCGGGCGAGGACCCCGGCATCATCTTCGTGCTGCGCAACGTGAACCAGCAGCTCGACGCCGCCGTGCAAAACCCCGTGCACCCGTTCTACCTGGTGTACGTGAAGGACGACGGCGAGGTGCTCCATGGGTACCTGAGCCCCAAGGACACGCTGGACGCCATGCGCCGCCTGTGCCGTGGCAAGTCCGAGCCGGATGCGGAGCTCTGCCGCGCATACAACCGCGCCACGCGCGACGGCCGCGACATGGGCCACGCCTCCGAGCTGCTGGACGCCGCCGTGCTGTCCATCGTGGATGAGAAGCGCGAGGCGGATATCGACAGCTTTTTCAGCTCCGGCACCACGAGCTTTTTGGAGAACGACGTGGCGGGGCTCGACGACTTCGAGCTCGTGTGCTTCTTGGTGGTGAGGTAGATGTTCGGTCTGCCCAGCACGGTCGAGGTACGCCAGCCGCTGCCCAAGAAAGCCTTCTACAGCCGCCTGTCGCTCGCGGCTCCCGTAAAGGACGAGTTCGTGAGTGGCATCGAGGTGCTCTGCTTGGTGGCCGCCATCAAGGAGGCGGCCTGCGGCATTCCCGCAGCGGACGGGATCGACGAGATCTCCGTCCTGCGCGTGGATCTCAAGACGGACGCGGTGCCTGAGCGCGCGCTTGCCGCCGTCACGCAGGCGGTGCCGCGCAAGCTCCTCATGGTGTGCTGCCATGAGGGCCGGGCGCGCCTTGCCGCCATGCGCCACGGCTTGCACGTGGGCGCCCAATGGGCGCCCGAGGAGCAACTGCATATCGCGCTTTCCGGTTCCTCGCTCGCCGAGGTGTGGGAGGGCTTGTGCGCCCAGGTGTTGTTCGATGACGCCTCGGTTGAGGACGTCGATGCGCGCCTGGCAACAGAAAAGCGGATACAGGAGCTGGAGGCGCAGGCCGCCCAGCTCAAGCGGAAGTATGCAAAGGAGGTTCAGCCCTCCAAGCGCAACGCCGCGTTCAAGGCGTATAAGCAGGCAAAGGCCGAGCTCTCCTTGCTGAAAGGGGAGTAGGCAATGGAAAAGGTCGAGTTGCGGACGGCAGATATCGCCGCCGAGAACGCCGCCAAGCTGGCGGAGCTGTTCCCGGACATCGTGACCGAGGTGCTGGACGAGGACGGCAACGTTCGCCACAGCATCGACGTCGAGGCGCTCAAGGCCCATGTGGGCGACATCGCCGAGGACAAGCGCGAGCGCTACCAGTTCTCCTGGCCCGGCAAGCAGAAGGCCCGCGCCGAGGCGATCCGCCCCATCGACAAGACCATGCGCCCCTGCCCTGAGGAGAGCGTGAACTGGGATACGACCGAGAATCTCTATATCGAGGGTGACAACCTCGACGCCCTGAAGATCCTGCGCGAGACCTACGCCGGCAAGATCAAGATGATCTACATCGATCCGCCGTATAACACCGGTCATGACTTCGTGTACAACGACACTTTTGCCCACACTGCCGAGGAGGAGCGCGCCGAGAGCGGCGCCTTCGACGAGGATGGTAACGTCCTCGATGCTGCTTACAAGGTGAATAACGAATCCAACGGTAAGTTCCATTCTGACTGGTGTTCGATGATGTACCCCCGCCTTGTATTGGCAAGGGATCTGCTGAGCGAGGACGGGGTCGTTTTCATAAGCATTGATGACAATGAATCCAAAAATCTAAAAGTGTTGTGCGACGAGGTGTTTGGATCTGGATCGTTTTTGAACCAAATTGCATGGATCAACAATATTACCGGTCGGCAGATATCCGGCATTGGAGCGGCGAAAACATGGGAAAGCGTATTTGTCTATTGCAAGTCCGCTGATTGTGCTCCGCTTTTAAGAATTAAGGCTGACTTTGCGAAGCAAGTTATGAGGGATTCTTACAAGGGGTTCGATAAAGAGGTTTTTGAAGACGACAGGGGATTATTTACAGTTGGAGACACTCTTTACAATCACAATCGGATGTTCAATGAGGAAACTCGGCCAAACCTGGTCTTTTCCATTTTTTATAATCCTGATACCGAAGAGATAGTCACTGGAAATATCGGTGAGGCGAAGAGCGGTTACATCGAGCTGCCGCCTCATTCTAATGGCGATGGAATTCATAAATATCATGCTTGGAGATGGTCAAAAAAGAAAATTGCAGAGGAATCTTATGATTTGATAGTAAAAAAGACACCCACAGGTAAATATGAGATCTACACGAGAATCAGATCGTATGATTCGACATTGTTCAAAGACGTAATAACCAACATTTCTAACGGTGCATCTGAATTGACCAAGTTGATGGGTGGAAAGTACTTCAACTATCCGAAGTCTGTAGACTTGTTAAAAGTATTGCTTGGCGGCTATGGCCCTCAGTCGATTATTCTCGACTTCTTCTCCGGTTCCGCAACGACCGCTCATGCCGCTATGCAGCTCAATGCCGAGGACGGTGGCAACCGCAAGTTCATCATGGTGCAGCTGCCCGAGGTATGTGACGAGAAGTCCGAGGCAGCCAAGGCTGGCTACTCCACCATCTGCGAGATCGGAAAAGAGCGCATCCGTCGTGCGGGTGCCAAGATCGCATCCGAGGTGGAGGAGTCCAACGCCCAGCTCAAGCTCGGCGAGGAGCCCAAGCGCGTGCCTGATATCGGCTTCCGTGTGCTCAAGATCGACTCGTCCAACTTCGAGGACGTTCAGCGCACGCCCGATTCGCTGTTCCAGGACGCGCTCTTCAGCCTGGCGGACAACGTCAAGCCCGGTCGCACGCCGGAGGACATCCTCTTCCAGCTGTTCCCCAAGCTGGAGATCCCCTATACCGCGCGCATCGACACGTTCGACATCTGCGGCAAGACCGTCTACTCCGTGGACGACGACACGCTGGTTGCTTGCTTCGACCGCGAGGTGCCCGAGGACGTTGTTCGTGCTATGGCGCAGCGCGAGCCCGCGTGGGCGGCCCTGCGCGACGCGTCCTTCACGGGCGACGATGCGCTGGCCAACTTCGAGGAGATCTTCAAGACGTTAAGCCCCGAGACCAAGACCCGGGTGGTGTAGAGGTGGCTGCCGCATCTACATGTTTCGCTGCTTGTATGTCGCGACGCCCGAGCAGCGCGTGCTTGGGCGTCGATGGGGGCCAGATGAAGTTCGAGTCAGTCTTTCAGGTCGCTCGCGAGCAGGGAATTGGGGTTCTCGCCGCCAAAGCGCAGGCTCAAAATGTGAACCTCGTTCTTTTCTGCGTCAAAGCGGTAGAGCAGGCGATGGGCCTTCATGGATATGGTTCGGATTTCTCTTCCGGACAGGTAGGATGCTTTTTCGTCTACGGGGTAGGCGTTCGGAAAAGCGGTGAGAACCGACGCTTTGTCCTCAATGGCGTCGAGGAGGTTTTTTGCCGCCTTGGGAAGCCCGAGCTCATCCTTGATGTAGCGAGCGGCTTGTGCAATCTGCCGTTGCGCTCCAGGCGCGAAGACGATCCTAGGCGAGTCCATACTGCTCCCTCAGTTCGGCGAGTGCCTGGAATGCGTCGACGCCCTCACCGGCTTCAATCGCGGCGATGCCCGCTTGGATGTCTGCAAGGGTTTGCTCGAGTTCGCGCTGCGCTGCCGCCCGGCGGCTTTGCTCGAACTTCACTGCGGTGTCGTAGCGCCTAAACGTCTCTGAGCTCATGATCACCATGTCGTCGTATCCGTTCTTGGTAATGGTGATGGGCTCATCGAGCTCGTGGCATGTGGCGGAAATCTTCGCCCCGTCTTTGAGTTCTTTTATCGGCATGGCAATCATGTGGTCCTCCTTACATGGGATGATAATCCCATTATAGACCCATTCTATTTGACGAGATAGGTCCTCTCATGGAATTCAAGTTCACCGTCCTCGATTACCAGACGCGCGCGGTCGACGCCGTGGTGAGGGTCTTCGACGGCCAGCCAAAGATCGAGGCGCAGTCCTATCTGCGTGACGTGGGCACGAGCTCCGTCGACAAGCGCGGCCAGGGGAGGCTCGGCATCATCGACTCCGCCGATGGCGCGATGACCGACGACGGCTCGGGTTTCCGCAACGCCCCGCTGCGCCTGTCCGCTTTCGACCTGCTCGACAACGTGAAGAAGTCCCAGCGCAAGAACGGCGTTCCCGTCTCCGCAGAGCTGCACCACGACCTGGGCGCCGTGGAGCTCGATGTGGAGATGGAGACGGGCATCGGCAAGACCTACGTCTACACCGAGACCATGTTCGAGCTCAACGCGCGCTACGGCTGGTCCAAGTTCATCATCGTGGTGCCGAGCGTCGCCATCCGCGAGGGCGTGGCCAAGTCCCTCCAGATCACGGCCAAGCACTTCCACGAGCGCTACGGCAAGCAGCTGTGGGCCTTCGTGTACAACTCGAGTCGCTTAAACGAGATCGACTCCTTCGCCAGTCGTGCGGACATCTCCGTCATGGTCATCAACATGCAGGCGTTCAACGCCTTCGACGCGTCCAAGAACAAGGAGGGCCGCGGCGGCGACAAGACGGCGCGCATTATGTTCTCCGAGCGCGACGACTTCGGCAGCCGACGTCCCATCGACGTGCTCTCCGCCACCAACCCCATCCTCATCATCGACGAGCCGCAGAAGATGGGTAAGAAGACGGGCGCCACGCGCAAGGCCATGCAGCAGTTCAACCCGCTGTTTTCCCTCAACTACTCCGCCACGCACAAGGAGCGCCACAACGCGGTGTTCGCCCTCGACCCGCTGGATGCCTACAACGAGCGCCTGGTCAAGCGCATCGAGGTCAAGGGCATCGAGATGGTGGGCATGCGCGGCACGGACGGTTACGTGTACCTGCAGGATATCAAGGTGAGCCCCACACGCCCGCCGCGCGCGGTGATCGAGTTCACCCAACAGCTCAAGAGCGGTTCGCTCAAGCGCATCACGCGCACCTTCGACGAGCTGGACAACATCTACCAAGCCTCGGGCGAGCTCGAGACATACGCGCATGGCTATCGCATCCTGCGCATCGTACCGGACCAGAACGGCCAGACCGGCTACGTGGAGTTCGACAACCATGAGCGGCTCTATCGCGGCCAGGTTGCCAACGACTCCTCCGAGGAGGACCTGCGCCGCATCCAGATCCGCGAGACCATCGCCTCCCACCTGCAGAAGGAGGAGGTGCTGTTCCGCCAGGGCATCAAGTGCCTGTCGCTCTTCTTTATCGACGAGGTGGCCAAGTATCGCGTGTACGACGAGGACGGCTCCGAGGGCGTGGGAGAGTACGGCCGCATTTTCGAGGAGGAGTACGCGCGTGCCATCTCCGAGCGCACGTCCGTGCCCACGCTCGACGACGCGTACGACCCGGCGTACCTGCGCTACCTGCGGAGCTTCGATGCGCATGAGGTCCACAAGGGATACTTCTCCATCGACAAGAAGGGGCGGGCCTGCAACAGCAAGCTCAAGCGCGGTAGCGAGTTCGCCGAGGGCGAGGACGCCGTGGCCGCCTACGACCTCATCCTCAAGAACAAGGAGCGCTTGCTCTCCTTTGAGGAGCCGTGCCGGTTCATTTTCTCGCACTCAGCCTTGCGCGAAGGATGGGACAACCCCAACGTGTTCCAGATTTGCACGCTCAAGAGCTCGGGCGACTCCGACATCTCCAAGCGCCAGGAGGTCGGCCGCGGCCTGCGTCTGTGCGTGGACCAAAACGGCACGCGTCAAGATGCGGCGCTGCTGGGGCGCGACGGCGTGCACGCCGTCAACCTACTCACGGTGATAGCCTCGGAGGGCTACGACAGCTTTGTGAAGTCCCTGCAGACTGAGACCGCCTCCGAGCTGCGCGAGCGCCCGCGCCGGGTGGAGGAAAAGCTGTTCGCCGGGTGCCACGTGGAGAACGCCGGCGTGGAGTACGTGCTCACGGGCGACGACGCGCGCCGCATCGTCGACGCGCTCAAGATGAACCGCCTCATCGATTTCGACGGCCAGCTCACGGAGAAGTTTCGTGAGGAGGGGCTGCGCGGTGTGCCGGACGGGGACATCCCTGAGCACCTCGACGGCTTCCTCGACCAGATTGAGCGCATTGCCCTGAGCACCGAGGACACGAGCATCGTGATCGAGAACGGCTTTGGCACGAAGGTGGCGAGCAACAAGCTGAACGACAACTTCCATAAAAGGGAGTTCCAGGAGCTGTGGGCGCGCATCAACCACAAGCACGCCTATACCGTGGAGTTCGACAGCGATGAGCTGCGTCGCAAGGCCATCGAGGGCATCAATAAGAACCTGAATGTCTCCACACCGCGCTACCGCCTCAAGCAGGGCGCGCAGCGCGCCGAGGCCACGCGCGAGCAGCTCGAGGTCTCCGAGGGCTTCGGTGGTGCCACGAGCGCCGTGTTCGAGGTCAACGGCGGTGCCGTGACCAACGTGGCGTATGACCTGGTGGGGGAGGTGGCCGACAAGGCGCGCATCACGCGAGCGACCGCGGCGGCCATTCTGACGGGCATTGCCCCCGACCGCTTCGCCATGTTCCGCGTGAACCCTGAGGAGTTCATCGTCAAGGCATCGGCGCTCATCGTGGATGAGAAGGCGCGCATGGTCGTGGAGCATATTCGCTACAACCGCGTTGCCGGCACCTATGATGCGGCCGAGATTTTTGCCGAGGATATGCCCGAGAACCTGGGACGGGCGCTGTCCACCTCGCGCCACGGCGTACAGGATTGGACGGTGTTCGACAGCGATACCGAGCGCGAGTTTGCGCGCGAACTCGAAGAGTCGGCCGAGGTGTGCGCTTTCGCGCACCTGCCGCGCTCATTCAAGATTCCCACGCCCGTGGGCGACTACGCGCCCGACTGGGCCATCGCCTTCAACGAGGGCGCGGTGAAGCACATCTTCTTCATCGCCGAGACCAAGGGGTCGTTGCAGTCTCTCAACCTCAAGGGCGTCGAGAAGGCCAAAATCAGCTGCGCTCGCAAGCTCTTCGAGCAGTTGGGCGAGGACGATGTGCGCTATGACTTCGTGAGCACGTACGAAGAACTGATGGATAAAGTGATGGTTTAGGCTGTTGCTCTCCGCCGCACCGCCTCAATTTAGGGACAGTCCCTAAATTGAGGCGGGGCCGGCATCCTGCCAACGTGCGATTGTCGTCACATGCAAGGGGGTCCGTGTGAGGTACTACATCGAGGACAACGGAATTGGAATCCATCGCATGGACGACGCGGTGTGCCAGTCGTACGACTTTGCCCAGGGGCGCTGGGTCCACAGCACAGAGATCATGGATGTGTTCATCGGTGAGCCATGGGTCGACGAGGTGAGTGAAGCCGAGGCAAATAGCGTCACCCCGCGTGTCGCAGCAGAATCCACTCCCTGCGATAATGGTACCGATTCGTCCGGACAAGAATCGATGCCGGCGGCTAAAGGCGAGCGTCAAAGCTCGTATGGGGGCCTGCAGCGAGATGCAAACGGATCCCACATGCCTCGCGCTGCTGTCATAGGGCGTAGATTCGCATGATTCCGTTGCCCGGCTTGGGCAGCTCTTCAAAGGTGGTGCCGCAATGAAAATCAAGGGTCTCATTTTTTTCGACATCGATGGGACGCTCACGCGCGGTGTGAATTCGGCCCGCTATCGCGCGTGCGCGGCTATCGCGTCCCGCAGCCAAGCGGCGCAGCCGGCGACGTTGCCATCGTAATAGGCGGTGAAACGCTCATCTGCGACGTACATCTCCGCGAGACCCCTGTGCGCTTCGGGCGTGTAGAAGTTCCAGGTGAATCCGAGCCACTCGCGATGAAGGCGATAGACACGCTCCCCCTCGTCGCCTGCGGGGTCTGCGTTCGCGCTCACGGCCGCTTCGAGCGATTCGTTGATTGCGCGCCCCAGCTCCTGGAAACGCTCGAACTCGCCCTCTCTCAGGTTGAGCATCTTGCGGTTTGCCTCGTCCGCGGCGGTGTCGCCCCAGCGCTCACGCACCTCGGCGCCGTGCTTGCGCTCGTTTTGCTCCACGAGGTCGCGCTTCATGCCTTCGAACTTTGCCTTATCGTCCATGGGGACTCCCTTCTCGATGTGCTCGATTGTGCGTTCGACGGTGCGGATGAGGGCATCGAGTCGCTCTCGTTCGGCCCTGAGTGTTTCGAGGTGGCGCGCGAGCGTTCGCCGGCGCCCCTCTTCTGTTGCGCTCAAGGCGCTTGGAATCTCCGCCACGCTCATTCCCATGTGGCGCAAGAGCAGGATTTCCTGCAAGCGGTCGAGATCCGCAGGGGTGTAGCGGCGATATCCGTTGGCTGTTCGCGCGGGTACGAGCAGCCCCTCCTCTTCGTAATATCTGAGCGTTCGGGTTGAGACCCCCACGATGTCGGAGACCTCTCCGATGCCATAAGCCCTGTTCGCGCTCACATGCCCCTCCCGTTCCGTTTCGCTCGTAGGATAAACCTTCTCGTAGCGTGAAGGTCAAGAGGTCGTTTTTGGGAGTTCAGGCAGACAAAACCGCCCGGGCCTTTTGCGGGTGCCCGGGCGGCGAGTATCGGTGTTGGATTGCGGGCGATGCGCAAACGGGGCGCGTCGCGAACGCCGCTAGCGTGAGATCTTTCCAAAGGTGAACGCGCGGGCGAGCAGCACGCCGCCCAGCACCGCGAGCGCGATGCCAGAGAAGACGATCATCAGGTCGACCGATTCGAGCGGGAACATGAACACGGCGATGCCCGCGACAATCGACAGTACGCCGGAGAGAATGGAGAGACCGCGGTTGTGCACCATGCCCGTCTCGACGAGGGTTACCACGCCCTCGATAATCCAGCCGAATCCGATTGCGATGGCTGCGAGCGTCGCGAGGGCCGCAGCGGACGCCGTCTGGTTCTTGAGCATGATGATGCCGCAGAAGAGCAGCAAGAGGCTGGAGAGAATATTGAGCGCGCGCCAGCCCGCAGGCATGAAGGGCGTGCCCACGGCCACGCCGATGCGCACGACGCTTGCGATAATGAAGTATGCTCCGAGGATGACAGCGAGCACCACGAGTGTCTTCACGGGCCAGATGAGCAGGGCGGCGCCGCCGATGAGCCCGACTGCTCCGGTTACGCCGTATAGGAACCTGATCGCTTTGACACCACGGTCGATCATTCCGAACTCGTCAAAGCAGAAGGGATCGATGTGCCGTTCGCCCTCGTCGTCGATGAATTCTCTCATGGCCACTCCAATCGACAGAAGTTAGATAACGTACATATGTAATCCTACCCATGCAAAAGGAAAGGGATACCTTGGGGTCCTGCGAGCGCTGTCAGTTCATCGATTGATACAATCGGAACACATTGATATGAGCGAATGCGACATCCGTAAACATGATGTTGCATCGAGTGGGGGCTTTGATGAGCGGTGATTTGTATCTGGTTCGACACGGCCGTACCATGTTCAACGAGAAGCGTGTGATTCAGGGTTGGTGCGATGCGCCCCTCACGCCCGAGGGTGAGGCACAAGCGGAGCGCATCGGGCGGTACTTCGAGCGCGAGGGGATCGCGTTCGACCATGCGTACACCTCCACGCTGACGCGTACTCAGCAGACTATTGAGCGCATTGTGGACATGCCTTACGAGCGCGTGGAAAATCTGCGCGAATGGGGTTTCGGGGCCTTCGAGGCCGAGCGGGTCGACCTCATGCCGCCGTTTCCCTGGGGCGACTTCTACGTTCAGTTTGGTGGGGAGGGGCAGATGGCCGTCCGCACTCGCGTGAGCGATGCCCTGGTGCGGATTATGGGGCGACCTGGTCATGAGCGCGTTTTGGTGGTGAGTCACGGGTCGGCGTGCCGTGAGTTTCTGACTAAGTGGGCGCCCGATGGTGGTTTTGACTGCGGCAGGGTGCCCGGTAACTGCAGCGTCATGCATTTCGCGTTCGACAAGGGCGCGTTCGAGTTGGTTGAGATTATCGAGCAGGATAAGTTGCGGGATTTGCTTGGGGAGTAGGAATTGCACTCCCGGCGTGCTTCGAAATCTGTTGTTGATTGGGGTGCGGTCGGCGTACTGCTTGTCCGGCTGGATTCAGGGTTTAGACGAAATGTATATTTCGCGTCTATTTGCTCTGCATCATGCATAGGATTTTGCATCTGGGGCGACGCGCATCGTACGTTTTTCAAAGTATGGTCAAAATACCCTGTTTGTGCGCTGAGGGGTTTTGTCGAGAGTGACAAAACCCCAGGATTGCTTAAGCCGAATCTTTACGTGCGGACGGTCTCATCCTGCCGAGGCCAGAGGCTTGTGACAAAACCGCAGGATCGGTGAAGGCGGGAAAATATGCAAGGCAAAAACCGGAAGGATTTGAGCGCACAATCAGGGTATTTTGACCAATTGCTCGGTTTTACATGAAAATGGCCTCCCCTTTGAAGAAGGAAGGCCGTGCGGATCGCCGCGCCGGCTTTGCTCGGCGAGCGCTTCGCGAGGCGATTGCTATTTCGCGATGCGATGGATGAACAGGCCGCTGCGAAGCTTGGGCTCGAACCACGTGGATTTGGGCGGCATGACCTCGCCGGCGTCGGCCACGGCGAGCAACTGGTCGATGCCCGTCGCGCACATCGTGAACGCAACGCCCTCGGCGCCCGCTTTGCACTCAAGCTCCTCGGTTCCGCGGATGCCGCCGACGAAGGAGATGCGCGGGTCGGTGCGGGGGTCCTTGATGCCGAGAATGGGGGACAGGACGCAGTTCTGCAGAATGGATGCATCGAGGGAATCGACCGTGCCGTTGGGGCGGCTTTCGGTTTCTGCCCCGTCGATCGTGACGCCATCGGCAACAGCGCTCGCGCCATCGGCGCAGATGGGGGTGTTGCGATCGGTGGCATATGCGTTTGCGTTGGGATTGTTCGCCCGCAGCTCGTACCAGGTGCCGTCGGTGTACATCCCGAACACGCCGTGCTCGCGCGGTTCCACCGGCCCTTCCGCTTCCACGATGCCAAGCCCTGCGCCGTTCAACAGTTCGAGCAGTTCATACGTGTCGAGGCCGTTACGGTCGGAAACCACGCGGTTGTACGGCAGGATGGTGAGCTGACTTGCGGGGAACAGGACGGAAAGAACGAAGTTGAACGGCTCCTTGCCGGTGTAGGTGCCTGCCGCCCGCGCCTCTTCGCGCATGCGGCGTGCAACCTTCACGGCGCTCGCGGCCCGATGATGCCCGTCGGCGATATAGGCGCACGGAATCGTGCCGAGCATGGCGCGCAGCGCATCGACGGCATCGTGGCGCACGACTTCCCAGACGGTCTGGCGCACGCCCGCCTCATCGGCGAAGTCGTACAGCGGGGTGGAGGTCGTGGCCGCACCGACGATCATGTCGAGTACGGGTTGGTCGCGGTAGGTGAGGAAGATCGGCCCCGTTTGGCAGCCGAGCGCGCCGATGTGCTCGATGCGGTCGAGCTCCTTATCCTCGCGCGTGAGTTCATGGCGCTTGATGACGCCGCTTTCGAATTCGTCGACGGCGCACACGCAGACGATGCCGGTCTGCACGTGCCCCTCCCAGACGAGGCGGTAGATGTAGTAGGCGAGATTGCGGTCTTCGACGAAGGTCCCGTCTTCGATGCGCTCGTGCAGCAGCTTCGCCCCACGCGCGTACACCTCCGGTGCGTACATGTCATGATCAGCGGGAAATTGCGTCTCGGGCCGGTCGATGTTCACGAAGGAGAGCGGCCTGACCTTAACGTGCTCGGCCGCCTCTTCGCGGTCGAAGACGTCATAGGGGAGCGCTGCCACCTCGGCGGCGTGCTCGGGGATGGGGCGAATGCAGGGGAAGGGAAGCGCTCTCATGGACGGTCCTCTCGCGCGGGTCGATCACATATGGCGTTATCGTACCCCGCCTGCGCCACGATGGATGAAAAAAGCGGGGCTCGGGCGTGAACTCGAGCCCCGCTTTCGCGAGTGCGGCCTGCGCTATTTCTCGTCCTGGCAATCGCCGAAGTGCCCCAGGCGTTCAAACTTCTCAAGGTCGGTCTCGGCCATGCCCTGCTTCATGCCCTCGAGACGCTTGGTGTACATGGGATCGTTCTCGTCATTCCAGATCTTGTCGGCCACGGGCGCCCACGCCGCCGCGCCGGCAACGGTCTTGCGGCGGAGGTCCTCCGGGGTCTCCGGTTCCACCAGGTCGGTTCCGTGCGCACCGGATTCGGCGACGAGTCTGCCGAGCTCGTAGGGGTTCTCGAGCATGGGGCAGGGCCGCAGGTGATTGTCGTTGAACGGCTGGTTCTCGTAGTACTTCATGAACAGCGGCGACTTGAGGGCCTCGAGCAGCGAGACGTCGTGGATGTTGACGTTGCTGTAGTGGATGAACACGCAGGGCTCGACGTCACCCGCGGCGTTGATGTGCAGGTAGCGCCGCCCGCCGGCGATGCATCCGCCCACGAACTCGCCATCGTTTTGGAAGTCCATGGTGAACAGCTCCTTCTTGGAGCGCATGTCGCGCACGAAGTGGTACATGCGCTCGCGCTGCTCGGGAGTGGGCATGAGCGAGGCGGGCGAGGAGGCCCCCACGGGCATGTAGTGGAAGTACCAGCAGAACAGAGCGCCCTTCTCGATCATCCAGTCCATGTTCGCCTCGGTTGCCACGGCGTCGGCGTTCTCGCGCGTCCAGCAGCAGGAGATGCCGAACGGCAGGCCGTTTTCGCGAAGCAGGTTCATGGCGTGCTCGATCTTGGCGTACGTGCCCTTGCCGCGGCGGGCGTCGGTCGTGCCCTCGTCGCCCTCGGCGGAGATGGCGGGGACGAAGTTGCCCACGCGGATCATCTCCTGGCAGAACGCCTCGTCGATGAGGGTCGCGTTGGTGAAGCACAGAAATGCGCAATCCTGGTGCTTCTCGCACAGGCGGATGAGGTCGTCCTTGCGCACGAGCGGCTCACCGCCGGTGTAGATGTAGATATGGCAGCCGAGCTCCTTGCCTTGGCAGATGATGGAGTCGATGTCCTCGAAGGAAAGGTTGAGCGCATGTCCGTACTCAGCCGCCCAGCAGCCCGTGCAACGCAGGTTGCAGGCGCTCGTGGGGTCGAGCAGGATCGCATACGGGATGTTGCACTGATGCTTCTCGCGCATCTTTTCCTGGTAGGGCCATGCCAGGACGCTGCAGTCCACAATGAGCGTCTTGAGCAGCTTGGTGCGTACATCGGGGTTGAGGTCGAAGATGCGCATCATGAGCCGGTACCAGTTGTTGCGTTCGCGGATCGCGGTGTCGAAGGCTCGGCGTTGCGAGGGGAGCACATACTCGGGGACGAATTTGTCCACGAGCGTCATGATGGTGTCGATGTTCTTCTCGGGGTCCTCTTCGAGATAGTCGATGATTTTGTTGAGGGCCGCTCGTTCCGCTGCTTGTGTGAGTGCCATGCTGTTCCTTCTTTCGACGCACCGAAGGCGACGCGGGACATGCCTACAGTTCGAGTCGCGAAGACGGAGGATCGACTCGCCGCGTCGCCTTGTCGTGAATGGTAACAGCTGTGGTATATTCTACAATTGTGGATTAACGAACTGTGTCTATTCAACGAAGTGCAGGTAGATGTGGATTTTGCCTCAAAGGATGCGAACTGTGGAGGAGCAAAGGGTATGGATGGGTGCCGTTTGAGGATGGTCGAGGAGCGAGGGGCCTCAAAGGCGTCCGCGCCGTCCACGTCCCAGTGCGAGCGCGTCGATCGTCGCGTGCTCCGCTCGCGTGCGGCTATGGTCGCGGCGTTCGAGGACCTGTTGGCGGAGAAGGCCTATGAGGACATCACGGTCACCGATATCGCGCGTAAGGCCGATGTGGACCGCAAGACCTTTTACAAGCACTTCGGGTCGATCGACGGCCTGCTCGCATATGTGCTCGACAGCCATATCGCCGATATCGTGGAGAACACCCATGGGTTGTTGGCGTGCACGGGGGAGAGTGAGCAAAGCGGCTTTGCCGTGCGCATCCAGGTTTTCTTTGAGATGGTGAACAAGGCCATCATGGAGAACATCTCGCTCAAGCGGCGCGTGTTCGAGTGCGTTCCCTTCGACCTGATGTTCACCTGCATCAAGCAGTCCATGTATGAGGAACTTGAGCGTTACTGCATGATCCCGGCGAGCGTGCGTTCCGATCAGCTCGACTATTACCTCTCGTTCGTGTTCGGCGGGATTTTGTCGGCGTACTGGCAATGGATCATGATGGGCGGCGATACCCCCATCGAGAGCGTCTCGAGCGCGGCGAGCGCCCTGGTTGCCCGTGGCCTTTCCTCGCTCGAGGGCTTCGAGCCCGCCGAAAGCGGCCTCGCCCCGGGCGCTCCGCGCGCGGTGGATGAGCTCGGGGCGTAGGCGCTCCGAGCTTTATTTGATGACGCGCACGCGATACATGGACGGAATCGTTCTCAGCGCGGCGATGGTGGCCTCGTCGAGGTGCTCGTCGGTATCGAACATCGTGTAGGCATTCTCACCGGCGCTCTCGTTGACCATGCGCTGAACATTGGCGTTGTCCTTTGCGAGGACGGCGGTGATCTGGCCGATCATGTTGGGCACGTTGGCGTGCAGACATGCGATGCGGCTCGCCGCGCGGGCCTTGCCCATGGAGCAGGCGGGATAGTTGACCGAATGGGCGATATTGCCGTTCTCGAGGTAGTCCTTGAGCTCGGAGATGGCCATGTCCGCGCAGTTCGCCTCGGCCTCCTTGGTGCCTGCGCCCGAGTGCGTGGTGATGAAGGTCCGCGGCATGCGAACCGTCTTGGGCGTGGCGAAATCGCAGGCGAACCAGGAGAGCTTGCCGGCGCGCAGGGCGGCGTCGACCGCGTCCTCGTCGATGATGGATTCGCGCGCGAAATTGACGAGCACCGCGCCCGGTGCCAGCAACTCGAGCTGGTCGGTCGAGATCATCCCGACGGTATCCGCCTTTGCGGGCACGTGCAAGGTGAGGTAGTCGCATCCGCGGCAGAGGTCCTCGAGCGTGCCCACGCGCTGGACCTCGCGGTTAAGCGACCAGGCATTCTCGACAGAGATGAACGGGTCGTAGCCGAATACGTCCATACCGAGTTCCACGCAGGCGTTTGCCACGCGGGACCCCACGTTGCCGAGGCCCACCACGCCCACGCGCTTGCCGCGGATCTCGCGTCCCACGAATGCCTTCTTGGCCTTCTCGGCGTCCACGAGGATGTCGGGGTCGTCTGCGTTGTTGCGCACCCACTGCATGGCCTGGACGATCCCGCGGCTCGACATGATCATCATGGCGATGACGATCTCCTTCACGGCATTGGCGTTGGCGCCCGGGGAGTTGAACACCACGACGCCCCGTCGAGCATACTCCTCGATGGGAATGTTGTTCACGCCCGCGCCGCAGCGTCCGATGGCGCGGATGCCCGCCGGGAGTTCGTAGCCGTGCAGGTCGGTGGAACGCATGAGGATGGCGTCCGCATCCTCGGCACGTTCGACCAGTTCGTATCCCGCTCCGAAGTCGACCTCTCCGTCCTTGGTGATGTCATCGATGGTCTTGATATAGCGCATGGTGAATTCCTCCGTATCCCGGCGACCGGCACCCATGAGGTCCGTAGCGGAAATAACAAACGGTGCTGACGAAGCAGAACGAATGGGGCGTCGAGCCCCTAGATAGATCGGGCGTTCCGGATCGACTCGAACTCGCGCATGCAGGCCGTCAGGGCGCCTACGGAATCCAACGTCACGGCGTTGTAGATGCTGGCGCGCAAGCCGCCCGCCATGCGATGGCCCTTGATGCCCTCGATGCCGTGCTCTCGAGCGTAGGCGATGAAGGCTTCGTCCGTCTCGGGATCGCATGTGCGGAAGGTGACGTTGCTCATGGAGCGGCTCATCGGGTCTGCCGTGCCCTGGAAGAGGTCGCTATCGTCGATGGCGCGGTAGAGCAGGTCGGCCTTTGCTCGGTTGCGCTGCGCCATGGCGACGAGCCCGTCAGTCTGCTCGATCCAGCGGAAGACCTTGCCGCACAGGTAGATGCCAAAGGTGTTGGGCGTGTTGTACATGGAGCCCTTTTCGGCCTGGACGCGCATGTCCAGGTAGGTGGGACATATGTCGGCGCGGGCAGGGCCGTTTGCGATAAGGTCCTCACGCACGATCACCACGGTCACGCCCGCGGGCCCGGCGTTTTTCTGCGCGCCGGCGAACAACAGGCCGTAGCGCTCGATGTCGAGCGGACCGGATAGGAAGCAGCTTGACACGTCGGCGACGAGCGGCGTGTCCGCGCAGTCGGGGAGCGCGTGGAACTGCGTTCCGAAGATGGTGTTGTTCTGGCAGATGTAAACGTAGTCGAGGTCGCCCGATGCCGCGCGATTCTCGGCCGCGTCGAGCTCGGGGATACGGTCGAAGTTCGTGGCCTCGCTGCTCGCAAGCACCTCGGCGTCCCCGTATTTGCACCCTTCGCGCCAGGCGAGTTTGGCGAAATTGCCGCTCACCACGTATCCGGCTCGCCCCCGGCGCATGAGGTTCAACGGGATGCCCGCAAACTGCAGAGTCGCACCGCCTTGCAGGAACAGCACGCGGTAGGAGGGCGGGATGTCGAGCAGGCGGCGCAAGGTGGCCTCCGCATCCTCGATGATGGCGCGATACGCCTCGGACCGATGGCTCATCTCCAGCACGGACATGCCGGTTCCGGCGTAGTCGAGAAACTCGTCCTGTGCTTCGCGCAAGACGCATTGGGGTAGCGCGGCGGGGCCGGCTGAGAAGTTGTGCACGCGTGCCATGGTGGGCCTCCCTCGGGTGTCGTGCCATTGCCAAGACTTTAGCATCATAAAGTGATTGCGGCGTCGATTTTGGTCGAAGCCCTCATTTGTTTACATGCCGCGCGTTCGACCGGATGAGCGCGGGCTCGGGTGCGAAGCGCGGTACAATAACCCTAACGTTCAAGTTGACCTTTAAGGGGTACAGATGGCCATCTTCGTCGTCTCGGACATCCATGGGCACGCGCGCGCCTTCGACCGCGCCCTCGAGCTCGCACAGCCCGGCTCGGACGATACCGTCTTCGTCCTCGGCGATATGGTCGATCGCGGCCCCGATCCCTTGGGCGTGATCGACATGGTTCGCGCGCTCCCGAATGTGCGCGTACTCATGGGCAACCATGAGGAGATGCTCTACGAGTCTCTCGAGGGCGGTGATGAGTGCGACAAGATGGCCTGGCACATGAACGGCGGCTACACCACCTACGAGCAACTCGATAAACTGCCGCGCGATCGCTATGTGGACGTCATGGACTGGATCGTGAACCTGCCCACGTTCGCAGTGGTGGAGGTCGATGACCGCAGGCCCTCCGCGGCACGGGGCGATCGCAGGAGCTACCTGCTCGCGCACGCCGGCGTGGATGCACCGCGGCTGCGGGCCTCCCTGGATGCGCTCGGTGTCTCCCACGGCGAGGCGGCGGGGTATGCCGCGGCGACCCCGGACGATTTGCTCGCGGCCATGATCGAGCAGGATGTGAGCGACCTGCTGTGGATCAGGCGCGAGTTCTGGTCGACGCCGACGGGCCTGGTGGGCACGAGCGGCTCGGGACCGGTGGTGGTCGCGGGACACACCCCTTCGATCTCGATGCCGCGTTTCGCCTCGCTCATGTGCGGGTCGGGGGTCGACGAGGACCTGCACGGCGTGATGGTCGAGGTCGGCTGCTCGCGTGACACCGGCGGTGTCGCGGATCGCGTCTGCATCGATTGCTCCGCCGCGGTGGGCCATCCCAGCGGTCGCGTGGGCATCATGCGCCTCGAGGACCGCCGCATATGGCTCGCCGACATCGAGGAGGGCGAGTAGGCCGCGCTGAAGGGTTGCCGTGCGTCGGGGCGCCCCTTAGGCGTGAAACGGCGAGCGGTTTTTCTCGGATAGGTCCTGTCTGATGCGGTGGTACTCGATCGACAGCAGTGCGAGCAGCAGCACCATCGAGGCGAGGTATCCCGCCACGGCGCCGGTAAGGCCCATGAGCCAGATGAGTGCGGTGGGGACCACCAGGGAGAACGCAAAGGTAATCGCGTAGGGCTTGGTGGCGGAGCTCTGCCGGCGCAGCACCGTGACGATGGCGTAGAGGAAGTCGATCGCCGCGCTCACGCCGCCCGCGACGATCATCAGGTAGGCGATCCCGCGATACGCCTCAAAATCCACACCGTACATGAAGCCCATGATCGGTATCCCCAACCAGCCCATGAACACGAGCGTGCCGGCTGTCATGAGCGCGATGACGGCGATCATCGCCAGCACGATCAGATCGAATTTGCGGCGCCTGCGAGGGTTCGACCAGATGTTGGCGAGCCTCAGCAGTTGCGGTTTGTACAGGAACCCGGCGGCGAGCAGGATGCCTTGGGCGGGGAAGAACAGCGCGTTGAAGTACAGCTGGCTGTCATAGGGGAGCATGCCCTCCATGGCGAACTTGGGCACGCTCTCGATGAGGTTGAACATGAAGAGCGCCGAGAAGAGCGGGAGGCAGTGGCGGAACAACTCGCCGATCTCCAGCGGGTTCATGCGTCTCGACGCTTCGGTTTCAAGCAGGGCGAGCGGAATCGTGATCAGGATGAGGGTGACGACGGCCGCCAGGCCGGCGGCCGCGCCCGCCAGGGCGATGCTGCGCGTGATGAGCAACAGTGCGCTGAAGGCGATGATGACCGCGATCGACCTGAGCGCCTGACTGATGCCGGCGAGGTAGAGTTTGTCCGCCTGTTGCAACCGTCCTTCGTACACATCGGCGAGCCCGTCGACGATCTTGTAGATGTAGACGCCGATGGAGAGCATGAGCATGGTGGCATCGTATCCGCGAACGGTGCAGTACAGAAGGCCCGCCGCAAGCGCCAACAGGGAGGTGAGCCAGCGCTGCGCCTGATACGAGGCGAACGAGCACTTCTCGTCGATATCGGATACCTGATAGGTGCGCACGCCGAAGTTCGAGAGGAACATCAAGAGGGTTCCCGCGGCGAACGCCATGGAGAACATGCCCGCCTTCTCGATGCCCGCGAGTTGGGTCGCCACGACGGTCAGCACCGGGAAGACCATGCCCCATGCGCCGGTGCCCACGGTGTTCCACAGGTAATCGCGTGCGGTTTCCCCGCTGTCGTACTCGGCCTCCTGTGCGGCAAGGCCGCCGTCGTAAACGGCGGCGATCAGTCGTGCCCACCATGCGTCGACCAGCCGCGCGATCGGGCCGGGCTCGTGTTTGGAGGGGCCGTTGGCGGCTTTCCCCGCCTGCGCGGCCGTGCTCGCGTGCGGGTTTCCGAATAACGTCACGCTGCGCTTGCGTTCGTGCCGCTCATGGAGCGAGCGGACCTTGTCGCGCAGGTTGTCGAGGGGATGTAGGGGCACGGTTCCTCCAATCGGTCGTCTCGGCGCGGGGTGGGGCTTCGCGGCGGGGCTGGGTTGCAAGCAGGATGCGGGGGCGGAAATGTCAATGCCGAGCCTGCCGAGTGGTACGATGTTTCAGCGTGAGCGGCGACGGGGGGAAGTCGCCGTGAACGTCGCGCGGCATTACCGCCGCCCGTGAGATCGGACATAGCACATCGGATATCGTTAGGAGTCGCCGTGTCAATCGCTGCCCTCGCTGTTCCATTCGTATTGGCATTGTTACCCATTATCTGGTTGGTCGTTGCGCTCATCGCGCTGCACCTTCCCGCGTGGAAGGCCGCCGTCGGGTCCTTCGTCATCGCTTGCGGGTTGGCGCTCACTTGGTGGGGCATGCCCGCCATCGAGGTCGCTACCGCGAGCCTCGAGGGTTTCGTCATGGCGCTATGGCCCATCGTCCTCGTCATCATCGCCGCGGTGTTCACGTACAACCTGTGCGTGCGCACGGGGGCCATGGACGTGATCGGATCCATGATCACCTCGCTTTCTCGTGACCGCCGCGTGCTCGCGCTGCTTGTGGCCTGGTGCTTCGGTGGCTTCATGGAGGGCATGAGCGGCTTTGGCACCGCGGTCGCCATCCCCGCCGGCATGCTCGCCGCCCTCGGCTTCCCGCCGCTGCAGGCCGTTCTCGTCTGCTTGGTCGCAAACGGCGTCCCGACCTGCTTCGGCTCCGTCGGCGTTCCCACGGTGTCCCTCGCGGGCCTCACGGGCCTCGATCCCATTCAGCTCGCGTTCACCGAGATGCTGCAGATCGCCCCCTTCTTCGTCATCGTGCCCTTCATCATCGTCATGATCGCGGCGGAGCCTGCGGCCGATGCCTCGGCAAAGCTCGGCCTGGCCGCCCGTCTGCGCGGCGCGGGTATGATCGCGCTGGCTTCGGGCGTCGCGTATGCGCTGCCGTCGCTGGCGGTCGCCGCCTTTGTCGGCCCCGAGCTCACGGTCGTGGTCGGTTCGCTGTGCTCCCTGCTCGTCACCGCCATGCTCGCCCGCCGTCAAAAGACGGTCGCTCCCGAGTTCGAGATGCACGTGGACGCCGCCGAGCGCGTCACACCCCGCCGCGCCCTGCGTGCCTGGTCCTGCTTCATCTTGATTTTCGTGCTGCTGCTCATGACGTCCAAGCTTGTTCCCGCGGTCAACGCCTGGCTCGCTCAGTTCTCGAGCGCCGTCACGATCTTTAGCGGCGCCGACCCCTCGACTGTCACGTTCATGTGGGTGAACACGCCGGGCGTGTGGATCTTCATCGCAGCGTTCGTGGGCGGGCTCGTCCAGGGCGCGACGCCGCGCGTGATGGGCGAGGTGCTTGTGGCCACGGTCAAGCAGATGATGCCCACAGTCATCACGATGCTCGCCGTCCTCGGATGCGCCAAGGTCATGGGCTACGCCGGGATGATCGGCGCGGTCTCCTCCTTCTGCATCGCCGTCACCGGCTCCCTGTTCCCGCTCATGGCCCCGGTCATCGGCGCGGTCGGTGCATTCGTCACGGGCTCCGGTACGAGCTCGGGGCTGCTGTTCGGGTCGGTGCAGCTGCAGGCTGCCGAGGCCCTGGGCATGGACCCGTATTGGATCGTCGCCCTGAATTCTCTCGGTGTCGGCGCCGGCAAGATGATTTCGCCCCAGACGCTCGCTATCGGAATGGCCGCCGTCCAGGTCACTGGGGCCGAGGGCAAGCTGCTTTCCCGCGCGCTGCCCATTGCGGTCGTGTTCATGGTGCTGATGGCCGCACTCGGTCTGGGTGGTGCTGTGCTCTAGCGCCCGTCTGCCATCCAGTCGCCCAGGCCCTTGCGCATAATCCCTTCGACCGTGGTTCCGCTTCGCTTCACAGAAACGGTCTGCGGGAATATGCCCCATGGCCCGAGCGGTGGGGATGGATGTATGAAGAAGGAGCCCCGTGCAGGTGGATGCACGGGGCTCCTTAGCGTTGGTTATGCGCAGGCGCTAGGCGCGCGGGCCGGCGTTTTTCACGTTCTCGGGCAGGTGGGCGTACTTCTTCTCGAAGTTCTCCTGGAACATCGCCGCGAGCTTCTTGGCCGTGGCGTCGTACTCCTCCTTGCTGGACCAGCACTTCCACGGGACCATGACCTCGTCGGGCACGCCGGGGCAGCTAGTGGGGATATCCAGGTTGAAGACGTCGTCGTGGATGAACTCGGCTTCCTCGAGCGTGCCGTCGAGTGCCGCGTTGACATTGATGCGGTTGTAGACGAGCGGGATGCGGTGCCCCACGCCGTAGGAGCCCTCGACCCAGCCGGTGTTGACCAGGTAGACGCGGGTCTTGCCCTCGGCGATCCGCTCGCCGAGCATGTCGGCGTAGACCATGGGGTCGAGCGGCATGAAGGGCTCGCCGAACAGGGCCGAGAAGGTGGGGACGGGCTCCTTGATGCCAAGCTCGGTGCCTGCGACCTTTGAGGTGAAGCCACTCACGAAGTGGTACATGGCAGCGTCTGCGGACAGGCGGGAGATGGGGGGCAGCACGCCGAAGGCGTCGCAGGTGAGGAAGATGACCGCGGTGGGCTCGCCGCCCGCACCCTCGAGACAGCTGTTGGGGATGTGCTCGACCGGGTAGCCCACGCGCGTGTTCTGCGTGAGGGAGACATCGTCGTAGTCGGGCTGGCGCTTGTCGTCGAGGATGACGTTCTCGCACAGGGCGCCGAACTTGACGGCGCGGAAGATCTCGGGCTCGCGCTCCTCGGTGAGGCCGTCGCACTTGGCGTAGCAGCCGCCCTCGATGTTGAAGATGCCCTCGCCCATGGCCCAGCCGTGCTCGTCGTCACCGATGAGCAGTCGCTTGGGGTCGGCGGACAGGGTGGTCTTGCCGGTGCCGGACAGGCCGAAGAAGACGGCGGTGTCGTGGGTCTTTGGGTCCATGGAGGCGGAGCAGTGCATGGGGAGGACCTTGTCCTCGACGGGCAGCAGGTAGTTCATGACGGAGAAAACGGACTTCTTGATCTCGCCAGCGTATTTGGAGCCGGCGATGACCACGGTGCGCTCGGCGAAGTTCACGAGCACTGCAGCCTCGGAGTTGAGGCCCTCCACCTCGGCCGGGTCGCACTTGTAGCCGGGGGCGGCCAGGATGGTGAAGTCGGGCTCGCCGTAGGCCTCGAGCTCCTCATCGCTGGGGCGGACGAGGAGCTGCTTGATGAAGAGCGCCTGGCTCGCCAGCTCGCAGGCGACCATGAATTTGCGGGAGTGCTTGCGATCGGCGCCGGCGAGGCCGCGCACCACGTACAGGTCGCGCTCGCCCAGGTAGGCGGCAACGCCGTCGCGCACCTTCTCGTAGCTCTCCTGCGAGATGGGGACGTTGACGTTGCCCCAGGCGATGGTGTCGTGCACGTCGGGGGTGTCCACCACAAAGCGGTCCTTGGGGCTGCGACCGGTGTATTTGCCGGTCTCGACTACGAGCGAGCCGTTGGCCGCGAGCTTGCCCTCGCCGTGGGCGAGCGCCTCCTCGACGAGTTCGGCGGGGACCATGTCGAGGTGGAGGTTCTCCGCTGCGGCGTGGACGCCGTGGCCCTCCAGAACCTTGGTGACGGAATCAGTTGCCATTGTGATCCTCCTCAGGATGGGGTTCGGTATCGATTTCTCGGTGCACTTGAGCGCTGCGGAGGGCTGCCGTGCCGCCCTGGAAGTCCGCGTGCATGCGAAGTGCTTCGCGAAAAACGTTTTACCATTGCATCGAGGTATTAGTACCGCATCCGCGAGGGGGTCCATGCGTGGTATTCGGCAAGGGCCACGCGTCATTCGGCGGGCGGTAGGTTTTCGACCGTCTGTGCGCCCTTGGTGCGGCCTGCGGCCCGTTCGGCGAAAACCGGGAATCTCAGCGCGGTGAAAGGGGTACGGTGGACGGACATGAGATTTTCAGGCGTGAGAAGGGGAGATTCGCATGAGCGCGCAAGATGCATTCGTGTTCAGGAACGCGACCGTGCTGGATGGCACCGAGAATATGGAGCCCCGCATCGGGCAGGCGGTGCTGGTCGAGGACGGCCGTATCGCCGCCGTCGGCCCGACGGAGGAGGTGGACGCTCCCATGGGCGCGCGCGAGCTCGACCTGGGTGGTGCGTACCTGCTGCCCGGCCTTATCAACATGCATGTTCACCTGTGCGGATCGGGTCGCCCCACAAGCGCCGGCGATGCGGGCGCCCTCATGAAGCGCCTGGACAACCCGGTGGGGCGCGCCATCGTGCGGGGCCTTCTGCGCAAGCGCGCCCAACAGCAGCTGGCCAGCGGTGTCACCACGGTGCGCGGCGCGGGGGACCCGCTGTATGGCGATATCGCCGTGCGAGACGAGTTCAACGCGGGCAAGCACGTCGGGCCGCGCCTCATCGCCCCGGGCACGGGCGTGACGGTCCCGGGCGGTCATGGCGCGGGCCTATTCGCCCAGATCGCCGAGAGCCCCGAGGATGCCGCGGAGCTGGTGCGCGAGATCGCGGCCCACGGTGCCGACGTGATCAAGTTGTTCGTGACGGGAGGCGTGTTCGACGCCGAGAAAGTGGGCGAGCCCGGCGTCTTGCGTATGTCCGAGGGGGTCGCCCGCGCCGCCTGCGAGGCCGCCCATCGCCTCGGCCTGTCCGTGATGGCCCATGTGGAGAGCACGGAGGGCGTGCGCGTGGCGCTGCGTGCGGGCGTGGACACCATCGAGCACGGCGCTCCGATGACCCCCGAGATCGTGGATTTGTATCGCGGTGGCGCGGGAACGCAGCTCGAGGGGCGGACGCCGAGTGTGACGTGCACGATCTCTCCCGCGCTGCCGTTCGTGAAGCTTCCGCCCGAGAAGACCCATTCCACCGATGTTCAAAAGGCCAACGGCGATATCGTGTGCGAGGGGATCGTCCAGAGCGCCCGCGATGCCCTGGCCGCGGGCATTCCCGTGGGCCTGGGAACCGACTCGAGCTGCCCGTACGTGACGCAGTACGACATGTGGCGCGAGGTTGCCTATTTTGCCAAGTACGTGGGCGTGAGCAATGCTTTCGCCCTGCATACGGCGACGGCCGTGAACGCCCGGCTGCTGGGATTGGGCGACGAGACGGGCACCGTCGAGGCCGGTAAGTCCGCCGACCTGATCGTCGCCGACGCCAATCCGTTGGACGATCTTTCCGCCCTGCGAGATGTGCGCCATGTCATGTGCCGCGGCACGTTCGTCGAGCGCCCGCGCGTCAAACGCATCGCCGAGCTGGACGAGGAGCTCGACTGGATCATGTCCCAGCCCGTTGCATAGAGCCCTCTGCCGATAGGGCGAAAGACGGCCCGCGACCCTCTTGGTGGGGTCGCGGGCCGTCGTGCGTCCATGGGGATGGCGGCGGCGAAGCGCCGTTGCGGCTTGCGAGGCTAGGACTTCGTCTCCATCTTGGTGCGGCAGCGCGGGCAGGTCACGCGGATCTTGCCCTTGCCCTTGGGGACGGACAGGATCTGGCCGCAGTTGGGGCACTTGAGGAAGCGTGAGGTCTTGCGCTCCTTCCACATCTTCTGGGCGGTGCGCTTCGCGCGCTCGTACTCGATGTTGGGGGCGGCGGAGGCAGTGGAGCCGCCGGAGGCGTTGCGACCGGCAGGGGTGATGGAGCCGAGACGTGCAACAAGATTTCCCAGCACGGGGACGCGTTCGGAGAAGGAGCGGAACGCGTTGTTCTCGTTGCAGCGGACGGTGATGTTCTTGGAGAACGCGCGCGCGAGCGCGAGCAGCACGATCGCGAGCGCGATCCACGTCAGCGGGTCGAGGTTTGCGATGGTGCCGATGAGGGCGAGCAGCATGCCTGCGCCGCCGAGCACGCAGGTGAGCTCGTCGACTCCGTAACGGTCTTTCATGAAATCGTTCATGGGTGCCTTTCCCTGTCTGCGCCCGCAGCGCGAACGCCGTCCATGCCATGGTCTCACGGTACCCGTATCCGGGCGCCGCGCTACCACGATACCCCTATTTCGCCAGCTTCTCCACGATGGCTTCGATTTCCGCGAGCTTGGCATCGCGTTCGGCCTGCGTGCCCTGGGCGAGTGCCTGCTGCACGCAGCCTCCGATGTGGGCCTTGAGGACGTCGGCGTTGATGCGCCCGATGAGGGACTGCGTCGCCATGAGCTGCGTTGAGATGTCGATGCAGTAGCGGTCCTCCTCGACCATCTTCATGATGCCCTCGATCTGCCCACGGGCGGTCTTGAGCAGGCGCATGGTCTTATCACGGTCGGCCATCATGGGCGGTTACGCCTCCCGCACGGACAGAGCGCGGAATTTCTCGCCGGCTCCGTCCACGGCCTCGGCGAGTTGCTCGGGTGTGACGTCATCGGAGCACTCGACGGCGACGGTCTGGGTCTCGTGGTCGGCGTCGGCATCGGTCACGCCCGCGACGTTCAGCAGCGCCGTCTCGACGGTGGCGTCGCAGTGGCCGCACATGAGGCCTTCGGTCTTGATGATGTAGTTCATGGTTGTTCCTCTCTCTTCGTCTCAATTGGGGACAGGCACCGATTGAGACATTTTTCTTACGGTGGCGTTCCGACGTCTCAATCGGTGCCTGTCCCCAATTGAGACGATTGATCGACGTGCCTGGGCTGGAAGGTCCTCAGGCGCAGGGCGTTGCCGACCACGCACAGGCTCGACAGGCTCATGGCCGCGGCGCCGAACGCAGGGGAGAGCTGCCAGCCGAGCAGCGGGTAGAACACGCCGGCGGCGAGCGGGATGCCCAGCGCGTTGTAGAACAGCGCCCAGAACAGGTCCTGCTTGATGTTGCGGATGACAGCGCGGGAGAGCTCGATCGCACGCGGGACGTCCATGAGGTCGCTCTTCATGAGGATCACGTCGGCGCCCTCTTTGGCCACGTCCGCGCCCGCGCCGATCGCCAGCCCCACGTCGGCGCGCGCCAGGGCGGGGGAGTCGTTGATGCCGTCTCCCACCATGGCGACCGCGTCGCCGTCGCCCTGCAGTTCGCGCACCACGCGCTCCTTATCGGCGGGCATGACGCCGGCGATGACCTCGCTCACGCCGACTTTCTCGGCGATGGCGCGCGCGGTGGTCTCGTTGTCGCCCGTGAGCATGATGGTGCGGATGCCGAGCTCGCCGAGGGCGGCTATGGCCGCCGTGCTCGTTGCCTTGACGTCGTCGGCGACCGCGATGATGCCCACGAGCTCGCTGTTCTTGGCGAAGAGAAGCGGCGTTTTGCCCGCGCGGGCGAGCTCGTCTAGGGCGGCGCGATCGACGGGCACGCCCAGCTCGTCCATGAGGGCGGCGTTGCCGGCGGCGATTGTGTTGGCACCCTCGCGTGCCGTCACGCCTCGACCTGGAATGGCTGCGAAGTCTTGGACGGTACGGGCCACGATTCCCAGCTCATCGGCCCGTGCCATGATGGCCTCCGCGAGTGGGTGCTCGCTGGTGCGCTCGAGGGCGGCGGCGAGCTTCATGAGTGCCTTTTCGCTCATGACGGGCGAGCCGTCTGCGCGGCGGGCGGGTATGACGTCTGTCACGGTCGGTTTGCCCGCGGTGATGGTCCCCGTCTTGTCGAGGACTACGGCGCGCACGCCGTGCAGCGTCTCGAGTGCCTCGGCGCTCTTGAACAAGATGCTCATCTCGGCACCGCGCCCGGTTCCCACCATGATCGCGACGGGCGTGGCGAGGCCCAGGGCGCACGGACAGCTGATGACCACGACGGCGACGGCCGATGTGAGGGCTTCGTTCACGTTGCCGCCGGTGGCGATGAGCCACACGACGAAGGTGACGGCGGCGATGGCGAGCACGACGGGAACGAACACGCCGGCGACCTTGTCGGCCAGGCGTGCGATGGGGGCCTTGGTGGCGTTGGCGTCCTCGACCAGGCGGATGATACGCGCGAGGTCGGTGTCGGCGCCCACGCGTGTGGCGCGGAAGGTAAAGGAGCCGGTGCGGTTGACGGTGGCGGCGCTCACGGTATCGCCGATGCGCTTCTCCACCGGCATGGACTCGCCGGTCAGCGCGCTCTCGTCCACGGCCGAGGAGCCCTCCAGCACCACGCCGTCGACGGGGATAGCCTCGCCCGGACGCACCAGGATGGTCTGGCCGAGCTGGATGTCATCGGCGTTCACGGTGGTTTGCATACCGTCCTCGCCGACGACCGTTGCGGTCTTGGGGGCGAGGTCGATGAGACGCTCGATGGCGCTGCCCGTCTTGGACTTGCTGCGCGTCTCCATATACTTGCCCACGGTGACGAGCGCCAGGATGGTGCCCGCGCTCTCGAGGTAGAGGTTGTCCATGCCGACCATGTGCGCGGCATGCGGGTCGCCCGCGGTGAGGGCTGCCCCGATGCGGTAGATGCCGACGATCGACCAGCCGATGCTGGCCGCCGAGCCGATGGCGATGAGGGCGTCCATGGTGGGCGCTCCGTGGATGAGCGATTTGAACCCGTTGATGAAGTACGAGTCGTTCACATAGACGATGGGAGCGAGCAGGAGCAGCTCGGTGAGCGCCACGTTCATGATGTTCTCGGGCGCTCCGAAAAACGCGGGAAGCGGCCAGCCGAGCATATGACCCATGCCGAGGTAGAACAGCGGGATGAGGAAGGCGATGGATACGATGAGGCGCCCACGCATGGCGCGTGCCTGGGCCTCGAGTTTTTTGGTGGGAGACTCCAGGCGCGGAGCGGCCGCGGAGGCGCCGGTGCCCGTGCCGCCGCCCGCCTCGACGGGGGAGGCGGCGTAGCCCGCGCGATCGACGGCGGCGCAGATCGCATCTGAGTCGAGGACTCCCTCGTCGTAATCGACGGCCATGGAGCCGGCGAGCAGATTCACCGCGACGTTCGAGACGCCCTCGAGGTTGCCCACGGCGCGGTCGACGTGCGCCTGGCACGCCGCGCAGGTCATACCGCGCACATCGAATGTCTGGTGAGCCATGTGCAGCTCCTTTCGTGGCATTATCGAGTCTCAGTATACCCCACCCCCCAGGGGTGTCTAGAGTGTGCAATTGGGGACGGGTGCAAATTGCACATGCTGTCAAATCGCGCATGCGGCAAGCGGCGGTTGTCATTTTGTCAGTCGGTTCTGCAGCGGCGGAATGCCAATGCGGGGTATAGGCCTGTCGGGCTGATGTGTAATTTGCACCCGTCCCCAAATTGCACATCTGCAGCCCGTATACTTGCCTGCGGTGGAACCTGCTCCACGTGCTCGCGTCAATGCCGTTGGCGAACACGCTCCACCGCGCGGACCGGCCCGCGCATCGTTTATGCATATCGACCCCACAGCGCGGACGGTTTGGCGAGCGCACCCACGTCGGGTGCCGATGCTGCCACTTGCCGCGCGGAAATGGACCATTTTGACTTCCATCAACGTCACCGAATTCGATACGACTTCTCCCGAGGCCGTTGTCCCGTCCTTTGCCGACCTCGGCCTTTCCGAGGAGGTTCTCTCCGCCGTCTCCGACATGGGCTACACCGCCCCGACGCCCGTGCAGGCCGCCTCGATCCCGCATGCCCTCGATGGCGAGGACGTCCTCGCCGCCGCTCAGACGGGCACCGGCAAGACGGCTGCCTTCCTGCTGCCCACCATGAACAACCTGCCCCACGTGCCTCGCTCCCGCGCTCGCGGCCGCGTCGCGGCCCAGGGCCCGCTCATGCTCGTCATCACGCCCACGCGCGAGCTCGCCCAGCAGATCGAGGAGGTCTGCCGCGCGATCGCCCGCCGCACCGGGCACACGAGCGTCACCGTGGTGGGCGGCGTGAGCTACAACCCGCAGCGCGACAAGCTCAAGCGCGGCTGCGACATCCTCATCGCCACCCCAGGCCGTCTGCAGGATCTCATCGATCAGGGCGCCTGCTCGCTCGACCAGGTACAGGTCCTCGTTCTCGACGAGGCCGACCGCATGCTCGACATGGGCTTTTTGCCCGCCGTCCGCCGCATCGTTGGCTACACGCGCGACGACCGCCAGACCCTGCTGTTCTCCGCGACCCTGGATGAGCAGGCCGTGGGCTCCATCACCGATTTGGTGACCGACCCCGCCCGCGTCGAGATCGCACCGGTCACCTCCACGGCCGACACGGTGGAGCAGTACGTCCTTCCGGTGTCCCTCGAGTCGAAGAACACATTGCTCGCGGAGGTTCTCAAGCGCGAGGGTTCGAGCCGCGTGATCGTGTTCTGCCGCACCAAGCACCGCGCCGACGCCTGCAGCCGCCGCCTCGCCCGTGCCGGCATCACCTGCGCCGCCATCCACGGTGACCGCAGCCAGGCCCAGCGCGAGCGCGCCCTCAAGGCGTTCCGCGCCGGCCAGTGCGATGTGCTCGTGGCCACGGACGTGCTCGCCCGTGGCATCGACATCTCCGATGTCCGCTACGTAGTGAACTTCGATGTGCCCGAGGACCCGGTGGACTACATCCACCGCATCGGCCGCACGGGCCGCGCCGGCGAGGAGGGCTGGTCGCTGACGTTCGTGACCGTGGACGACGTCGCGGAGTTCTACGACATCGAGGCCCTCATGGGCAAGACCGCCGAGATCTTCGATGCCGATGGCCTTGAGCTCGGCCCGCACGCGCCCGAGGTCGACCCCGACCGCGTCCCCGCCAAGGCGCCTGCGGGAAAGAAGGAGAAGAAGCGCCGTCGTAAGACGACGGCCCGCGCGAAGGCCGAGCGCTCTTCCGCGCCCAAGCGGGGCGATGCCGCCCCGAAGGCCCCCCAGGGGCCCAAGGAGGACGCCCCCAAGCCCTCCCGTCGCAAACGCTCGGGCAAGACGCGCGTCCACGCCGAGGATTCCTCTGAGTCCGTCGAGCTCCTGACCGCGTCCGAGATGCGCGCCGCGCACCCGAAGAAGCGGGACCTTTCAGCGGGAAAGCCGGCGAAGAAGGGCGGTTCCCGCCCCAATCGCGGGGACGCCGATCGCTCTCGCGGGGACGCCGATCGCCCTCGCGGCCCCCGCTCCGGGCGTGATGCCTGGCGCAACTACGATGAGCCCTCGGAGCGCCGTGGACGCGGTGGCCGTGGCGGTCAGGCGATGAATGCGGGTCGCGGCGGACGCGCGGGCTCGCGTGAGCAGCGCGCCGGTGCCCCGCGCTCCGGTCGCCGGCCGGGCGATCGCGGCGGTCGCAGGTGACGGCTTTAGGCACCATATATGAGAATCGCCCCTCTCGCCCGGTGGGTTTTCCGTGGCGAGAGGGGCGATTCTCATGCGTCCTGGGCTTCGAGCCGGCCTTTCTACCTGCTGGAATCAGATGTTTCTGATTCTAAGTGGGATGGCGTTCGGATTGTCTCGGAAGGGACTCGGTTGACCGACCGATTTTCGTCTCGCCGCGCGTCCCACTCCCTCTCCGGCCCTTAGCCTGAGGGTGATGCGAACGGACGAGGCGAGAGGAGCCCCTATGGTCGACCAGAGCGAGATCGCGCGCGAGGTGGCGCAGATGGCGGATTATTGGGGTGAGCGGAGGGAGGACTGGAGAGACGATGCCGCCGACGAGTTCGAGCGAATCGTCATGCCGGCCTGCCTGCGCGAGCCCGACCCGGATTTCAGGCAGATACAGTTGGTCAACATGTGCTTCACCGAATGGGTGCTCTTCGAGAGGCCGCTGCGGGGAGGCGAGACGCCTTTGGGACTCTATATCGAGGCCGCCCCGCTTGGGACGACCGAGCCGATGCTGGGAAGATTGGGCCAGATTGCCGATACGCAGTTTTTCTCGCGCTTCGCGATCCTCGACAAGGATGCGGAACTCGGGAGGGTCTTGTTGCGCGACGTGCGCACCGATCGCCGATACGAGGTCTTCGATGAGGTGCTTTGCGCGAATCCGCGCTGGAGGGGCGGGACGATCGCCGAGCGCATCGCCCGCATCGACGGCGAATGGCATGTGGTCGGTCAGGTGCATCTGTACGATCGGGCGGCCCCCGAGGCGACGCTTGTGGACGGGCCGGGCGAGGTCCACCCGGATGACCCGAGGGCGGGGGAGATGCGCGATGCGGGGATTTTCCTGCGCCTCGCCCGCGATGTTCTCGGGCTCGACGGGCGCTATGCGCCCACGCTTTCTGTGACATCCATGGAACGAGCTGGTTGAATAAGCGATATGTGAAACGCCCGAGCGGTTTTCATGGGGTGTGTGTGAGGATGTTCGTCGGATGGTACGGTTCTGCGGATTATCTGTGCCACCTGCTCGTTTGGAGTGAGCCGCATGTCCGTTCGCATCATCACCGACTCCGGATCGGAATACAGGACGACCGACCATCCCTCCCTCGATGTCCTGCCCTTGACGGTCGCCTTCGGTGACGACGTGTACCGCGAGGGCGTGGACATCACCTACGATCGCTTCTACGAGATGCTCGTGGAGCGCGAGGAGTTCCCCACCAGCGGGCAGGCGACGCCGTACCTGTTCGAACAGGCGCTCGACCGTGTTCGCGAGGCGGGCGACGACGCGGTGGTCATCACCATGTCAAGCCGCCTCTCCGGGACGTATCAGAGCGCGCGCATCGCCGCGCAGGCCGCGCGCGAGGGGGGCCTCGAGACGGTTCGCGTGGTCGACAGCCTGAACATGACGCTCGGCGAGCATATCGTGGTCGAGTACGCGTTGAGGATGGTCGACGAGGGACTCGGTGCCGATGAGATCGCGGATGCCCTCGAGGCGTCGGTCGGTCGCGTGCACATCCTGGGGCTGGTCGACACGCTCGAGTACCTGAAGCGCGGCGGCCGCATCTCCGCCGCGGCGGGGGCCGTGGGCGAGATGCTCTCCATCAAACCCGTCATCACCGTGGTCGATGGCGAGGTGGTCGTGCTCGGGAGGGCGCGCGGTTCCAAGAACGGCCGCAACCTGCTGCATCGCGAGATCGCCAAGGTCGGCGGCATCGATTTCGACATGCCGGGCGCCCTGGGCTACTCGGGTCTTTCGGACAAGCTGCTGCGCAAGTACCTCGATGACAATCGCGATGCCTGGGAGGGCGACATCGCGGAGGACGATCTCCCGATCTCGCAGGTCGGGGCCGCCATTGGAACGCATGTCGGGCCCAACGGCATCGCCGTCGCGTTCTACTCGCGCGCGTAGGTCGCTGCACCTCACAATATGAATGTCTGGTGATGCCGCAAGCTAGCGGTACACTTTCGCGGAATTTGTTCATTAAGTTCCCTGAAAGGGGAGATTATGGCTGTCCGCATTATCACCGATTCCGGTTCCGATTGTCTGCCGGGCGATCATCCGAATCTCGACGTCCTGCCGCTTTCCATCGCATTTGGTGAGACGACCTACAGCGCCGACGTGGACCTCACGCGCGAGCGTTTTTACGAGCTGCTTGTCGAGGGTGATGAGTTCCCGACGACTGGCCAGGTCAATCCTTATGCTTTTTCGCAGGCGATCGCCCGCGCCCAGCAGGCGGGCGACGACGTGGTGATCATGGCCCTCTCGGGCAAGCTCTCGGGCACGTACCAGAGCGCCGTGACCGCCGCCTCGCAAGCCGATGGGCCCACGGAGGTCCATGTCGTTGACACCAAGAGCGTGACGATCGGTCAGCATATCCTGGTCGATTACGCGCTCCGCTTGGTCGAGGAGGGCCTCTCGGCGGCAGCGGTTGCCGCCGCCGTGGAGGCCGCCGCGGACCGCGTCTGCGTGGTCGCCCTGCTCGACACGCTCGAGTACCTGAAGCGCGGAGGGCGCATCTCCGCCGCAGTGGGCACGCTGGGCGAGATGCTCTCCATCAAGCCTGTCATCACCATCGACGACGGCGAGGTGGCGATCCTGGGCAAGGCCCGCGGCTCCAAGAACGGCCGCAACTTGCTGCGTCAGCAGCTTGAGAGCGCGGGCGGCATCGATTTCGATATGCCCGTCATGGTCGGCTATACCGGCCTTTCCGACAAGCTCCTGCGCAAGTACCTCGAGGACAGCCGCTTCGTGTGGGAGGGCGGCGTTGCCGAGCAGGACATTCCCTCGATCATGGTCGGTGCGACCATCGGCACGCACGTCGGGCCCGGCGCCATCGCGGTGGCGTTCTTCAAGAATGCCTAACCCGCTTCAGATGCCGCGCACTCGCACGACCCCTGTATCCGACCGGGATGGCTGGAGTCGGGACGGGGTCGTTTACCCATCGTTTTGAAGAGGGGAGTCGGGCCGTTCGCGCCTGCAAGCGCTAGAATGGTGCTGTTCGTGCATGCAGTCATTTAAGGAGGACGCACATGGCGATTTCCGCTCCCATCGATGCAACCAAGACCCCTGCGTGGGCGGCTCTTCAGAAGCACCACGATGACCTCGTGGAGAAGGGCATCAGCCTGAAGGATTGGTTCGCCGCCGATCCCGACCGCGTCGAGAAGCTCACCTTCAAGGCGGGTGACCTGCACTTCGATCTGTCCAAGAACCTGATCACCGACGAGACCCTCAAGCTCCTCGCCGATCTCGGCCGCGCTTGCGATGTCGAGGGGCGTCGTGACGCCATGTTCTCCGGCGAGCACATCAACACCACCGAGGACCGCGCCGTCCTGCACACCGCCCTGCGTCGTCCCGCCGACCAGAAGGGCGAGCTCATCGTCGACGGCCAGGATGTCGTGTCCGATGTCCATGAGGTCCTCGACCGCATGTACACCTTCGCCGAGCGCGTCCGCTCCGGCGAGTGGACCGGTGTGACCGGCAAGAAGATCGAGCACCTGGTCTCCATCGGCATCGGCGGCTCCGACCTCGGCCCCGTCATGGCCTATGAGGCTCTGCGGCCGTATGCCGACGCCGGCATCGACTGCCGCTACATCTCCAACATCGACCCGAACGACATGGCCGAGAAGGTGAAGGGCCTCGATCCCGAGACCACGCTCGTCATCATCGTCTCCAAGACGTTTACCACGCTGGAGACCCTCACCAACGCCCGCGAGGTCAAGGCCTGGATGCTCGAGCAGCTCCGCGCCTGCGGCGCCATCGACGGCACGCCCGAGCAGGACGCCGAGGCCATCGCGAAGCACTTCGTCGCCGTCTCCACCGCCCTGGATCTCGTCGCCGACTTCGGCATCGACCCCGAGAACGCGTTCGGCTTCTGGAACTGGGTCGGTGGGCGCTACTCCGTCGATTCCGCCGTGGGCCTGTCCCTCATCATCGTCCTCGGCCCCGAGCGCTTCCAGCAGTTCCTCGCCGGTTTCCGCGCGATCGACGAGTACTTCGAGACCACACCGCTCGAGGAGAACGTCGTCGCCCTCATGGGCCTCATGAACGTGTGGTATGTGAACTTCTTCGGCGCCGACACCCATGCCGTACTGCCCTACACCCAGTATCTGCACCGCTTCCCGGCCTATCTGCAGCAGCTCACCATGGAGTCCAACGGCAAGCAGGTCCGCTGGGACGGCAGCCCCGTGACCTGCCACACCGGGGAGGTCTTTTGGGGTGAGCCCGGCACCAACGGCCAGCATGCGTTCTATCAGCTGATCCACCAGGGCAATGTGATGGTCCCCGCCGATTTCATCGCGTTCGCCAACACCCATAACCCGGCTCAGGACAACGGCCAGGATGTCCATGAGCTGTTCCTGGGCAACTTCCTCGCGCAGACCAAGGCGCTCGCATTCGGCAAGACCGCCGAGGAGGTCCGCGCCGAGGGCACACCCGAGCAGATCGTCCCCGCTCGCGTGTTCACCGGCAACCGTCCGACGACCTCCATCTTCGGCGACACCCTGACGCCGTTCGCGCTCGGCGAGCTCATCGCCCTGTACGAGCACATCACCTTCGTCGAGGGCACCGTGTGGGGCATCGACTCTTACGACCAGTGGGGCGTCGAGCTCGGCAAGCAGCTCGCCAAGCAGATCACCCCGGCGTTCCATGACGATGAGGCGCTGGCGGCGCAGGACGCCTCCACCAAGGCCCTGATCGAGTTCTATCGCGCGACGCGCAAGTAGGATTGGATTCGCTGGCAGTTGCCGATGCGAGCGGAGTGCATTTTCCAACCCCGGCGTGAGATTGAGCTTATGAACGATTGGGGATTGCCTCAGTTCGAGCTGGTTGCAAAACCGCAGGTAGATAGCTTGTAAAAAATGAGCTTATGAACGGTTTGTTCATAAGCTCATTTTTGTGCCGATGAAATCGCTCATAAGCTCGATTGAGGCTTGTTTGGACATGGTGGGCGGGGGCGGACGGAGGGCGGGCGGGGGAGTCGGGAACGCGAATGCACCATAGAACCTGGGCAGATCTCCGAAACATATAACCTTATATAACGTCTACCGATGAATTCCGACCGTTCGCGGGAGTGATAAGCCTCATTCAATCAGATAACATCACATAACGTTATATTGCATAACGTCATGTAACGTTCTGCTTACGAGAGGGGTAACACCATGGCGGAACTCGAGAAGGTCCAGCTTCTTAACTTCGATATCGACCAGTACCTGAAGGACGGCGACGCCACCGTGGCGGCCTGCGCCCAGGCCAAGGCAGTCGCGGACGAGATTCACGAGCAGGGGTATGAGAACATCTTCCTGCTTGGTATCGGCGGCACCTATGACGAGCTCGACATGGTCCGCTACTTCATGAAGAAGTACTCCGAGGTCGAGGTTCACCTGGTCAACGCCGCCGAGCTCAACGTGATGGGCGACAACCGCCTCAAGAAGGACTCCGTCGTGGTCACCGCCTCCGCTTCCGGCGATACCAAGGAGATCGTCAAGGCGGTCGAGAACATCACCGCCCAGGGCATCCGCGTCGTCGCCTTCACCCGCGAGGACACACCGCTCGGCAAGCTCGCGACCACGGTGATCTCGGCTCCCGTGGCCACCGGTCGCTGCGATTTCACCTATCTGCTCTTCCAGGCCTTCGCCCTGCGCCTGCTCAACCTGCGCGGTGACTTCGACCGCTATGACGACTACATGGCCCAGACCAAGAATCTCTTCCAGGACCTGGTCGACATCCGCATCAAGTTCGAGCCCAAGGCCGAGCAGATCGCGAAGCAGTTCGCCGAGGAGCCCTACACGATCTTCATCGCGTCCGGTGCCCTGTGGGGCGAGAACGTTCTGTTCTCCATGTGCGTTCTCGAGGAGATGCAGTGGATCCGCACCCGTGCCGTCACGTCCGCCGAGTTCTTCCACGGCACCCTCGAGCTCGTCGAGCCCGGCGTGCCCGTGATCATCACCAAGGGCGAGGACGAGTGCCGCGAGCTTGACAACCGCGCCGAGGTGTTCTGCAAGCAGTACACCGACAAGCTCGCGGTCATCGACACCGCCGAGTACGCCGTCTCCGGCCTGGACGACGAGTTCCGCCCGCTGGTCTCCCCGATGATCGCCGCCGCGACGCTGCACGAGCGCCTCTCCAAGCATTACGAGCGCATCACGAAGCACAACCTGGCCTATCGTCGCTACTACCGTCAGTTCGCTTATTAGGCGTCTCGTCCCCTCGCGGGCAACTTCGACCCGGTCGGCGGGTGCGCGTCTCGCGCCGACCGGGTCTTTTCAACTGCCGTCGCACCCGTGTGCGGGATCGGCGGACCCCACGAATAAGGAAGGGAGTCGATTATGCTCCTACAAGCCATCCTCGTCGGTCTGGTCGCGGCGTTCGCGACTTTTGACACGGCTTTGGGCACCAGCCACCTGAATCGTCCCATCGTCATTGGCCCCATCGTCGGTCTCGTGCTGGGCGATCTTCACACCGGCTTGGTGATCGGTGCCAATCTCGAACTGCTCTTCATGGGCGCCATCTCGGTGGGCGCCTACATTCCGCCGGATGTCAACACCGCCGGGACTCTGGCGACCGCGTTCGCCATCACCACCGGCTCCGGTCTCGAGACCGCATTCGCCCTGGCCATGCCCATCGGCCTGGCGGCCCTCGGCGTCAAGAATTTCTTCTACGCCATCACCCCGATGTTCCTGCAGATTGCCGACAAGGGCGCCGAGGTCGGCGACGATGGCAAGATTAAGCTCACCTACGTGCTCATGGGTATGGTCGGCAAGACCATTTGGACGTTTACGCTGACCGCGCTGGCCTTCTACTTCGGCTCGGATGCGGTGACCGCCGTCCTCGACGCCGTGCCCGATTTCGTGTTCGACGGCATGGGCATCGCCGCCGGCATCCTGCCCGCCATGGGCTTCGCCATGCTCATGCGTATGATCGTGAACAAGAAGCTCATCCCGTTCTTCGTGCTGGGCTTCGCGCTTGCCGCCTACCTGAACCTGTCCGTCTTGGCCGTCGCCATCCTGGCCGTGGTTATCGCCATCGAGAAGATCGACCTTTTCGGTGACGCCCCCGCCGCCGCGACCGCCGGTATCGCTGGAGGCGATGACGATGACTTCTAAGCCCGACACCTCGCAGGGCTCTGCGATTACCAAGAGCGACCTCACCCGCATGGCGGTGAACCCGGGCGCGCTCGGCATGGAGTACTCCTGGAACTACCCCAAGCAGATGAGTATCCCGTTCTGCCTCATGCTGAACCCGCTGCTCAAGAAGATCTACCGTGACGATCCCGAGGGCTATGCCGCCGCGCTCACCCGCCATCTCGAGTTCTTCAACATCACGATGTATTTCGCCCCGTTCGTGGGCGGCGTGGTGGCCTCGATGGAGGAACGCGTCGCGAAGGGCGAGATGGAGCCCGAGACCATCAGCTCCGTCAAGGCGGCACTCATGGGCCCGCTGTCCGGAATCGGCGACTCTCTGTTCCTGGGAACGCTGCGCGTGATCGCCGCCGCCGTCGGCATCGGCCTGTCGCTTGCCGGCAATCCGCTCGGCCCGATCGCGTTCCTGGCGATCTACAACATCCCGTGCTTCCTCACGCGCATCATCGGCGCGCAGAAGGGCTATGAGCTCGGCGTGTCGTTCCTCACCGCAGCGCAGGAGAGCGGCCTCATGAACAAGGTCATCCATGCCGCGGGCATCGTGGGCATCATGGTCCTCGGCGCCATGACCGTGTCCATGACGTCGGTGTCGATTCCCATAGAGTTCGGTTCGGGTGAAAGCGTCCAGACCATTCAATCCGTGCTCGACAGCATTATGCCCGGCACGCTCGCTCTGGTCGCGCTTGTGCTCTACTATGCCGCCCTCGCCAAGAAGGCGAACCCCATGCTGCTCATCGTCATCACGATGATCGTGGGCATCTTGGGAGCGTTCACGGGTGTTTTGGCATAGCTTCGGCAAAACCCGTGTCATTGCCTTGGGCGTGGTCGATCGCGAGGTCGACCACGCCCTTTACTTCATGGACTTTAGTCCGTGCCGCGCGCCAGCGCGGCATAGAAAACCACCCGCT
>CAUWMY010000010.1:0-45724 GCA_963560155.1 uncultured Collinsella sp.
CAACATGAGAGGTCAGGACATGTACAAGTTCATGTTGAGGGAACTCCGAGAAAGGTCCCTAAACTAGGCAAGCCCCCTCATCTATATCTTGGTTCGTTCTGGCCATGTCGGAAAGATTTGGATCAGATGCATGTGCAGATGGGCGGTCAGGAAATTGTATTCTCGGCGCTATCGAGTCTATGTCGGTAAGAATGAAGTTGACTTTGCCGCGTCATCGATGGCGCCAGGCGGTTTAGTTCGACGGGGGCGGTGGACATATGGCGAGGGCGGGAAGAGTTCGATGCGAAACCGATCTATACCATGTGACGATTCGCGGTTGCGGCCGTCAGATCATTTTTGAGGATGCGGTGGGCAGGAACTTCTTTCTCGATCGCTTGGAGCTGCTTTCCGCGCAAGAGCGTGTCGATGTGATTGCGTATTGCCTTATGGACAATCACGTGCACATCGTTCTGTTCGATCCAGAAGGAGACCTCGGCGTGTTCATGCAGCGACTCTGCTGCGTGTACGCAAGGTACTTCAACGAGAGGCACGACCGGTCTGGCCATCTGTTCCAGGAAGATTCTCGAGTGCTGCAATTGAAGACGTGCGCCACCTACTTACGGTCGTACGGTATGTTCACGATAATCCCGTCAAGGCGGGGGTCTCAGGGCGTGAGTGTTATCAATGGAGCAGTTATCGCGGGTATGTCGAGGACAGGGGCTTTGTTTCACGCGGTCTGGTGTACGAGCTGATCGGTGGCGCGGCGAGGTTCGTTGAGTTTTCCTCTTCTGAAGACAGCTGGCGTGATTTGGCCCGCGTGATGCACTCCGATGGGGTTGGAGTTCTGGAGGTTGCCCGTACTGCCCTGGGAGGCAGGGACCCGCTTGTGATTGGGGCGAGTCCGAAGCCGGAGCGAGACGCTTGTATACGGGTCCTCTCCGAGTGCGGATTGAATGCGTCTGAGATTTCTCGCATCACGGGTGTGTCACGCAGGGTGGTTTCGCGTGCAGCTGGTCGGAATTAGCCTGCATTGCGATCGTGGTCGACCATGTGCCTGCTTGGCGTCCTCCCCAACGCCCTTGCGGGCGGAAGCGATTTCCTCCTGTTTCGGTTGACGCATTTCGACTGCGTGTCTCAATTTGTACCTGTCCCCAATTGATACCCAATTGATACAAAAAAACGCCCCGGCGATGCCGGGGCGCTGCGTATGCAAGCAAACGTTTGTCCAAAGAGGGGAGTGCTTAGGAGCGGGCCACCTTCTGAGCCTTGAGGCAGCTGGTGCACACGTTCATCTTGCGACGGACGCCGTTCACGACGACGTACACGCGCTGGATGTTCGGACGGAACTTACGGTTGGAGACGCGGTGGGAGTGGCTGATGGAGCGACCAGCAACGGGGTGCTTACCGCAGATTTCGCAAACTTTGGACATGTCAGTGACCCTTCTTAGGCGACCGAAATTGAGGTCGCGTGAACAAACAGCAATGAACTATACCATAGAAGCCCATTCATGTGCGGAATCTCCACAATGAACGAGAAGTGTGCGCTCCGCGGCGTGGGATGCAGTGCGCGGACCACATTATACGGCCGTCACGTGCGTGCGCAAGTGGTTTGGACCCCACCTTTGATAGATAGTTATGAGGTACCTAAATTATTGAGCTTTTATGGAATGGGGGCATTGCGGTCTCGGGGCGCTCGAGGGGGAGAAAATACCGTTCGATCATTTCGGCGTCTGTGTTGAAAGTGCGTTTGGGGGAGGCACCGGTGAAGATATTCAGATTCCTGAGGCACCACAAGGCCAATCTCGCATTGGCGCTTGCGCTTCTCATGGTGCAGGCGTATTGCGAGCTCACGTTGCCCTCGGTCATGAGCGAGATCGTCGACACCGGCATCAGCCGGGGAGGCATTGAGGACGTGGTGCCCGATCGCATCACCGCAGATGACCTTGGCGATGTCGAGCTCTTGCTGACGCCGAGCGAGATGAATCGCGTCGAGTCGCTTTATGCAAGTCCCGATGAAGATGACGTTCGCGTTTTTGAGGGCGATTGTCAGGACCGCGACGAAATCAAGGGCTTCTTGGGCGAGGCCGAGATGATCGCGTTCATGCTTGAGCGCGGTGTGCCGGTCGACTCCGTGGTCGAAGATGCGCGTGAGGCGGCCGCGCTCAAGGCCGCGGTGGGCGATACCATGACCATCGATGCGGTCAGGGCGCTTGCTGGAGCACAGGCAGACGGATCACCTGATCCCGCGCTGTTCGACCCATCCGTTATTCGCGACGGGCTGCATTGCGCGCTCGGCGAGGACGGCGGGGCAGTTGTCACCTCCCAGGCTATCGAGTTCGTGAAATTCGCCTATGAGCGCGCCGGTGTCGATCTTGCCGGCGTTCAGACCGATTTCCTCGTTCGCGAGGGCGCCCGCATGTTGACGTATGCGCTCATCGCGGCCCTGTGCGCGATCGCCGCTGCGTATAACGCGTCGCGTACCGCCGCTCGGATCGCTCGCGATCTTCGCCACGACGTGTATGAGCGCGTCCTGTCGTTCTTGCCGGCTGAGATGAACCGGTTTTCGGAGGCCTCGCTCATCACGCGCGCCACGAATGACATTCAGCAGGTGCAGATGGTGCTGGTCATGTGCATGCGCATGGTGCTGTTCGCCCCTTGCATGGGTGTCGGCGCGGTCGTGAAGGTGATCGGGTTCGGCAGCACGGGGCTTCAGTGGATCATCCTGATCGGCCTTGCCGTCATCATGGTGGCCATCGGCGTGCTCATGGGCCTCACCATGCCGCGTTTCCGCAGGATGCAAGAGCTTGTGGACCGCAACAACCTCATTGCGCGCGAGATCATCACCGGCGTCATGCCGATCAGGGCTTTTGGGCGCAGCGACAGCGAGCGCGAGCGTTACGACGAGGCCAATCGCAAACTCACCGGTACTTATATATTCACGAACCGAGCGATGTCCTTCATGATGCCCGTGCTGATGATGCTCATGAACATCATCTCGGTGGCCATCGTCTGGTTCGGCGGTCATGCCGTGGATGCGGGCGGCATGCAGGTCGGCGACCTCATGGCGTATATGAATTACACGATGCAGGTGATCATGTCCTTCATGATCATCACGATGGTCGCCGTCATGCTCCCGCGTGCCGATATCGCCTCCGAGCGCATCATGGAGGTGCTCGCCACCGAATCGAGCATCGTGGATCCCGCGCACACGCTCGAGGGCCCACAGGGGCACATGACGGCCGACGGCGAGCACGTCGATTGGGGTGGTGTGCTGAGTTTCGATGACGTCTCTTTCACCTATCCGGACGCCGAGGCTCCGACGCTGGAGCATGTCAGCTTCACCGTGAAACCGGGGCAGACGCTCGGCATCATCGGTTCAACGGGGTCGGGCAAGACCACGCTTGTCAAGTTGATCCCTCGTTTGTACGATGCGACTGCGGGGTCCATCACGGTCGACGGGGTCGATGTGCGTCGCATGTCCCTGCATGAGCTTCGCTCGCTCATCGGCTATGTTCCTCAGAAGGGGATGCTCTTCTCGGGTGATATCGAGGGCAACATCTCCTATGGCGATCCGGGCATGTCCCATGCGGATGTCGAGCGCGCGGCGCGGATCGCCCAGGCCTCCGAGTTCATCGATGCCAAGCCGGATGGCTATAGCTCCGCGATCGCTCAGGGCGGCTCAAACGTTTCCGGTGGTCAGCGGCAGCGCCTGTCGATTGCCCGTGCGCTTGCGATCGAACCGAAGATCCTCGTCTTTGACGACAGCTTCTCCGCGCTCGATTACAAGACCGATGCCGCCCTGCGTGCGGGGTTGTCCCATGAGTTGCACGACGCCTCCGTCGTGATCGTCGCCCAGCGCATCGCGACCATCATGCACGCCGATCAGATCTTGGTGCTCGATGATGGCCGTGTCGTGGGGCAGGGCACCCATGAGGAGTTGCTCCGTGTATGCGAGACGTATCGCGAGATCGCGATGAGCCAGCTTACCTCAGAAGAGCTCGGTCTGGATGAAGGGGAGGTGCGCTAACATGCCCGGACATATGCGTCACGGCCACGGTCCCGCGACCGAAAAGGCCAAGGATTTCAAGGGCACCATCGTCAAGGTCGTGCGCTATATCGCACGCGACAAGCTCGCGCTGTTCGTCGCCATCGCGTGTGCAGTGGGCTCGGTCGCGTTCAACGTCGCGGGGCCTCGTGTGCTCGGTGAGGCAACCACGGAGCTGTTCCGTGGTATCGCCGCGAAGGTCGTCGGTACGGGCGGAGTCGATTTCGCGCTGATCGGCCGCATTTTGGCCACGGTGCTGTGCATCTACATAACTTCATCTGCCCTCAGCTTGGTGCAGGGCTGGCTCATGACGGGCGTGACGCAACGCGTCTGCTATCGCTTGCGTCGCCAGATCATCGAGAAGATCGACCGCATGCCCCTGGCATATTTCGAGCGGGTCAGCACGGGCGATGTGATGAGCCGCGTGACGAATGACGTCGATACGCTTGGTCAGTCGCTCAACCAAAGCGTCACGCAGCTGATCACCTCGGTGGCGCAGCTGATCGGCGTGAGCGTTCAGATGATCTCCATCTCCGTCGTCTTGGCGGGCGTCACGTTTCTGACCATCCCGCTGTCGCTGCTCGGCGTCGTGCTCGTCGTACGCGCGTCGCAGCGACATTTCCGTCGCCAGCAGGCGTTCCTCGGGTCGGCGAACGGCATCATCGAGGAAAGCTTCGCGGGTCAGACGCTTATCCAGGCTTACAACAGGGCCGAGCGGGCACTCGGGGAGTTCGATGAGGTGAATGAAAAGCTGTACGAGTCGGGTTGGCGCGCACAGTTCCTCTCCGGCGTCATGCAGCCGATCACGGGTCTCGTCGGCAACCTCGGATACGTCGCCGTCGTCATGGTGAGCGCCTTCCTCATGATCAATGGATCCCTCACGGTCGGCAACGCCCAGGCATTCATGCAGTACATACGCAATTTCACACAGCCCATCACGCAGCTTTCCCAAGTCTCCAACATGTTGCAGATGCTCGCCGCCGCCGCGGAGCGCATCTTCGAATTCCTCGATGAGGACGAAGAGGATGATCCGGCTGCGCCTTCCGGGGAGCCCGGCCGTCTGGGCGAGGTGGAGTTCGATCATGTCCGATTCGGCTATGTCCCAGGAAAGACCGTCATCCACGATTTCAATTGCTCGGTCGAGCCCGGGCAAACGGTCGCGATCGTCGGTCCCACGGGTGCCGGCAAAACGACGCTCATGAAGCTTCTCATGCGCTTCTACGATGTGAACGACGGGTCGATTCGCGTGAACGGCCTCGATGTGCGCTCTCTGCCGCGCGAGGAGCTGCGATCGAACTTCGCCATGGTCCTTCAGGACACGTGGCTGTTCAAGGGCAGCATTCGCGAGAACATACGCTACGGCGACATCGCGGCGGACGACGCGATGGTCGAGGCGGCGGCTCGCGCCGCGCTTGCGGACCACTTCATCCGCATCCTGCCCGGAGGGTATGATTTCGAGTTGAACGAGGATGCCTCGAACGTCAGCCAGGGTCAGCGGCAGCTGATCACCATCGCGCGCGCCCTGCTCGCCGACCGTCCGATCCTGATTTTGGACGAGGCGACTTCTAACGTCGACACGCGAACCGAGGAGCGCATCCAGCGCGCCATGGACACTCTCATGACGGGCCGCACGAGCTTCGTCATCGCGCACCGTCTTTCCACCATCCGCTCGGCGGACGTGATCTTGGTGTTGCGAGACGGCGATATCGTCGAGTCCGGCAGGCATGAGGAGCTGCTTGCGAGGGGTGGGTTTTACGCCGACCTGTACAACAGCCAATTCGACGAGGGGGCGGACGCATAGGGGCGCCTCGCGTCATCCCTGATGTTTTGTCTGTGCCCTCGCCTGCGGAGTTGTAGAATATCCGAATGTATGCTCGATGCGCCGACGCGTTCGCGCGGAAGGAGAACCCCATGACTGAACCGATCGCCGGGACCCTGAGCGTCTCGAACGAGGTCATCGCCGATATCGCCGGCTACGCCGCCATGTCCTGCTATGGCGTCGTCGGCATGGCCGAGCAGATGCAGGGCGCCGAGAGCGTCCGCCTGCTCCCCGGGCAGCGCCTGCGCAAGGGCGTGCTCGTCACCACCACCGAGTCCGGTCTGACTGTCGACCTGCACGTCGTGCTCGAGGCGGGCGTCAACATGCGCTCCGTGTCCGACAACCTCTCCAGCTCCGTGGCCTTCACGCTCTCCGAGATCGCACAGATCGATCCCGCGAGCCTCAAGATCGCCATCCATATCGACGGGATGAAGTCCCGATTCTAGGCGCCCCGCGCCCTCCTGCATTCACGAGACGAAAGTGCCAGAACAGATGATTGCAAAGACCATTCGAACCTGTTTCCCCATCGCCGTCGCGGCCGTCGCCGACAAGGCCGAGGAGATCAACAAGCTCAACGTGTTCCCGGTTCCCGATGGAGACACCGGCACCAACATGTCCCTCACGCTCCAGTCTGTTGTGAAGGAGCTCGCCGCGCTTCCGGTCGATGCCGACATGGGCGGCATCGCCGGCGCCATCACCCACGGTTCCCTCATGGGTGCCCGCGGAAACTCCGGTGTCATCACCTCGCAGATTCTGCGCGGTGTGGCCGAGGGCCTGCGCGAGGCCGGGGAGCCCATCTCCTCCGCCGATATCGCTTCCGCGTTCCGCCGAGCCGTCAAGGTCGCCTTCCAGGCGGTTCGCAAGCCCATCGAGGGCACCATCCTGACCGTCCTGCGCGACGTGTCAACCAAGGCCGACGAGTGCGAGAAGCACCGCATGAGTGTTGAGGAGACGTTGGATGCCCTCGTGGTCGAGGCATATCAGTCCGTCGCCCGCACGCCCGACCTGCTGCCCGTCCTCAAGGAGAACGGCGTCGTCGACTCCGGTGCCTTCGGCTTCGCCATCTTCCTTGAGAACTTCGTGGCCGCCGCTCTCGGCCGCACCTCCAAGGTCGAGAACTTCTCCGCCACCTTCGAGGCCGACACCAACTACGCCAAGGCCGGCGCGCTTGATCGCGTGAAGATCGAGGCGAACGACGACTGGGAGGGTTCCGAGTTTCGTTACTGCAACGAGTTCCTCTTCAAGGCCGAGAAGCCCTTCGACGAGGACGAGGCGCTTAAGTTCCTCGGTTCCATGGGCGACTGCGAGCTGCTCGTGGGCGCTTACCCCGACTACAAGGTGCACGTGCACTCCAACACCCCCAACCTGGTACTCGAGCACATGCTCCAGTTCGGCCAGGTCTACGAGGTGTTCATCCACAACATGGATCTCGAGGTCGCCGAGCGCACCGCCAAGATCCACGCCGACCAGGACGCCGCTGTCGAGCCGGCCAAGCCGCTGGGCTTCGTGGCCGTCGCCGCCGGTTCCGGTGAGGCCGAGATCCTCGAGTCGCTCGGCGTCGACGTCGTCGTCTCCGGTGGTCAGACCATGAACCCCTCCACCGCCGATCTGCTGGAGGCGGTCGCGCGCGTGAATGCCGAATCCGTTATCATCCTGCCGAACAACGGCAACATCCGCATGGCTGCCGAGGCCGCGGCGAGCGCATGCGAGGACAAGCGCGTCTACGTCGTGCCCACCAAGACCGTGCCGCAGGCGTTCTCCGCCCTGTTCGCCGTCCTGCCCGACATGCCGGTCGAGGATGTCGTGGAGGCCATGACCGAGGCCAAATCCGCCGTCCGCGACGGTGAGGTCACCCGCGCGGTGCGCGATTCCCAGGCATCCGATGGCACCCCCATCCACGATGGCGACGTGATGGGCATCATCTGCGACTCCATCGACATCGTCGGCTCCGATGTGCATCAGGTCACGATCGAGTGCATCAATCGCATGATGGATGAGGAGGAGGGCGATGCCCTCACCATCCTCGCCGGCCAGGACATGCCCGACGAGGAGTTCCAGCAGCTGATCGAGGCCATCGAGGAGGCCCAGCCCGATCTGGAGATCGACGCGCACCGCGGCGAGCAGCCTCTGTACCCCGTCATCTTCTCCATCGAATAGGCCTTAGGTCATATGGCCGCGAATCTGAACGCCCCGCGCGCCTCGGCCCGTCTCGCGCGGACGAGCGCGCTCCAAGAGGACATCTCGCGGCTCAAATACGTCTCCGGCACTCGTGAGGAGGCCCTTCGCCGGCTCGGCATCGAGCGGGTGAGGGACCTCCTTCTTCACATCCCGTCGCGCTATCTTGACTTTTCGCGCGCCTATTCGATCGAGGGGGCTCCGATAGGAGAGGTCTGCACGATCGTGGGCACCGTTGACAGTGTGTCCAACAAGCCCACCTCCAAGCGCGGCATGACCGTCACCGAGGTCTTCCTGATCGACGAGACGGGCGTGCTCAAGGTGGCGTTTTTCAAGCAGCCGTGGCTCGCGCGCGAATTCACCAGGGGCGACCGTCTCGCCGTGATAGGCAAGGTCGAGTTCGCTTACGGCTTCAAGCAGATGGCCTCCCCCCATCACGAGAAGCTCGATGCCCATGGCGGGGGCGGCGGCATCTTGCCCGTGCATCGGGTGTGCGAGGGCATCTCGCAGGCGTGGTTTCGCCGCATCAGCTCGGCGGCGCTCGAGGGGGCGGGGGTGTTTTGCGACCCCGTCCCCGCGGCGCTGCGCGCTCGCAGGGGGCTCATGAGCCTTTCTCGCGCCCTGCGCGCGATTCACTTCCCACGCCTCTTGGCGGAGGTGCCCTTGGCTCGCAGGCGCTTGGCCTATGACGAGCTCATGTACCTGCAACTTGCGCTGCGACTTCGGAATGACGGCAATCTTCTCGGCGTCCGGGCATTCGGCCATCGCGCGGGGATGCATGTCGATGCCCTTCGCTCGGCGCTTCCTTTCTCCCTTTCCGGCGAGCAGGAGGCTGCCGTCCAAGACATCTTGGCAGATATGACGGACCCGAATCGAATCATGAACCGTCTTTTGCTAGGTGATGTCGGCACGGGTAAGACCGCCGTCGCCTGCGTAGCGCTGGCTTGCGTCGCCGATTCCGACTCGCAGGCGTGCGTGATGGCTCCCACAGGGGTCCTTGCGCGCCAGTACGCGGTCAAGAGCGGTCCGCTTCTCGAGCGCGCCGGTATCACATGGGCGCTGCTCACCGGTTCGACGCCCCCGGAGGAGCGTGCCGGCATCCTCAGGCGAATCGCCTCGGGTGACATCCACGTCGTCTTCGGCACGCATGCCGTGCTCAACGATGAGGTGAGGTTCAACCGACTGACGCTGGTCGTCATCGACGAGCAGCACCGTTTCGGCGTCGGTCAGCGAAATGTGCTCCGCTCGAAGGGGCCCGGCGCCGACCTTCTCGTCATGACCGCGACTCCTATCCCGCGCACGTTGGCGCTCTCCGTGTACGGCGATCTCGACACGAGCATCATCCGCAATAGGCCGGTCCCCGGTGCCGGCGTCGCGACCCGTGTCCTCGAAAGCGCGTCGCGTGATATCGCTTACGGTGCGATTCGCGAGGCGGTGTCCCAGGGTAGGCAGGCGTACGTCATCTGCCCCATGGTCTCCCCGCAAGATTCCCCGGAGCACCTCGAGGATGTGCCCGGGCTCGATATCGACGAGAGGGGGCGCGCCAGGCAGGCCGTCACGCTGCACGATGTCGAGTCCGAGGTCGAGAACGTGCGGAGGTTGATGCCCGGGGTCCGCGTCGAGGCGCTGCATGGGAAAATGCCCGCCAAGATGAAGGATCGCACCATCGACGAGTTCCGCACGGGGGCCATCGATGTCCTGGTGTCGACCACCGTCGTAGAGGTGGGCGTCGACGTTCCCAATGCCACGGTCATGCTCATCGAAAATGGCGAGCGCTTCGGCCTCGCCACCTTGCATCAGCTCCGCGGCCGTGTCGGCAGGGGGGAGTTGCCGGGTGTCTGTCACGTGGTCACCGAGGTCAGGGCGAAGCGCGGCGCAAAGTCTCCCGCCTGGGATCGCCTTCAGGCGCTGGCCAAGACCGATGACGGATTCGAGCTCGCCGAGAAGGACCTGCGCCTTCGCCATGAGGGGGAGATTCTCGGCTTGCGCCAGCACGGGGGCATCTCGCTGCGCTTCGTCGACCTTGACTCCGATGTCGATCTCATCGAGGCGGCCCATGAGGACGCTGAGGAAGTGCTCCGATACTCCCGCGATCTCACCGCTTGCGCTACCATGCCCATGCGCCATGAGGTCATCGCGCGTTACGGAGAGATTTTCAAGGAGGTCAGCGGCGGATGAGAATCGTTGGAGGGGAATGGCGGGGCCGTCCCATCGAGAGCCCCAAGGGGCGCGATGTGAGCAGGCCGACCACCGATCGCGTCCGCGAGGCCATCGCCTCGATGGTGGACAGCGCGCTCGACGAGGGAATCGAGGGCTCGCGCATGCTCGATGCGTTCGCGGGGTCTGGCGCCCTCGGCCTGGAGATGCTCTCTCGCGGCGCCGCGCACGTATCGTTCTTCGACGTAGACCGTGGTGCCGCGTCGCTTGTCAAGCGCAACCTCGCCAAGCTGTCCTGCGCGCCCGCCCGTTACCGAGTCGTATGCGGGGATGTCGTCTCGTCCGCCAAGCGCGGCCGTATCGCGGGCGGGCGCCTCGATGCGGTCCTCATCGACCCGCCGTACGCGCTCGGCGCGCAGCCCGCCGTCGAATTGACGCGGGCGTTGGTCGAGTGCGACATGCTCGCGCCCGGCGCCATCGTCGTGTTCGAGCGCATCGTCCAGACGCCCACGCTCTCCATCGATGGCTTCGACGCGCTCAAGGAGAAGCGTTACGGGCAGACCTGCATCGATCTGCTGCGTTTTGCATAGAGGTTCATATGGCTCAGAAGATAGAACATGTATTGGTGCCGGGCACCTTCGACCCCATCACGTATGGCCATATTGATGTCGTGCGCCGCGCCCTGCGCATCTGCCCGCATGTCACGGTGGCCGTCGCCGAGAGTCTCGGGAAGAACGGCGTGGGAACGACGTTCACGCTCGAGGAGCGCGTCGATCTCGCCCGCTGTGCGCTCGAGGGGGTCGATGGTGTGGACGTCATGCCCTTCACCGGCCTCCTCGTCGATTTCGCCCAGCAGGTCGGCGCCGGTGCCGTGGTCAAGGGCCTGCGCGCGATGACGGACTTCGAATACGAGTTGCAGCAGGCCGATCTCAACTACCGACTGGATGCCGGCCTCGAGTCCATCTTCGTCATGAGCTCTCCCGAATACGGCTATCTTTCCAGCTCGGTGGTCCGTCAGATCGCCTCGTTCGGGGGAGAGGTGGACACGTTCGTCCCGTCCTGCGTGGCGGCAGCCCTCAAAGAGCGATTTTGTGGTCTACCAGCCGCAATCTGATAATTGAACAGATGTGGTACCATAAATCGTTAGAGTAATCAGCAGAAAGGAGACCCTCATGCCGGTCGATAACCTCCCGGGTGAGCGCATCGAGAGCCTGGTCGATGAGCTCGAGGGCATCATCGAGGAGGCACGCCCGCCGTTCGGAAAGGGCGCGCAGCAGAAGATCATCGAGACAGACGTGTTCTTCAACATCCTCGATGAGATTCGCATGAGCTATCCGGAGGAGTGGCAGAAGTCCCGTCGCATCATCAAGGAGCGCGAGGAGCTGCTCGCCAGCGCCGCCGCCCAGGCGGACTCAATCATCGCCGATGCCCAGCAGCAGGCGCTCACCATCGCCTCTGAGCAGGAGATCGTGCGCCTCGCCCAGCAGCAGGCCGACGATATCCGCGATCGTGCCAACCAGTATGAGCGCGAGACCCGCTACGCAGCCGAGGACTATGCCGAGCAGGTCTTCACGCACCTGGAGGAGAACCTCAAGAGCCTGACGGGCACCGTTTCCCGCTGCCGTCAGCAGCTCAACGACAGCGCCTCCCAGAACCAGGGTCAGGGCTGGTAGTCATGAGTTGCCTGGGTTCCGTGACGGTCGACCTGTCTGACAAGCTCGAAAACCCCGGTGAGTCGTTGCCGGTTTCCGGGCACATCGATGTCGATGCGTATATGGTGGGCGATAAGGAGCTCGCCCTGCCCCACGGTGCGAACTATGATGTCGTTTTGACCAATGCGGGCGACGGCATCCTCGTCACCGGCATCGTGCGTGCGGATGTGACAGGGGAGTGCGACCGCTGCCTCGAGACCGCCGCGTTCGAAGTCTCCGGTGAGATCGAGGAGTACTACCTCTTCGAGGAGCCCGAGGATCCGGAGGAATACGAGGACGGGTTCGAGCTCGTGGCCCCCGACCGCGTGATCGATCTCGGCGAGGCTATTTCGGATGCCGTTGTGATGGACACTCCGTTTGTCGTCCTGTGCCGTCCCGATTGCGAGGGCCTGTGCCCGACGTGCGGCGCGAACCTCAATGATGGCGACTGCGGGTGCGCGAAGCAGTCCGAGCAGGCCTGGGTCGATTCCGATGAGAATCCCTTCGCGGCCCTCAAGGCCCTGAAGTTCGACGACTCGACTGATGAGTAACCGTAATTTCTAGGGATTGTTTTTAATATTTTGTGTGTAACGGTGATTTCTGCTACTATCAATGCTTGCGCGTAATCGCCGCCAGTTATGAGTTGTAAGGAAGGTCAACATGCCAGTACCTAAGCAAAAAAAGGGTCGCGCTAAGACGCACTCTCGTCGTTCGACGAACATGAAGATCAACGCTGCTTCCCAGTCCACCTGCCCTCGTTGCGGTGCCGTGAAGCTCCCGCATCACGTGTGCGGCAACTGCGGTTTCTACAAGGACCGCGAGGTCATCGTCGTCGAGTAAACTCGACTGGCGGTTACGTTGAGTTTCATAATGGCCGGCTCGTCGAGTCGGCCATTTCTGTTTAGAGAGGCTACGTATGAGCGATGTTCGCATCTGCGTCGACGCCATGGGCGGAGATGAGCCGGCAGAGGTGGTTCTCGCGGGTATCGAGGCGGCCCTCGAGGCCGATCGGTCCCTGACAGTGCTCGTCGCGGGCCCCGAGGAGGTCGTCGTTCCGTTCTGCGATTCCCATGAGCGCGCCGAGTCCCTCGTCGCGCCCGATGTGATCACCATGGAGGACGATCCGATCAACGCGGTCATGACCAAGCGCAAATCCTCTATCGTTCTGGGATGCCGTGCGGTCAAGAAGGGCGCGGCCGACGGCTTCTTCTCCGCTGGGTCCACCGGCGCCGTCACCGCGGCGGGCACCGCCTACGTCACCCCGTTCAAGGCCGAGCGCGACGGCAAGAAGACCGCCATTCGCCCCTGCCTCACAAACGCCCTGCCCAACCGTCTCGGCGGCCTGACCGTCATGTGCGACATGGGCGCCAACCCGGATGTCGAGCCGTGGGATATGGTTCGGTTCGCCCAGATGGGTGCCGCCTATGCGAGTTGCGTCCTCGGCGTCGACGAGCCGAGCGTCGGTCTGCTGTCCAACGGTACGGAGGAGCACAAGGGCAGTGCCTTCACGCAGTCCTGTTATCCGCTCATGGCGGAGCACGTTCCCGGTTTTGCCGGCAACTGCGAAGGCGGGGATATCACCAGCGGGTCGGTCGACGTCGTCGTATGCAACGGTTTCGACGGCAATATCGCCCTCAAGTCCATTGAGGGCGCGGCCAAGTTCATGATGGACGAGCTCAAGGCAGGCATGACCGCGAATCTCAAGGGCAAGGTCGCGGCCTTGCTCATGAGGGACATGCTGCGCGCCCTCAAGCACAAGCTCTCCGGCGATGCCAAGGGCGGGGCGATCCTGCTCGGCCTGCGCGGCGTGGTCATGATCGGCCATGGCGCAACGAGCGCCGAAGCGGTAAAGAACGGCACGCTTGCCTGCGCGGAGGCGGTGCGCGCACGCCTCGTCGAACGCGTCCGGGAGTCCATGGGACTCGAGGCGTAGCGACCTTACACCCAACGTGCATCCCCGGCTCTTCGCTTGTTTGAGGGCCGGGGTTTTTCATACGCCGCGCCTGTGGCCCTTGCATGCTTCGTTGAAATGCGAACCTTGCGACGCTTTCCCTGTACACGTGTCGAGGGCGTTGCTTGGGGTAGAATGAGCAACATATGTGCAAGGTCGGCACTGCGCCGGCCAATCGGAAGGGAGCTATTCATGGCACTCGATCGTAATGATATTTTCGCCAAGGTGTGCGATATCGCGTCCGATGTCCTCGGCGTTGAGGCGGACGAGCTGTCCGAGGCGACCACCTTCGATGACCTCGATGCGAATTCCCTCGATCGCCTGCAGCTCGTCACCGCCATGGAGGATGAGTTCGACATCGAGATCGACGACGACAAGCTGATGTCCATCAACTCCGTAGCCGAGGCCATCGACGCCATCGCGCAGACCCTGGGGGAGTAGGTTTTGTCCATCGCGGATAAGCTCGCGCTCGCGCAGGAGATCTGCGGTCACGAGTTCACTGACGTACAACTGCTTCGCAGCGCCATCACGCATCCCTCGGCCGTTGAGGGGGAGCCCGTCACGGCCTCTTACGAGCGCCTTGAGTTCTTGGGCGACTCGATTCTCGGTTCGATTGTCGCGCTCTCGCTCTTCAAGACCTACGGGGCGTTCGACGAGGGCAAACTCACCCGTCTCAAGGTGTCGCTCGTCTCGGGCGCCACGCTCTCCGAAGTCGGACTCGAGCTGGGGATCGATAAGATCATCATCCTAGGCGCCTCCGAGCAGGGGACTGGTGCTCGTGGCATGCACTCCGCTCTCGAGAACGTCTACGAGGCCCTGGTCGGCGCCCTGTATCTGGACGGCGGTTGGGATGTCGCCGAGGCCTTCATCACGCGCACGCTCAAGCCCCATCTGGCCGATGAGCGTGCCGAGCACCCGTCCAATCCCAAGAGCTATCTGCAGGAATGCGTCCAGTCCGACCACATGGACCCTCCGGCTTACAAGGTGATCGGTGAGGATGGACCGGCGCATCAGCCGACTTTCACCGCCGTCGTACTCGTCGACGGCATCCGTCGCGGACGTGGCACTGGTTCCTCCAAGAAGGAGGCCGAGGCCGCCGCCGCCCTTGATGCCCTCGAGCGCATGGGCTACACCACCAACGGTGTCATCTTGAAGAAGAAACTCGGGTAACAGGGGGTCGCGTGTATCTGAAGTCGCTGACCCTCAAGGGGTTCAAATCCTTCGCGGACCGCGCTCACATGACGTTCGAGCCGGGCCTGACGGTCATCGTCGGCCCTAACGGCTCGGGCAAATCCAACGTTTCCGACGCCATCCTGTGGGTCTTGGGCGAGCAGAGCGCCAAGCAGCTGCGCGGTCAGGCCATGGAGGACGTCATCTTCTCCGGGTCTTCCGCGCGCAAGCCGGTCGGCGTCGCGGAGGTCACGCTCGTACTCGACAATTCCGATCACATGCTGCCGGTCGATTTCGACGAGGTCGCGATCACGCGTCGCATGTACCGCTCGGGTGAGAGCGAGTACCTCATCAACTCGAGCCCCTGCCGCCTGATGGACATCCAGGACATCCTGCATGATTCGGGTCTGGGAAAGGACACGCACTCCATCATCTCCCAGGGCAAGCTCGATGCGATCTTGCAGAGTCGCCCCGAGGAGCGCCGCAGCCTCATCGAGGAGGCCGCCGGCATCTCCAAGCATAAGCGCCGCAAGGAGCGCGCGCTGCGCAAGATCAAGAGCATGGACGAGCACCTTACCCGTGCCCGTGATATCAATCGCGAGATTTCGCGCCAGCTCAAGCCCCTCGAGCGCCAGGTCGATCGCGCCCGCAAGTACAAGGACCTGTCCGCGCGCGCCAACGAGCTGACTCAGATCCTCGCCGTCGATGAGCTCCGTCAACTCCAGGCCCAGTGGGTCGACCTCGAATCCGCCTCGCGTGAGAGTGCGGCGGCACTCGAGCTTGCACGCTACCGTCTTTCCGAAAAGGAGCGAGAGCTTGAGAAGCTCCAGGTCATGCTTGAGGAGAAGGGCCTGTTTGTAGGCGATTTGGGTGAGCAGCGCCGCCATATGCAGGACGTCGTCGGGCGCATCGGCTCCGATATGCGCCTGCTCGAGGAGAAGGGCCGCAACATGGTCGCGCGCCTCTCCGAGATGCGCGGCACCCTTTCTGCCTCGGAGCATCAGCGCAAGCGCACGCATGAGGAGCTGTCCGATATCAATCGCCAGCTCGATGAGGAGCGTGCCGCGGCAGAGGTCGCCGGGGTCGACGTTTCCTCCCTCGAGCCCGCCGCCGACGAGTTGCATGCTCGCCGCGTCGAGCTCGATGAGCTCATCTCCACGCTTACACGTTCCGTGCGCGACGCCCAGCGCAATGCCGACAACGCCGCGCTCGAACTCGTGAAGGTTCGGGAGACCCTTTCCAACGCCGAGATCGAGGACGGCATGTATGCCAAGCGCCTCGAGCAGGTTGATGACGAGGCTGATGAGCTCCGAGCCTCTCTCGAGCATCGTCGCGATCGATCTGTCGAGCTCGAGGCGGAGTTGGAAGACGCCCGCAAGGGCCGCCAGGAAGCCAAAGACGCGCTCGATGTCGCGATCTCGGCACTCGCCCAGCTCCGCGAACAGGAGGGAAATGCCCGCACCAAACTGGCGGACGTCCGCTCCGAGCTTTCCGGTCTGCGCAAACTCGACGCAAGCCTCGCCGACTCTTCGCCGCTCGCCGCGCGTGTGGTGAGCAATCGGCCGCAGGCGATCGCTGCCCGATTGGGCGACCTCATCGAGGCTCCGCGCGAGCTCGAGGGCCTGGTCGAGCAGCTCTTGGCCGAGGACATCGATGCCCTGGTTTGCATGGACTCCGCCGCACTCACGTCCGCCGCGCAGTTCGCGCTTTCCATGGATGACGCCTCCGGTGAAACGCTGATGGTCTCCCGCGACATCGCCCCCGCCGCCGCTCTGCCCGAAGCCGCGGGCCGTCGCTTGGTCGAGCTCTTGCAGGTGCGTGACGGGTACGCGCCCGTTGTCTGTGCCTTGCTTGGCGGCATCTACCTCGTTGATTCTCTCGAAGAGGCTCTCCAGGCGCCGGTATGCCCGGGTGTTTTGTATGTCACGTCCGACGGTGCTCGCGTCCGCGATGGCGGCGTTGTGCGCGTCGGTCGTTCTTCCGGCGCGGCTTCCGGCGCGCTCGAGCGTAAGCGCCGCATTCGCGAACTCGAAGGGCTTGAGCCCGACTTGTGCGCCGTGTTCGACGTCGCCGAGCGCCGTGTGGCCGAGGCAAACGAGGCCATCGAGGATGCGCGAAGCCGTGATGGTGAGATTTCGGGGGAGATCTCGCGCCTTGAGGGCGAGCGCACGTCCCTGCTTTCCGAAATAGGCCGTATGGAGCACTCTCTCTCCACGAAGCTCGCGGAGCGCGCCAATTTGGCTCGGCGCCGCGAGGACGCCGCGGCCGCCGTCCGCGACGCCCAGCCGCGGGTGACCGAGCTCGAGGCGCAGCGCGACGAGGCGCGCACCGCCGTCGATGAGGCGACCCGTCGCCTGGCCGACGCCCAGGACGACCTCGAGCGCGTCCGCCGCGATGATTCCGAGGCCGGTTCAAAGCTCGCCGACGCCAAGGTCCGACTCGCTCGCGCGAACGAGCGCGTGCGCAGCCTTTCCGCCCGCGTTCCCGAGTTCGAGAAGCGCCTTGACGGCATCGACCGCCGCATTCGCGGCACTGAGCAGTCCGCCCGTTCCCTCGAGGTTCTTCGCCTGCGCGTGGACCCGCTGCATGATCGCTATCAGGCCCTGTCCGAGCGCGCGCTTGATTGGGCCGCTCGCTTGAGGGACCGCGCATCGCTCGAGGAGGCCGACTCGGCTTCGCTCAAGCGCACGATCGAGGATGCAAAGGCCGAGGTCGCCCGTGCCAAAGTCGAGGTGGATATGGCCACCTCGTCGGTCAACGAGCACAAGATCGCCCGCGGCAAGCTTGAGGTGCAGGTGGATACCGCCGTCAAGGCGATCACCGCCGACGGCTCGACCGTTCTCGAGGACGCCCTCAGGCTCCCCGCGCCGACCGACCGCGCCGCCGCCGAGCGTGAACTCAACAGCCTCGTCCGTCAGATCAACAACCTGGGCCCCGTGAACCAGGTTGCCATGGAGGAGTACGAGACGCTCAAGAACCGCGCGGACTATATCGCGGAGCAGCTGGCCGACCTCGAGAACGCGCGTAAGGCGCTCACCAAGATCACCGCCGCCATCGATCGCAAGATGCGCGCGAGCTTCCTCACCACCTTTGAGAAGGTCGACGAGAACTTCCGTGAGGTGTTCCAGATGCTCTTCCCGGGCGGCCAGGCCCATCTCGAGATGACCGACCCCGAGCATCCGGCGGACACCGGAATCGAGGTCGTGGCGCAGCCGCGCGGTAAGCGCATCACCAAGATGATGCTCATGAGCGGTGGCGAGAAGAGTCTCACGGCGCTCGCGCTGCTGTTCGCGGTGTATCGCACGCGCACGGTGCCCTTCTACGTGCTCGACGAGGTCGAGGCCGCGCTGGATGACTCGAACCTGTCCAAGCTCATCGGCGCCATCGATTACCTGCGTCAGTCGACGCAGCTTCTCGTCATCTCCCATCAGCGCCGCACCATGGAGGATGCGGATGTTTTGTACGGCGTATCTATGCAGGCCGACGGAGTCAGCCGCGTGGTCAGCCAGAAACTCGATCGTGAAACCGGAAAGGTCGTGAATGCCTAATGGGTCTGTTCGAATCCCTCAAGCGCGGACTGGAGCGCAGCCGCGAGGCCCTGAACGAGGTCTTCTACTTCGGTGGTGAGGTGGATGAGAGCTTCTGGGAGGACCTGGAGGACACCCTCGTCATGGGAGACATGGGTGGCGAGATCGCCATGCGCGTCACCGACGATCTGCGTGAGACCGCGGCCCGTAAGAACCTCAAGACCGCCGATCAGCTGCGTGGCGCCCTTGCCGAGCGCCTGTGCGAGTTCTTCGTCGAGCCCGAGTCTGACATCTTCGACGATACGCCGAGCTGCGTGCTGTTCGTGGGTATCAACGGCGCTGGCAAGACCACCACGGTCGGCAAGATCGCGAGTGCCGAGGCGGGTGCCGGCAAGAACGTCGTGATCGGCAGTGCCGACACGTTCCGCGCCGCGGCCATCGAGCAACTCGATGTGTGGGGTGAGCGCGCCGGTGTGCCCGTCATCAAGCGCGATCGCGGGTCCGATCCCGCGAGCGTTTGCTACGACGTTCTCGACCAGGCCGATAAGCTGGGTAGCGACCTCGTTCTCATCGACACGGCGGGTCGTTTGCATTCGAGCCCCGAGCTCATGCGCGAGCTTGCCAAGGTTGTGAAGGTCACCCGCAAGCGCGCCGAGTCGTGCGCCGCGGGCCCCATGCCCGTGCACGTCGTGCTCGTCATCGATTCCGCCACCGGTCAAAACGGCCTGGCCCAGGCCCAGGAGTTCAACGAGGCCCTCGGCCTCGACGGCATCATCATGACCAAGCTCGACGGCACGGCGAAGGGCGGCATCGCGTTGGCGGTGGCCGAGCAGCTCAAATTGCCGATCTACCGTATCGGTGTCGGTGAGCAGGTCGAGGACCTGCAGCGTTTCGATGCCACGTCCTTCTGTCGCGCGCTCGTCGGTCTGAATTAGCTCGCATCGTCATATACCTCGGCCCGAAGGCAGGTTTCACGTCGAGGTCTCATCAGTCCTGTTCCGATCTCAGTTTCGCGCCTGCCCCGATTTGAGATGCACCTGATTGTTGGGAGAATCCATGGCAGCTTTCGGCTCGCTTTCCGATCGCCTGAACGATACCTTCGACCGCCTGCGCGGCAAGGGCAAGCTCACCGAGGCGGATATCAACGCCGCTATGCGCGAGATCCGCATGGCCCTGCTCGAGGCGGACGTCAACTACCGCGTCGTGAAGGACTTCGTCACGCGCACCAAGGAGCGCTGCCTCACCTCCGAGGTCATGGAGTCCCTTACCCCGGCGCAAAACGTCGTCAAGATCGTCCTCGATGAGCTCACCGAGCTGCTCGGCGGAACCGAGAGCAAGCTCGTCCTCTCCAGCCGCATCCCTAATGTGATCATGCTCGTGGGTCTGCAGGGTTCCGGTAAGACCACGGCCGCCGTCAAGCTCGCCTATATGCTCAAGAAGCAGGGCAGGAGCCCGCTTCTCGCTGCGTGCGACGTTTACCGTCCCGCCGCTGCCGATCAGCTCGCCACCCTCGGCGGCGAGATCGGCGTGCCGGTGTTTCGCGGCGACGGCGCGCATCCGGTCGACATCGCCCTCGCATCCATCCGCGAGGCAGTCGACAACATGCGCGACGTGGTCATCGTCGACACCGCCGGCCGTCTGCAGATCGACGAGCAGATGATGCAGGAGGCCGTCGACATCAAGAAGGCGGTCAAGCCCGATCAGGTCCTCATGGTCGTCGACGCCATGACCGGTCAGGACATCGTCAACGTGGTGTCCACCTTCGCCGAGCGCACCGACTTCGACGGTGTGATTATCTCCAAGCTCGACGGCGATGCCCGCGGCGGCGGCGCGCTTTCGGTGCGCGAGGTGACCGGAAAGCCCATCAAATTCGTCTCCATGGGCGAGAAGCCCGATTCCCTCGAGGTCTTCAATCCCGAGCGCATGGCCAAGCGCATCCTCGGCATGGGCGACGTCATCGGCATCATCGAGAAGGCCCAGGAGGCCGCGACGGCCGAGCAGCTCGCCTCCGCCGAGCGCATGCTGCGCGATGGCTTCACGATGGACGACATGCTCGAGCAGATGAAGGCCGTCAGGAAGATGGGCGGCATGAAGGGCATCCTGGGCATGCTCCCCGGTGGCCAGCGCGCCCTCAACCAGATGGGCGGCAACCTCGACGAGAAGATCTTCGATCGCAACGAGGCCATCATCTTGTCCATGACGGCTGAGGAGCGCCGCCGTCCCTCCATCATCAACGGCCAGCGCCGCGCCCGCATCGCCCGCGGCTGCGGTCTCACGCCCACCGACGTGAACGCCCTCATGAAGCAGTGGGGCGAGATGAACAAGATGATGGGCAAGATGCGCGCCATGACTCAGCAGCAGACCGGCGGCAAGAAGGGCAAGAAGGGGAAGAAGGGCAAGAAGATGCGCATGCCCGGCATCCCCGGCATGGGCGGCATGAACATGAACCAGCTCATGAACCAGATGGGCGGCATGGGCGGCGGCATGTCCGATATGGACAAGCTCATGCAGATGAACGACCAGTTCAAGCGGAAGTAGGATCTTGTGAGCAAGGCTGACAAACTATTCGTCTCCATGTGCCGGGACATCCTGGACCACGGCACCACGACGCAAGGGGAGAAGGTCCGTCCGGTTTGGGAGGACGGCACCCCCGCCTACACCATCAAGAACTTCGGCGTCACCAACCGCTACGACTTACGCGAGGAGTTCCCCGCGCTCACGTTGCGCCGCACGGCGCTCAAGTCGGCGATGGACGAGATCTTGTGGATTTACCAGAAGAAGTCGAACAATATCAACGACCTGAAGTCCCACATCTGGGACCAGTGGGCCGACGAGACCGGCTCGATCGGCAAGGCGTACGGGTATCAGATCGCGCAGAAGTCGCACTACAAGGAGGGCGACTTCGACCAGATGGACCGCGTGCTGTACGACCTCACCCACACGCCGTACTCGCGCCGCATCATGACGAACATGTACACCTTCTCCGACCTCTCGGAGATGCACCTGTACCCGTGCGCATACAGCGTCACCTACAATGTCACGTCCGAGCCCGGGTGCGATAAGCCCGTGCTCAACATGGTGCTCATGCAGCGCAGCCAGGACATCCTCGCCGCGAACAACTGGAACGTGTGCCAGTACGCCATCCTGCTCATGATGGTCGCGCGCCACTGCGACATGATCGCCGGCGAGCTGCTGCACGTGATTGTGGATGCGCACATTTACGACCGCCATGTGGACATCGTCCGCGAGCTCATCGAGCGCCCCCAGTACCCGGCGCCCAAGGTGTCGCTCAACCCCGAGGTCACGAACTTCTATGACTTCACGACGGATGACTTGATCGTCGAGGACTATAACCATGGTCCTCAGGTCAAGAACATCCCGATCGCGGTCTAGGCGGGCATCATGACATGTGAACTCAAGGCCATCGTCGCGGTGTGCGACGACTGGGGGATTGGGCGCGATGGGGACATGGTCGTGTCCAACCGTGCGGATATGAGGCACTTCGTCAATAAGACGAAGGGGCATCCGGTCATCATGGGCCGCAAGACGCTCGAGAGCTTTCCGGGCGCACGTCCGCTCAAGGACCGCCGCAACATCGTGCTTACGCGCGACGAGGCGTTCTTCCGTGAGGGTGTCGAGGTCGTTCATTCGGTCGATGAGGCGCTTGCCGCCGTTGCGGATGAGGACGTTGCCTGGGTGATCGGCGGGGGAGCGGTGTATGAACAGTTCCTGCCGTATTGTTCCGAGGCCGAGATCACCCATAATCATGTGACGCATGTGGTTGATACGCATTTCCCCGATCTTTCACAGGATCCCGCCTGGTATGTCGCGGGACGATCTGATGTCCAGACGGTCCAGCCCGGACAGGGTGATGAGGGAGTTACATTCGAGTTTGTCACGTATCGCCGTGGGGACTGCTGATGGCGGGCGTGCGGATCATCCGTATCGAGACACTCGACGACCCGCGTCTCGAGGCGTACACCAAGCTCACCGAGCGCCAGCTGCGTTCTGTGTTGGAGCCCGAGAAGGGGATCTTCATCGCGGAGAGCGGCAAAGTCATTGAGCGCGCTGTTGAGGCGGGGCTTGAGCCGGTGAGCTTTCTGTTGGGAGAGCGTTGGCTCGAGCAGCTGTCGCCGTTGGTCGATAAGGTCGCCGATACGCATCCTGAGCTTGAGATTCCTGTTTTTGTGGGGGCGATGGACCTGCTGGAGCAGCTTACGGGCTTCTCCGTCACGCGTGGAGCCCTTGCGGCGTTTCGCCGACCGCCGCTTGCCGACCCGGGTGCTTTTCTCGACGGACTCGTCGAGCGTGCCGACGGTCGCCCGGTGCGCGTGTGCGTGCTCGAGGGCATCGTCGATCATTCCAATGTCGGTGCGATCTTTCGCTCCGCCGCCGCGCTCAATGTCGACGGCATCCTGGTAAGCCCCACGTGCGTCGATCCGCTGTATCGTCGCTCCGCGCGTGTGTCCATGGGCACGGTGTTCCAGGTACCTTGGACGCGCATCGGCAGCGAGGCACGCGCGTGGCCGTATGACGGCTTCGAGGTCCTCAAGGGTGCGGGGTTCACGTGCTCCGCCATGGCTCTTTCCGATGATTCCGTCTCACTCGACGATCCGTCGCTTCTGGATATCGAGCGCCATGCCATCTTCATGGGCACCGAAGGTACGGGACTGCAAGCCAGGACTATAGCGGGGTGCGACAAGACCATCCGCATCCCCATGGCACATGGCGTGGACTCCCTCAATGTGGCTGCGGCAAGTGCCGTGGCGTTCTGGCAGCTTTGCCCTCATGTCGATAACGGCTATCACTACCGTCCGGGCATGTTTGCCTAGCCTGTCTTCGTACTCTTTCATTCCGTGCTTTAACGCCGTTTTGTTTGGGGACTGCGACCTGCCGATAATCGGCGAAGGGTTGCGGTCCCCATGTTGTTGCCGTAGGCTCGTATGGCTGCAGTTGAACGGGGATGGGGGAGCATATGGCAAAACGTGCCGGGAATGGTTCGATCGACGTCACACAGGGTGTTATTTGGCGTCAGCTTCTTGCCCTATGCGTGCCCATTTTCTTCAGTTCCTTCTTCCAGCAGGCCTATGCCCTCATCAACACGTATATCGTCGGGCAGTTCGGTGGTAAGATCGCACTTGGCGGCATTCAGTCCACGCTGTCCCTCTCTGAGCTCGCAATTGGTTTTTGTGTCGGCCTTGGTGCCGGTTGCGCTGTGATTACCGGTCAGTTTTTCGGCCAACGCGACGACGACCGCCTCTCTCGCTCCGTCCACACCGCCATGACGCTCGCGCTCATCATCGGCGCTTGCATCTCGGTCTTCGGAGTCATCTTCTTACCGAGCATCCTCGCGCTCATGGGGACGCCGGGCGAGCTCATGTGGGAGGCCGTGGCGTATTCTCGCTGCTATTTCGGCGCCATGGTGTTTTCGCTCGTCCTCAACATGGGCACCGCTCTTCTGCGTGCCGTGGGTGATACGCGCGCGCCCGCGCTCATCATCGCGAGCGGCTGCATTTTCAACGTGGTCTTCGACCTGATCTTCGTCGCCTGGTTCAAGATGGAGGCTCTGGGCTGCGGTATCGCGACGGCTCTCACTATTGCGATCAACGCCTCTATGGTGCTTTTGCGCCTCATGCGCGCCGATGGCCCGTGGCGCCTCGAGCTCCCCCGACTGCGCATCGACCCCGTCATCTGCAAGAGCATGGTCGCCACCGGCCTGCCGCTGGGGATCCAAGCCTCACTCTATTCGATCTCGAACATAATCGTGCAATCCACGGTCAACTCTTTCGGTGCGGACGCCGTGACCGGCTGGGGCCTTGCCGCCCGACTGGACGGTATCGTGTGGATGGTTACCGAGGCGCTCGGCGTCGCCATGACCACGTTCTCCGCGCAGAACTTCGGCGCGCGGAATTACGAACGCATGCGCCGCGGTTACCACACCTCGCTCGCCATCACGGTGACCCTCATCGGCTCGATGGCGCTGTTCCTCATCACGTTCGTCGATCCGCTGGCCCGATTCTTCATCGATGATTCCACGGTGGTGGGCTACACCTCGACCATGATTCATTTCATCGCGCCGTTCTATCTGTTCTACTCGATCGTCGACAACACGTCGGGCGCCATCCGCGGGTCCGGCGAGAGCCTGCGACCCATGTTGCTGACGGTCGTGGGTACCGTGGTGTTCCGCGTCATCTGGCTGCTCGTTGTGGTGCCGATGCATCATATGCTTCAGACCATGCTGATGGTGTATCCGGTCACATGGATTCTCACGGCCTGCCTGTTCGTCGCCTATCATCATTTCGGTCATTGGCTTAGCCATGCCGAGCGCCGCCGGGATAAGCTCGAGCTCTCCATCTAGCGGCTCACTCATCCGTTTAGATTGCGGCCCGCGGGGTATCCTGAACCAGATACTGAACGTACGGACGGAGTCTTTCCATGGAAATGGACGATCACAAGCGTAGACGCAACATGATCCTCTACGTGCTCATCGCCTTCGCGGTGTATCTCGTTCTCAGCAATGTGCTGTTCCCGAGCTTCCAAAACGGCGGCATGCAGGTCGAGGATGTCACGTATTCCCAGCTGCTCGATGACCTTAAGGATAAAAAGGTCAAGGAGATCAGCTATACAACCGATGACGCGCAGGCCATGTACACGCGTAAGGGCGAGAAGGACAAGGCCTATCGCACCACCACCATGCCCACCGATGTCGATCTGACGAACCGCATTGAGGAGGCCGGTGCCGAGCTCAAGGTCACCATCCCCAAGCAGGATTCCGGTATGTGGACCTACCTGATGGTGACCGTGTTCGCGCCCATGCTCATATTCTTCCTGCTCGGTTGGTGGCTCAACCGGCGCATGAAGAAGGCCATGGGCGACGATAACCCCTCCATGGATTTCTCCGGCGGCGGCTTCGGCGGCCTGGGCGGCGGCAACCTCGGCAAGTCCGGCGCGCGCATCGTCGCATCCAAGGATGTCGGTGTGACCTTCAAGGACGTCGCTGGTCAGGAGGAAGCTAAGGAATCTCTCAAGGAGGTCGTCGACTTTCTCGAGAATCCGCAGCGTTATGAGGAGATCGGTGCCAAATTGCCGCGTGGCGCCCTGCTCGTGGGTCCTCCCGGCACGGGCAAGACCCTGCTCGCCAAGGCTGTTGCCGGCGAGGCCGGTGTTCCGTTCTTCTCCATTTCGGGTTCCGAGTTCGTCGAGATGTTCGTCGGCCGCGGTGCCGCCAAGGTCCGCGACCTGTTCAAGCAGGCCAAGGAAAAGGCCCCCTGCATCGTCTTCATCGATGAGATCGATACCATCGGCAAGAAGCGCGACGGTGGCGGTTTCTCTGGAAACGACGAGCGCGAGCAGACGTTGAACCAGCTTCTGACCGAGATGGACGGCTTCGACAACCAGAAGGGCATCGTCGTCCTTGCGGCCACCAACCGTCCCGACTCGCTCGACGCCGCATTGCTGCGTCCTGGTCGCTTCGATCGCCGCGTGCCCGTCGAGCTGCCCGACCTGGCCGGTCGCAAGGCCATCCTCGAGCTTCACTCCAAGGACGTGAAGACCGAGCCCGGCATCGACTTGACCGCGATCGCCCGCGCCACGCCTGGTGCCTCCGGCGCCGATCTGGCCAATATCATCAACGAGGGCGCTCTTCGCGCCGTCCGCCTCGGTCGCAAACGTGCGACCCAGGAGGACTTCGAGGAGAGCGTCGAGGTTGTCATCGCCGGCCAGCAGCGCAAGTCCACCGTTTTGTCCGATCACGAGAAGCAGGTCGTCGCGTACCACGAGATCGGCCACGCCATCGTTGCGGCTCGCCAGAAGGGCTCGGCTCCGGTCACCAAGATCACCATCGTGCCCCGCACGAGCGGTGCGCTCGGCTATACCATGCAGGTCGAGGAGGATGAGCGCTTCCTCACCACCAAGCAAGAGGTCCTGGACAAGCTCGCCGTCTATTGCGGCGGCCGTGCCGCCGAGGAGCTCATCTTTGGCGAGATGACCACCGGCGCCGCGAACGATATCGAGCAGGCGACCAAGCTCGCTCGCAACATGATCACGCGGTTCGGCATGTCCGAGGAGTTCGGCATGATGGCGCTCGGCACCGTACAGAACGCCTACCTCAACCAGGACACGTCGCTTACCTGCGCCCCCGGTACTGCGGAGCGCGTTGACGCGGCCGTTCTCAAGCTCATTACCGAGGCGCATGAGCGCGCCATGCAGATTCTGAAGGAAAACAAGTTCAAGCTGCATGAGCTCGCCCATTACCTTTACAAGAAGGAGACCATCACGGGCGATGAGTTCATGAGCCTTCTCACTCGCGAGAACCCGCTCATGCCCAAGAGCCCGCAGGAGTAACAGTGGCTATCGCTCGCAGCTGACATCCGACCCCGCCCGTCTATGTGCGAGCGGGGTCGCTGCGTGCGAATGGCCTGAAAGGAAAAGATGTTTGAGACGACTTCCGAACTGAGATTCGCCGTCTTAATCGATGCCGACAACGTCAGCGAGAAGTACATCAAGGTCATCCTAGATGAGATTTCCAACGCGGGCGTCGCGACGTACAAGCGCATCTATGGCGATTGGACGAGCCCTCGATTGGCGAGCTGGAAGAGCTGCCTGCTCGACCATTCGATCATCCCCATGCAGCAGTACAGTTACACGTATGGCAAGAATGCCACCGATTCGGCGATGATCATCGACGCTATGGACATTCTGTATTCGGGAACGGTCGACGGATTCGCCATCGTCAGTTCCGATTCGGATTTCACGCGTCTCGTGGCGCGCCTGCGTGAGAGCGGCATGCACGTGATCGGCATGGGTGAGCAAAAGACCCCCAAGCCGTTCATCTCTGCATGCAACCAGTTCAAGTATCTCGACCTGCTGTACGCTCGACAGCAGGTGGAAGAGGCCGATGATGCCGGCGATTCCCGCGAGGACGATGCCTCGGTCCCCGCCGGCAAGCCCGCGCCTCGTCGCCGACGCCGCCGCCCCGGCGATGCCGGCGGATCCACATCTGAGTCGAGCGACTGTGCATGTGATGAGGCGGAGGACGAGCTCGAGGGAGAGGTCGCTTTCGGCGAGATGAGCCGAGCGGACAAGCGCCGCCATCTTCGGGCGATCCGTTTCGCCATCAACGCCGTCATCGATTCCTTCGGCGATGAGGACGGTTGGATCTCCCTGGGGCTGCTTGGCGATCAGCTCGGAAAGCGTCTTCCCGATTTCGACGTTCGCAACTATGGGTATAAACGGCTCCGCCCGTTCCTCAAGTCGCTGGGCGTCTATGAGTTCGACGAGCCTGCGGGCGAGGAGGGTAAACGACAGATCAACCTGCGCCAACGGGACTTGTAAGGCTTGCTACCCTTCGACGTGTGCAAATCTGGGGCGGGTGCGGCTCAGTGCATAATCCGCGCACTCGTGAACGGTAGCCGATTGACGCGGATGATGGCGTGGAGGACTTGAGGTTTTCCTTGGTACCGCTCGAGTTCTTGTGTATACTTGCAACGTTTGTTCAACCTATGTGCCGGCGTACGCGTGCGGCACCTCTAGAAGAGTAAGGAATCTGTCATGGATTACATCCGCGCAATCGAGCGTCAGCAGATCCGCGAGGACATGCCTCGCATCCTGGTCGGCGACAACGTCAAGGTGCACTATCGCATCAAGGAGGGCGACCGCGAGCGCATCCAGGTCTTCCAGGGCGACGTCATCCGTCTCCAGGGTGCCGGTTCCCGCGAGACCTTCACGGTCCGCAAGGTCTCCTACGGCGTCGGCGTCGAGCGCACCTTCCCGGTTCACTCCCCGAAGATCGCCAAGCTCGAGGTCGTGCGTCACGGTAAGGTCCGTCGCGCCAAGCTGTACTACCTGCGCGATAAGGTGGGCAAGGCCGCCCGCATCCCCGAGAAGCGCTAGGTCGTCTTCACGGCGGGTACAGATCCGCATCCGAAAGCGGGCCGCTCGTTTGGGCGGCCCGCTTTCATATCTGCGGGAGTTGCACATACCTATCGAGAGGATGTCTGGCATGGCAAATATGACGAGTTCCGCTTCGGCCGCGCAGGTGGCGGCAGAGCTCAGCAGCGCGGGGATAGATGATATCGAGGCTTTGGTCGAACGCTATGCCGATGATCCTCGAGCGCAGGTCCAGAAGGCGCGCGAGCGTGCCGTCCGACGCCTTGAGAAGGAGCGCGCGGAACGCGAGCGCGTAGATTCCATGTACGACGCCATGGAAGAGCTCGGCGGCCCCGGCGTCGTGGTGGGCGTAGACGAGGTCGGTCGAGGTTCCGTCGCCGGACCGCTCACGGTTTGCGCCGTCTGCCTACCGCGCGAGCCCCGCATCTGGGGCATCAAAGATTCAAAGCAGCTATCGCCTGCGAAGCGCGAGCTCCTCGCGATGCGCATCGCGGAGGAAGCGGTCGCGATCGGCATCTGCCATATCGCGCCCGAGCGCATCGACGAGATCGGTATGGCCCGCGCTTTGCGCGAGGCAGTCTCCGGCGCCGTCGCGGATACCGGGTTGACTCCCGACTGCGTCCTCATGGATGGCAATCCGTTGGGAGCAGTGCCCAACGAACGCGATGTCGTGAAGGGCGATGCCGCGGTGGCTTGCATAGCCGCCGCGTCTATCGTCGCGAAGGTGACGCGTGATGAGCTCATGGTTGAGCTCGATGCCGAATATCCCGGGTACCATCTCGCCCAATCCAAGGGCTATGCCTCCGCCGAGCATATCAAAGCCATCAAGGAGCGCGGCCTTTCCCCCATCCATCGCGTGAGCTTTTGCGGAAACTTCCTGGAGACCGCTCGGCTGTTTTAGCGGATTGCGACGAGCGCCCCATATTTCGAGGTCTTGTACCATGGGATTCGCGCGCCGGTCAGACATAGTGCGAAATTCTTCAGAGACTCGTCCGTTCCTGCTGGAGAGGGCCGGGATGCACGGGTCCATACTCCTCTCACCCGATGTGAGGAGGGGCTATGGGAAAGAACAGCCAAAGGGACCTTGCGCGCGACGTGGTCGATCGCATGCTTTCGGGCGAGTTGGACGCCTTCGGTGATTCCGACGGCGCGGGGCTGCCGAACAAGTTGCTGGGAACGGTGGGAGAGGAGCTGGCGGCCAGATATCTCGAGCAAAGGGGATACGAGGTCGTCGAGAGGAATTACCGGTGTCCGGAGGGAGAGGCGGATCTCGTCGCATACGATGCCGAAGATGACGAAGTCGTCTTGGTCGAAGTCAAGACGAGGCGGTCCTCACGCGATGGAACCGAGGTGTTCCCCGAAGAGGCGGTCTCGGCAGAAAAGCAGAGAAGGTATCGCCGCATCGCCTATCATTTCGCAGCTGAACGATATCCCGTCCCCTCGATTCGGTTTGATGTCATAGCCGTCACGTTGAAGCCAGCGAACATCGGGGAGATCAGACATTTGTGCGGCGCTTTCGATTGGACGGCCCGCTGATGCCTGGTCGCGGAAGGGTGTTCGCCGTCCACGCCGCGTGCATTCGCGGCGTGGAGGCGTTCCCCGTCACGGTTGAGATCTCCGCATCGGGCTCCATCCCTGGCCTGACGATCGTCGGGATGGCCGATGCGGCCGTTCTCGAGGCGCGCATGCGCATACGCTGCGCCCTGCGTGCGTGCGATTTCGAGATCCCGCGATGCGCCCTGACGGTGAGTTTGGCACCCGGTGACGTCAGGAAGACGGGATCGGGGCTGGATTTGCCCATCGCCGTGGCGATTCTCGCCCTCTCCAACCAGATATCCGTCGATGGCCTCGACGACCATCTGTTCGTGGGGGAGCTCGGTCTCGATGGTTCGGTGGGCAGTGTCAACGGGGAGGTCGCATATCAGCTCCTTGCCCGAGATCAGGGGCTGTCTTTTGTCAGCGGCCTCGGGGGACCGCGCGTCTTGTTCCACGGGGTGTCGTGCAAGACCCTGGCGTTTCTGTCGGACCTGAGACTCGGCGTGGGCCGCGCCTTGAGGAATCACGAAGCGACGGGGCCAGTGAGGGCGCCTGCACCTTCTCCTATCGACTATAGCGATGTCGTGGGACAGGAGATCGCGAAACGGGGTATCGCCGTCGCGGCGGCGGGGGAGCTCGGCATGCTCATGGTGGGTTCTCCCGGATCGGGGAAGACTATGCTCGCACGCAGGATGACGGGCATCCTTCCGCCTATCGAGGAGGGGGAGCGGCAAGAGGCGCTCTGCGTCCATTCCGTTGTCGGAGAGCCGATCGACTTCCTCTTGCGCGGTGAACGGCCCTTCAGGAGCCCCCATCATTCAATCTCGATGGCCGGTCTGGTCGGTGGTGGTCGCCCCGTCCGTCCCGGTGAGATCAGCCTGGCCCATGGCGGGGTTCTGTATCTCGATGAATTGGGAGAGTTCCCGCCAAATGCCCTCCAGTTGCTCAGGCAGCCCTTGGAGGACGGATCGATTCGCGTCGTTCGCGTCGACGGCGCGTACACGTTCCCCGCCCGTTTTCAACTTATCGCCGCGAGCAATCCGTGTCCTTGTGGATACCTTGGGGACCGCGAAATCCCCTGTCGTTGCTCCGAGGCCTCGATCGAGCGCTACCGGTCGAAGCTCACCGGGCCGCTCGCGGATAGAATCGACCTTATCTTGGATGTGGCGCGCCCAGATCCCGATTTGATCGTGAGGGGCGCCGAGGGCAGGTCGAGTGCCGATCTTCGCGCGGATGTCATGCGCGGCAGGGAGTTCCGGCGATGGCGAGAGCGCGGGATGGACGCTGATGAGCCGACGGAATTGCAGGGGGATGCGAAATCGACGGTCGCATCTCAGGACCTCACCGATGAGGGCCGGTCCTCCCTGTTGGAAATCTCGAAGCGAAAGCACCTCACGGGTAGAGGCATCGTGAGGCTGACGCGCATCGCGCGAACCATAGCGGATATGGCGGAATCGGATGCGATCGATTCCGCGCACTTGTTGGAGGCGTCCTTGCTGCAGGGGAGGAGAGGCGATGGAGACGCGTGACGACCGAATCGAGGTCCACATCGGAGATGCGCTGTACCCGCGATCCGTTTTGGATCTTCCCGACCCTCCGGTGACGCTGTATCTCAGGGGTGACCCATCGGCGCTGGCCAACCCCGGGCTCGCGATCATCGGGGCGCGGAAATCCACTCCTTACGGGCGCGCTATTGCCGAGATGGCGGGTCGCATGGCGGCTGAATCCGGCATCGTCGTGGTATCCGGTGCCGCCCGCGGGTGCGATCAGGCGGGCGGCCGCGCCGCCCTCGACTCGGGCGGCCGTCACGTCATCGTTTTGGGCACGGGCGCCGATGTGGTCTATCCTGCCAGCGCCGGTGCCCTCATCGAGAGGTCAATACGGCAAGGCGGGTGCATCGTCTCAATAGAGCCTTGGGGTACACCGCCCATGAGATGGGCGTTTCCAAAACGCAACAGGGTCATCGCCGCGCTCTCGCGAGCGACGTTCGTCGCCGAGGCGGGTTTGCCATCCGGTACTTTCAGCACCGCCGAGACGGCTGATGAGCTTGGAAGGGAGCTGTTGGCGGCCCCGGGATCGATCTTCTCGCCGGAGTCCCGAGGGGCGAATTACCTCATCTGTAACGGCGCGTGCTGCATTGCGGATGAGGAGGCCCTCGAGGTCGCCATCTCAAGGATATTCGGGACGCTGAGATTCGCGCGCCCCGATGCCCGCGGATTCGAGGCGCTCGACGCCAGGTGCCGGCGCGCCATGGATATCTTGTTGGCGAATCCCATGCGAGCTGATGAGCTCGCCCTTGCCCTGGGCATCGATTCTCTTGCCTGTCTGCAGCTACTCGGCGAGCTTGAGGTGCTCGGTCTTGTCGATCGCCTTGTCGATGGAAGGTTGACGCCGAGTTCCGTCGCGCTTCACTCGCTCACGCGCTTAGGGCAGAATAATTGACGGTCATTCGAACAAGAGGAGCTGACGATGAGTTTTGAGTGCGTGGCGGTCATAGGCGGCGGCCTTTCCGGGAGCGAGTGCGCTTGCCAGCTCGCCGATCGCGGCGTGCCCGTTCGCCTGTACGAGATGAGGCCGGCCAAGACCTCTCCGGCCCATCACACCGGTTCGCTGGCCGAGCTCGTGTGCTCCAATTCGTTCAAATCCTCGCGCATCGATTCGGCCGCCGGCCTACTCAAAGAGGAGCTTCGCAGGATGGGTTCCGTGCTCATCAAATGCGCGGAGCGGGCGGCGGTTCCCGCGGGAGGCGCCCTGGCCGTCGATCGCGAGCGCTTCTCGGCCTTGGTCGAGCAGGAGGTCGCGCGAAGGCCGCTCATCGAGGTCGTCCGCGAGGAAGTTGCGGAGATCCCCGAGGGCCCGTGCGTTATCGCTGCCGGACCGCTCTGTTCCCCAGAGCTGTCCGACCGCGTTCTCGAGCTCGTGGGGGGCGATGCGCTCTCGTTCTTCGACGCTGCCGCTCCGATCGTCGATGCGACGACAATCGACCGCGATGTCGTCTTCAGCCAGTCGCGCTACGATGACGAGTCCGGCGGGGACTACCTGAACGCCCCCTTCACCAAGGATGAGTACGACGCCTTCATCGACGCCCTCGTGGGAGCCGAACGCGTCGTGCTGAAGGATTTCGAGCGTCGCGACCTGTTCCAGGCATGCCAGCCCGCCGAGGAGGTCGCGCGCACGGGTCACGACGCCATCAGGTTCGGGGCGATGAAGCCGGTGGGCCTCACCGACCCTCGAACAGGCCGTCGCCCCTGGGCCGCTGTCCAGCTGCGCTCTGAAAACGCAGAGGGCACCGCATACAATCTGGTCGGCTTTCAGACCAACTTGACGTTCGGCGAGCAGAAGCGCGTGTTCCGCATGATTCCCGGTTTGGAGAACGCCGAGTTCTTTAGGTACGGCGTGATGCACCGCAACACGTTCGTGGACTCGCCCCATGTCCTCGACCCTTCGTTCGCCGTGCCGGGAACGAGGGTCCGGCTCGCTGGGCAGATCACGGGTACGGAGGGTTATACCGAGGCCGTCGCCTCGGGGCTGTTCGCCGCGCTCAATACCTTCGCGGATCTCGGCGGTCTCGAGCGCGCGTCGCTTCCGGTGACCGGTGCCTTCGGGTCGCTCGTCTCATATGCGACCTCCCCGTCGACCGTCGGGTACCAGCCGATGCATGTCAACTTCGGCGTCGTTCCTCCTCTCGCGGACGGTAAACGCCGGAGCAAACGCGACCGCTACGCCGCATATTCCGAGCGGGCTCTTTTCGATCTGAGCTCGTATATCGCATCTCGCCCCGATCTGTTCGGATCTGGATTCGAGGCGTAGATGGACGTCTCCGCTCGGCAAGCCGCGCTTCTCGAAGAGATCGACGACTATATCGCCTACATTTCCAGCGTCGAAGGGCTTTCGCCCGAGACGTCGCGTGCATACGGGCAGCATTTGGAGGCTTATGCGGATTGGTGCGAGTCCAACGGCGTGGACGGGCTGATCCCCTCGTCGAGGGATATCAGGGCGTATCTTGCCGAGTTCCGGTTGAAGGGGCGATCGCCGCGTACCGTCGCCGCCCATCTATCCGCAATCCGCTCCCTATTTCGGTGGCTCGAGATGGAGGGTCACCCCGCCGGTTCCGTCCCCCTCTCCACCGTGGCGCCCAAACAGCACCGTGAGTTGCCCCATGTCCTTACATCCGATGAGCTCGACTCGATGATGCGCGCCCCCGACCTGTCGACGTCGGAGGGCCTTCGCGACGCCGCGATGCTGGAGCTGTTCATCGCCACCGGGGCGAGGATTTCCGAGCTTGCCCGATTGGGGCTCGCGGATGTCGATTCGACTGAGAGGGTCGTGAGGCTCTTCGGCAAGGGCTCCAAGGAGCGCATCGTACCCGTCTACCAGAGGGCCATCGATGTGTATGCGCGGTACGTCGAGGAGGGGAGGCCCGAGCTGCTCTCCGCTTCCCATGCGGCGCCCTCCTGCGCATCGGTGTTCATCTCGGCGCGCGGGCGCGCCATGGACTCCAATGCCCTTCGGTACCGTTTCGACGTCCTGAAGAGGCGCGCCGGGATATCCAGGAACATCACGCCGCACGCCATGCGGCACACGTTCGCGACGGAGCTGTTGGGCGGTGGCGCCGACCTCCGAAGCGTCCAGGAGCTCCTCGGCCACGCGAGCCTGTCGACCACGCAGGTGTACACCCATCTGACGCCCGATCGTTTGAGGTCTGCCGTCACCCAGGCGCATCCTCGTGGATAGAGTTTGTGGGCCCTTGGCAATGGCGGTCGGACCTGCTAACATGCATCAGGTTGCGAATACGCAACGTTCCATCACACACGCACGGCTACACGCCGGCCGCGGTGCTCGGGCTAAGGTAGCACAGGCTCGAGTGGTCGGAGTGGTCGACACCGTGCGAAAGAAAAACCGGGAGGTAAACATGGCTACCAAGATCAACATCCGTACCCTGCTCGAGGCTGGCTGCCACTTCGGTCACCAGACCCGTCGTTGGAACCCCAAGATGAAGCCGTTCATCTTCGGTGAGCGCAACAACATCTACATCCTCGATCTCAAGCAGACCATCGTCGAGGCCGACAAGGCCTACACCTTCCTGAAGGAGACCGCTGCCAAGGGTGGCAAAGTCCTCTTCGTCGGCACCAAGAAGCAGGCTCAGGAGGCCGTGAAGACCGCTGCCGAGCGTGCCAACATGCCTTACATCAACCAGCGCTGGCTCGGCGGTATGCTCACCAACTTCGTGACCATCCGCTCCCGCATCAACCGCCTCGAGGAGCTCGAGGGCATGGTCGCCGACGGCTCCATGGCCCTGCGCGGCAAGAAGGAGCAGGCCGTCCTGGGCAAGGAGCTCGCCAAGCTGCAGGCCAACCTCGGTGGCGCCCGTGAGCTCAAGAGCACCCCGGCTGCTCTCTTCGTCATCGACACCAAGCGCGAGGAGAACGCCATCAAGGAGGCCAAGCGCCTCGGCATCCCGGTGGTCGCCCTCATCGACACCAACTCCGATCCCGACGTCGTCGACTACGGTATCCCCTGCAATGACGACGCCATCTCCGCGATCCAGCTCATGAGCGAGCTGTTCGCCGACGCCTGCCTCGCCGGTTCCGGCAAGGAGCAGATCTCCGAGGCCGAGATGGCCGCCGAGGCTCCTGCCACCGAGGCCACTGCCGAGTAGCATCCCCTTCGACCCCATTGGTTATCCTCCTTCGAAAGGAATGAACATGGCTCAGATCACCGCCGCTATGGTCAAGCAGCTCCGCGAGATGACCGACTCCCCGATGATGGAGTGCAAGAAGGCTCTCGTCGAGGCTGATGGCGATATGGACGCCGCCGTCGACGTCCTCCGCAAGAACGGTCTCGCCGCCGCCGCCAAGAAGGCCGGCCGTGACACCAACGAGGGCGCTGTCGCTGCGTATATTTCCGAGGACGGTACCTTGGGTGCCCTCGCCGAGGTCGCCTGCGAGACCGACTTCGTCGCCTCCAACCCCAAGTTCACCGGTTTTGCCGCCGAGGTCGCCAAGGTCGTTTGCGACAACGAGCCTGCCGATGTCGACGCTCTGCTCGCCTGCGATATGAACGGTGAGACCGTCGAGGCTGCCCTCACCGAGATGATTCACGTCATCGGTGAGAACATGAAGATCTCCCGTACCGCCGTGCGCAAGCCCGCTGCCGGTGGCGTTGCCTCCTACATCCACATGGGTGGCAAGATCGGCGTTCTCGTCGAGTTCTCCTTCGAGAAGCCCGAGACCGCTTCTGCTGAGGCCTTTAAGACCTTCGCCCATGATGTTGCCATGCAGGTCGCTGCCACCGCACCGATCGCCGCCGTCCGCGAGGACGTGGCCCAGGACGTCATCGACCACGAGGTCGAGATCTACAAGGCTCAGGCTGCCGAGTCCGGCAAGCCGGTGGCCATCCAGGAGAAGATGGCCATCGGCCGTCTCGAGAAGTTCTTCAAGGGCATCGTCCTGAATGAGCAGGAGTTCATCAAGGATTCCAGCCTGACCATCAAGGCCTATGCCGAGAAGGTCTCCAAGGAGCTTGGTGACACCGTCAGGGTCGTCGCCTTCGATCGTCTGGTTTGCGGCGAGTAATTTCGCAATGAGCTAGTGTATGCAGGTCGTGGGAACTCTCCCGCGGCCTGCTTTTTCATGTGCTGCCAAGCGAAGGCGATGCGTGTTCTTCATCCCTGCTAGAATGGGAACAATCCCGTACTAAGGAGGCATCCTTGTCCGATTACCAGTACAAACGCGTTCTTCTCAAGATCTCCGGTGAGGCGTTGATGGGCGGCGCCGATTACGGCATCGATCCGGCGATCGTAGAGCGCATGGCCGCCCAGGTCAAGCAGCTGCATGACGAGGGCATCGAGGTCGCCGTCGTCGTCGGCGGCGGCAACATCTTCCGCGGTGTCGCAGGTTCCGCCGAGGGTATGGAGCGCGCCCAGGCCGACTACATGGGCATGCTCGCCACGGTCATGAACGCTCTTGCTTTGCAGGACGCCATCGAGCGCATCGACTGCCCCTGCCGCGTCATGAGCGGTATCCAGATGAACGAGGTCTGCGAGCCCTACATCCGCCGCCGCGCGATGCGCAGCCTTGAGAAGGGCGACGTCGTCATCTTCGCTGCCGGTTCGGGTAACCCCTATTTCACCACTGACACCGCGGCCGCCCTGCGCGCCTGTGAGATCGGTGCCGACTGCCTGCTCAAGGCAACTAAGGTCGACGGTGTGTACGACATGGACCCGGTCAAGAACGAGGACGCGGTCCGTTTCGACAGCATCAGCTACCATGAGGTGCTCGTTCGCGGCCTGCAGGTCATGGACTCCACCGCCACCGCCCTGTGCCAGGATAACCATATGCCCATCATCGTCCTCAACATCGATGGGGATGACAATATCAAGCGCGCCCTGGCGGGCGAGCCCGTCGGCACCGTCGTCATGGAAGAGGAGTAAGACATGTCCGATATCCGTCAGAACATGGACAAGGCCATCGAGAGCCTGAAGCACAACTTCGCCAAGGTCCGCACCGGCCGCGCCAACGCCAACGTGCTGTCCGATATCACGGTCGATTATTACGGCGTCGCCACCCCCATCACCCAAGTCGCCGCCGTCAAGGTGCCCGAGGCTCACATGCTGGTCATCGAGCCCTGGGACAAGGCCCTCGTCAACGCGATCGTCAAGGCGGTCACCGCTTCCGACCTGGGCATCACCCCAAACTCCGATGGCATCGTCGTGCGCCTGCCGTTCCCGGCTCCCACGGAGGAGCGCCGTCGCGAGCTGGTCAAGGAGTGCCGCGAGCTCGCCGAGCATGCCAAGATCGCCATACGCAACACCCGTCGCGACGCCAATAACAAGCTCGAGCGCGATGAGGAGCTCACCGAGGACGACGTCCGTCGCGAGCAGGCGAAGGTCCAGAAGGCGACCGATGAATATGTCGCTCGCGTCGAGGAGCTTCTGAAGGCCAAAGAGGCCGAGGTCATGGAGATCTAGCCATGAACTATGACATCGAAAAGCTCAACGAATTCTTCGCCGAGCATCCCGATGACATCTCAATCGCAGATATCGATATGGCGCGCATCCCGCGCCATATCTCCTGCATCATGGACGGCAACGGCCGCTGGGCCACCGCACGGGGCCTCGGCAGGGGAGAGGGCCATAAAGCGGGCATCGTCTCGCTTCAGGAGGTCATCACCGCCTGCGTCCGCATGGGTGTCGACGTCCTTTCGGCCTATGCGTTCTCCACGGAGAATTGGAATAGGCCCAAAGCCGAGGTCGACCTGCTGATGCATCTGTTCGCCAAGACCTTCGTCGATGAGCTTCCACTGCTCAAGCGCGAGAACGTACGCGTCGAGTTCCTGGGCGACATCTCCGCGCTCCCCAAGAAGACCCGTGACGTCTTCGAATACGGTCTTGCCGAGACTAGTGATCACACGGGGATGACGCTCGCCCTCGCCGTCAACTATGGAGGCAGGGCGGAGATCACCAGGGCAGTCAGGCGCATCGCCGAAGCCGCTGTGGCCGGCGATATCTCCATCGATTCAATCGACGACAAGCTGGTCGCCGATAGCCTTTACACCGGCGGGCTGCCCGACCCCGAACTGGTCATTCGCACTTCCGGCGAGATGCGCGTTTCGAACTACCTGTTATGGCAGATTGCCTATTCCGAGTTTTACATCACCGACACCTATTGGCCCGATTTCGATCGATGGGGGCTTGTCCGCGCCATCGCCTCGTATCAGGGTCGCGACCGCCGATTCGGCGGATTGTCCCAAGCGTAGGGGCAGAGCGTTTCAAGGAGCTCATCTTGGATTCGAAGGAAACTACAACCGAGGCAGCGGCGGCCGAGAAGTCTTCCGGTCGCCTTCATTCGTTCATGGTCCGCGCCGGCGCCGGCATCGTGTATGCGGTGCTCTTCATCGGGTCGCTTGTTCTGGGCGTTGTTCCCACGGCGGTGTTCGCCTCTCTCATGTCCGTGTTGTGCTGCTATGAGTTCTATCGCATGATGCGGCGCGACGGGAAGGTCCCCAACGAGTTCGTCGGTCTCATCGCCTCGGTGTTGTTCCCGCTTTCGGTGCTCGTCGATCCCGTCTGGCTCACGGTCATCAACTTCCTGCTCGTGTTGCTGCTCGGGCTTTGGTATGTGCAGAACCCGCGTACGCGTATCGCCGATGTCGCCGTCACGGCTTTCGGCGCCATCTACACCGGCTATATGCTTTCCGCCATCGTGTTGCTGCGCGAGGCGATTCCCGGCTGGGAGGGGGCGTTGCTCTCCATCGGCGTCTGTGCCTCACTTTGGCTCTCGGACTCTTTCGCATACATGGTTGGCAGCCGTTTCGGCAAGCATAAGATGGTGCCGAAGATCTCCCCCAAAAAGAGCTGGGAGGGCTTTTTCGGCGGGCTTCTCGGTGCGATCGCCGTATGGGTCATCATTTGGTGGACCGGGCTCTATGAGATCGATCTCTGGTTCGCCGTCCTGTGCGGCGTCGTCGTATCCATCATGGGCGTTTTCGGCGATTTGCTCGAGAGCCGCATCAAGCGCGGCGTCGGCGTGAAGGATTCCGGCAACCTCATTCCCGGTCACGGCGGCATGCTTGACCGATCCGATTCGCTGATCGTCGGCGTCATCACCGCGTATATCATGCTTCACCTCGGCGGTGTTCTCTAATGGGCGCCCGGGACGATTCTTTGCGCACGCGCGTGGCCATCCTCGGCTGCACCGGGTCCATAGGCACGCAGGCATTGGATGTCTGTCGTCAGCACGCCGATAAGCTCGAGGTCGCTGCGCTGAGCGCACATTCCAAGACCGAGGACCTCGTGCGCTTCGCCATCGAGCATCGCGTACGCCACGTCGCGGTCACATCGGCAGACCACGCTGGCGATGCCGTCCTTTCCGAGCTTCCCGCCGATTGCACGCTTCACACCGGAGCTCGCGCCGCCGAAGAGCTCGCCGAGCTCGAGGACATCGATGTCGTGCTCGTCGCCATCGTCGGCGCCGCTGGGCTCTCGGCCAGCCATGCCGTTTTGAAGAGCGGCAGGCGCCTTGCTCTCGCCAACAAGGAATCCCTGGTCGTCGGCGGCGATCTGCTCATGCCGATGGTCGCCCCGGGTCAGATGCTCCCCGTTGACTCGGAGCATGGCGCGATCTTCCAATGCCTTCTCGGGGAGAATCCGCGCGAGGCGCATTGCATCTGGCTCACGTGCTCCGGCGGTCCGTTCTACGGTCGCTCTCTCGACGAGCTCGCGGGCGTAACCCGTCACGACGCGTTGGCCCATCCGACGTGGAACATGGGGGCCAAGATTACCATCGATTCCGCCACGCTCATGAATAAGGGGCTTGAGCGCATCGAGGCGATGCATTTGTTCGATATGGACCTCGATCGCATCAACGTCCTCATTCAGCGCGAGTCGAAGATCCATTCCATGGTCGAGTTCACCGACGGCTCCGTCATGGCTCATCTCGGCGCTTCGGATATGCGCATTCCCATCCAGTACGCCTTCTCGTATCCCGAGCGTTGGGCCACTCCCGCACCTCGCGTCGACTTCCGCGAGCTTGCGCAGCTCACGTTCGGAGCCCCGGATATGGATTCCTTTCGCTGCCTCAAGCTCGCTGAAATCGCGGGCAGGCAGGGGGGTACCCTCCCATGCGTACTGAACGCGGCGAACGAGGTCGCGGTCGATGCGTTCCTGCATGATTCTTGCACGTTCACCGGCATCGCCGATGTCGTCGAGAGTTGCATGGACGCGCACGACTGCCAGGCCGTTTCATCCTTTGAACAGCTTGCGGACGTCGATGCATGGGCCCGCGCCCGCGCCCGCGACGTCATCTCGTCTCGCTTCTGATGAGTTTGGATCTTATGGACGCTCTTCACGGATTTCTCGGCCCCATTTTTTGGGGCCTTCTGCTTCTTTCCGTTCTCGTGTTCGTGCATGAGGGCGGGCATTTCCTCGCCGCCCGTGCGTGCGGGGTTCGTGTGCTCGAGTTCTTCTTGGGCATGCCGTGTCGCTTCAATATCCATCATGTGTCCAAGCGCATCGGCACAAAATTCGGTGTGACCCCGATTCTTTTGGGCGGGTATGCCGAGATTTGCGGCATGGATCCCACCGAGGTTCCCAGCGCACCTGAGGTTCTGGCATGCATCCATCGCCATGGAACTGTGGATCTCGAAGTGGTCTCCGAGGAGCTCGGGCTCGCGCTTGATGAGGTTCAGGATGCCTGCTCTCTTCTGTACGGGTGGGGGTCCATCGTCCCCGTTCCGGATGATGCGGAGCGCGAGCAGGGCGAGGGGGACTCGCAGACCGGGTTCCCGCGCGCGTTCGCCGCGGTCCCCCGCGATCCGAAGGGTCATACGGTCTACGACGGGCGCGCATTCGATCGCGCTCATGCGACCGCCGAGGGCGAGCCGTGGATCCCGCCGATGTCGGATGAGGAGTTCTTCGAACTCGAGCGTTCGCACACATATGTCGGCAAGGGGTTCTGGGCCCGTGCGTTCATGCTCGTCGCCGGTATCGCGGTGAATATCTTCACGGGATTCCTGCTCGTTATCGCGGTGTATTCCGCATTGGGCGTCTCAACTCCCGTCGATGCCAACGTGCTCGGCGAGATCGTGGCGGATTCCCCGGCCGAACAAGCGGGGTTGCGGCAAGGCGATCGCGTCCTCGCCGTGAACGGCGAGCGCGTCGATTCCTGGCTCGGGATGCTCGACGCCTTCGATGCCGTCGATCATGAGGGCGCAGTCGAGCTCGATGTGTGGCGCCCCAACGACATCGATGCCGCCTTCGATCGCCTTCCCTTCGATGATTACGCGGGGTCCGATTCCTGGGCGCGCGAAAACGGGGCCTTCCTCACCATCGAGGTCTCCTTCGATGAGGACGGCATGATCGGCATCAACGTCCCCACGCAGGTGGTCCGGCTCAACCCGTTGCAATCCTGTCAGATCGCCGTCGACAATATTGTCGCCACCGCGCAATCCGTCGGCAGCCTGCTCAACCCGCACCATACGATGGAGGTGCTCGACAACTCCACGTCCGTTGTCGGCATCTCGGTCATGTCGGCCCAGGCGGCAGCCGAGGGAGCCGCCACCTTCCTGAATTTCGCCGCGCTCATCTCGTTCTCGCTCGGCTTCATGAACCTGCTGCCGATCCCGCCTCTGGATGGCGGCAAACTCGTGATCGAGGCTGTTCAGGCGGTCACGCGTCGCAAGGTCCCGGTCAAGGTCCAGACGATCATCTCCATGGTCGGAATCGGCTTGTTCGGCCTGCTGTTCATCTATATGTTGGGTTCGGATATCATCCGGTTCTTCTAGCGCCTTTCGAAAGGGGAGTGCCATGCAGGGGTTCGCCCGCGAACGCACGCATCAGGTTTTGGTCGGCTCAGTTCCCATCGGCGGCGGCGCGCCGGTCGTCGTGCAGTCCATGACGTGCACGCCTACTATCGACGCCGATGCGACCCTCGCCCAGGTGCGCGCGCTGGTTGATGCCGGTTGCGATTTGGTCCGTGTCACGGTCCCTTCCAAGGAGGCGCTCGGCCCCTTCGCGCGCATCTGCGCCGAATCGCCCGTTCCGATCGTTGCGGATATTCACTTCGATTATCGACTCGCCATCGGCGCCGTGAAGGCGGGCGCTGCCAAGCTGCGCATCAATCCCGGCAACATCGGCGATTGGGATCGCGTTGACTCGGTCATCGATGCCGCTGGGGAGGCGGGTGCCGCCATCCGCATCGGTGTCAACGCGGGCTCGCTCGATAAGAGAATCGCGGAGCGCGACGGCCTCACCCAACCTGAGAAGCTCGTCGCGTCCTCCCTCGAATTCGTCGAGCACTTCGAGAAGCGCGGGTTCGAGAACATCGTGCTCTCCGCCAAGGCGCATAGCGTTCCCACCACGATCGAGACATATCGCGCCCTTTCCCGCGAGCTTCCCCACATCCCTCTGCATCTCGGCGTCACCGAGGCGGGTACCGTGCAACAGGGGACCATCAAGAGCGCCGTCGGCCTCGGCGTGCTGCTCGCCGAGGGCATCGGCGACACCATGCGTGTGAGTCTCACCGCGGACCCCGTAGAGGAGCCACCGGTGTGCTGGGGCATCTTGCAGGCGCTCGGGCTTCGCCGTCGCGGCCCCGAGCTCGTGAGCTGCCCGACGTGCGGTCGCACGCAGGTCGATCTGATCGGATTGGCCGAAGAGGTGGGGGAGAGGCTCAAGGGGTGCACCAAGCCCATCTCGGTCGCCGTGATGGGCTGCGTGGTGAATGGCCCCGGCGAGGCGAGCGATGCCGACGTGGGCGTTGCCTGTGGCCGGGGCATCGGTATGGTCTTCCGTCATGGCGAGGTTATCCGCAAGGTTCCCGAGGAGCAGATCGTGGATGCGCTCATGGAGGAGATCGACAGGCTCTGATCAATCCCACCGCTCCGGTCCAGACATAATTTCTTCAGGCGTGGTTCGCTTTCGGCATCACAAAAACGCCTTGCGGAAATATGTCTGGACCCGAGCTGTGATTACTCTACAGCCAGACAAGATTCCCGCGCATTAGCTGGTATTATCGAAGCGTTTGACGCAATTGATATAAGGAGGTCGCTGTGTCTAAGGCCCGTGCGATGAAGATGTCCAATCTGTATGCCCCTACGCTCAAGGAGGACCCGTCGGAGGCCGAGCTCGCCAGCCATCGTCTGATGCTGCGCGCCGGCATGATCCGCAAGCAGGCCGCCGGTCTCTACAGCTATTTGCCGCTCGCTTGGCGCTCCCTGCGCAAGATCGAGGGCATCGTGCGCGATGAGATGGACGCCGCCGGCGCCCAGGAGCTGCTCATGCCCATCATGGTCGACGCCCAGGTGTGGCGCGACTCGGGTCGCTACGACGTGTACGGCCCCGAGCTCATGCGCTTCGCCGACCGTCATGAGCGCGAGTTCGTGCTCGGCCCCACGCATGAGGAGACGGTCACCGACCTCATCAAGAACGAGCTCAAGAGCTATAAGCAGCTCCCCGTGAACCTGTATCAGATCCAGGATAAGTTCCGCGATGAGATGCGCCCCCGCTTCGGTCTCATGCGCGGCCGTGAGTTCATCATGAAGGACGGCTACTCCTTCAACGCCACGCAGGAGTCCCTGCAGGAGACCTACGACGATATGAAGCAGGCCTATGCGAACATCTGCGAGCGCTGCGGTCTCAAGGCCCTGCCCGTCGTGGCTGACTCCGGTCAGATTGGCGGCGATACCTCCGTCGAGTTCATGGCACTCGCCGACGCCGGCGAGGCCGCGCTCGTCTACTGCGATGCCTGCGGCTACGCTGCGGACGATGAGGCCGCTTCCACCCAGGTCGTCGTGACTGAGGGTCCCGGTGATGGCACCCTGCTGAAGGTCCATACTCCCGGTATGGGTACGATCGCCGCCGTCGCCGAGTTCTTCGGATTCCCCGAGAACGGCACGCGCAAGTCCCTCGCCATCATCGACGCCCAGGGCAATCCCGTCGTCGCCATCGTCCCGGGCGACCACGAGCTCAACGATTGCAAGGCCGAGCACCTCTTCGGTGAGGGATATCGCATGATGACCGATGAGGAGCTCGAGGGTTACGGCCTCCATAAGGGATTCATCGGGCCGGTGAACCTGCCCGAGGGCATCCGTCTCGTTTGCGATGCCACCCTGCGCGATTCCAAGAAGTGGGCGTGCGGTGCGAACGAGGTCGATTACCACTTCACCGGCGCCTGCCCCGGCCGCGACTTTGAGCCCGATGCGTGGGAGGACCTTATCACCGTCGTCGCAGGCGATCCGTGTCCGCATTGCGGCGCTCCGCTCGATGGCGCACGCGGTATCGAGGTCTCGCAGGTGTTCCAGCTGGGAACCAAGTATTCCGAGGCCATGGGCGCCACGTTCGCCGATGAGGACGGCGTCGAGAAACCCTTCTTGATGGGTTGCTACGGCGTGGGCGTGTCCCGCACGCTCGCTGCTTCCGTCGAGCAGCATCACGACGAACACGGCATCATCTGGCCCGTCTCCATCGCGCCGTACGAGGTCTCCATCATGCCTCTCGACCCCACGATTCCGGAGTGCGCTGGGGTGTGCGATCGACTGACCTCTGAGCTGTGCGAGGCCGGCGTCGAGGTTATCGTTGACGACCGCGACATCCGTCCCGGTGTCAAGTTCGCCGATAACGACCTCATGGGCTTCCCGTACCAGATCGTGCTGGGCAAGCGCGGTCTCAAGAACGGTACGGTCGAGCTCAAGGACCGTGCCACGGGTGAGCGCGAGGACGTCGCCATCGACGAGGTCGCGAAGAAGGTCGCCGAGCTCGTGATCTCCCAGCGTCGTTAAAGGCTCTGCCCGCGACCGCCGCGCGCTGTCGCCGTTTGGAGTTTGTCCAGGGTGCGAAGGTACGATCTTCGCACCCTTTTTGATTTGAGGCGGAGCATGGCCTCCGCATTGTCAAAGTTCATGCCAGGAGCTCCTATCTGAAATTAATACAACCATCGATCTCGATTGAGAATGCGGCAGATGATTTTGAACGAATGAGGACCAGGATCGTCCGCTCCAGCCGCCTTTAATTCAAAGGGTCGTCTCTGGCGAACGTTTTGATGATTTGGGACGGCTTGCACGATGAGTTCATTGAACAGTTCCTGGGCTTTTGTCCTTTGTTTAATGAGCGGGCCGCCGCAAAGGAGTTCAATGCATCGGAAACGTTCGCCAGAGGCGATCCCTTTTGTTTCGAAGCGCAATTTCAACGTACGTTAATAAAAAAGCCAGAGTATAAAACTCTGGCTTAAACTTCATGGGTGGAGACGAGGGGGATCGAACCCCTGACCTCTTGACTGCCAGTCAAGCGCT